>CAZJXV010000078.1:0-15359 GCA_964550015.1 uncultured Verrucomicrobiota bacterium
TATGGCCTCGATGAGCGGCGTATTCTTCTTACCTGCGTTGCGAAGGGACACCGTCCACTCGACGACGGGGAAGTCCGGGTACTCGACGGCCCGGCAGCGGACCTCCAGCCCGGACTCAGGATGATTCCAGGTCAGCACGTGTTCCGTGCGATTCTTGTCGAGTTTCTTTTCTGTGACCTTGCGTTCCCAAGACGGCAGCAGGGCCGCAGACGACTGGCCGTCGTACGTGAACGAAAAGGGAAGTCCGGCCTGCCGCGACAGCAGGTTTTGCCTGAGCCATTCATCCTTTCGTGCCATCTCATCGGGCGTCGCCGCAGCGACGGCCGTTGTTGAAATGCTCACAGCCAAAGCTCCTGGGATGAGCAGTGACAGGAACCTGTCTTTGAAACACACGACGGGTCCTCCTGTAGATCGTCTGTCTCTTCCGCCCCCAACTCGGCCTGACTCCCCCCAGCCAATACAAAGCACCCGGCGGCTTAGAACAGACGCGTGATCGCGTCGGGAGCGCGGTGAAAGAGGTGGAAGTACCAGTCGATGAGGTCCGGGCCGAAGAAGAAGGCGATGAGCGCACCGAGCACGATGTACGGGCCGAACGGGATCTGGCTTGACCACGCGGTTTGGTTCTCGACGATCTCGTCAATCTGTTTCTGTGCCTTCTCGCGCGCCCGCTCATCGGGGTCGTTGTTTACGATGTGCTTGAGCGGTTTGATGAGCTTGGCGCCTCGGACCTGGCCGACGACGATCAGCGTGACCCCCACAATCGCGCCGGAGAACGCGGAAAGAAGCAGCACAAGCAGGACGAGTTGCCAGCCCATGAAGGCGCCGATCATGGCCATCAGCTTGAGGTCGCCGCCGCCCATCGCCTCCTTCTTGAACACGGCCTTGCCGACGACGGCGATCACGTAGATGATGCCGCCGCCCACGGCGAGGCCGATCACGCCCTGCAGCAGGCCTTGCCAGTGTGAGGTGTCCGGCGGATTGGGCGGATACCGGGCCACGAGGGTCGGGATCGCGAACGAGGCGATCAGGCCAAGGGCCATGCCGGGAAGCGTCACGCCGTCGGGGATGATCTTGTGGTCGAGGTCTATGAACGTGAGGACGACGAAGCCGCCGGCCATCAGCCAGTGCAAAACGACGGCCACGACGGCGGGGAACGCGTGCCCTTTCCACGTGATGATGTTGACGTACTTCATCATGACGCACATGAACAGCAGGCCGCTGACCAGCTCGACGACGAAGTAGCGGAACGAGAACGGCGCGCCGCAGTGGCGGCACTTGCCCCGCAGGACGAGCCAGCTTATGAGCGGGATGTTGTCGTACCATGCGATCGGCGCGTCGCACGAGAAGCAGTGCGAGCCGGGCTTGATGACCGACATCTGGCGCGGCAGCCGGTAAATGGCGACGTTGAAAAAGCTGCCCCAGACGCAGCCGAAGACGAACGCCACAATGATGAGGAAGGTCTCGAGCGGCATCAGCGTGCCTCCGTGGCGTAAATGGCTTGATGGAGCGCGCGGCGCATCGCTTCGACGGGGGCGTCGCGTCCGGTCCAGAGCTCGAACGCCTCGACGCCCTGGAACAGGAGCATGCCGAGCCCGTTGAGCGTGCGGCAGCCCCGAGCTTTGGCTTCGGAGAGCAGCCGGGTCTCCGGCGGATTGTAGGCGAGGTCCACGACGAGGGTCTCTGGCCGAAGATGCGCAGTGTTGATGCTCGGCGGGTCACCCTCGTGCATGCCGAGCGGCGTGGCGTCGATGAAGACGTCGGCACGTGCAAGCGCCTTGCCCACGGCTTTGTCCCCGCTCGGTACCAGCTCGACGCCTGCGCAGGGCGTCTTCGACTCGATACTTCGCGCAAGCGCCTCGGCACGCGGTGCGTCCACGTCGCACACGAGGAGGCCGGCGGCACCGTCGAGGGCGAGCTGCGTTGCGACGGCGCGCCCGGCGCCGCCCGCGCCCATCACGAAGCAGGTCGCGCCTGCGGGATCGATGCCGGCGTCGGTTCGGAGGCTGCGGACAAAGCCGCGGCCGTCGGTATTGATGCCGTGGCAGGCGCCGTCGTCGGTGATCTGCACGGTGTTGACCGCGCCGATCAGGGCGGCCTCGCCGGAGATCTCGTCGAGCAGCTCCATCACGGCCTGCTTGTGCGGAATGGTGAGGTTGAAGCCCCGGAAGCCGAGCGCGACGGTCCCGCGCACCGCGTCGGCCAGGCGCTCGGGCCGAACCTCGAGCGGGAGATAGACCCACGGCAGGCCGAGGGCTTCGAAGCCCGCGTTCTGCATCGGGGGCGAGGCGGTGTGCCTGACGGGGAAGCCGAACAGGCCGGTCAGTTGCGTGTCGCCGCGGATGAGCATGTGCAGGACTCTACCAAGAAAACAGGGACAGTCACCCATTTTTCTTGGTGATACGGACGCGCTTTACTGCGGTCAAGGTCTCAGGATGTAACTCGCCGGCAGCAGGGCTTGAGGAAAAATAGGTGACTGTCCCTATTTTTTAGCCGGGGAGCTTCACGGAGCGGCCGCGTTTCTGCTCTTGCAGGTAGGCAAGGAGCACCTGGAGTTCGTCGTAGACGACGGGGTTGTCTTTCTTGAGCTGCGGGAGCTTGCCCCAGATCGAGACGATGACGGTGTTCGGCGCCCTGATGGCCAGCAGCGCCTCGTAGATGGCGCGCCGGTTATCGGCTTGCCGCTCAGTCTGGACGCGGCGCACGAGTGGCTCGATGGCTTTCTGGTCGCGGATCTGGCCGAGAGAGGCGGCGGCCTCGATGCGAACCTCGGGGTCCGGGTCGCCGGTGGCCGCGGCGATGAGGGCGTCCACGGCGCTGACGGCCTTGAGCAGTCCGAGCTCGACGACGGCGGCCCGCCGGACCGTGGCGCTTTCGTCGCTGACGGCGCGGGCAAGAGTGGGGACGGCCTGCGCCTTGGCGACGGTCGCGAGCGTGGCGGCCGCCGCGGCGCGCACGGCGGGGTCGGGGTCTGCGAGCAGCAGCGATTGAATGGCGGCGGCCGAGCCGTCGTAGGGATTGTACCTCAGCGAGACAAGCGCGGCGGCGCGCACCTCCGGGTTGCTGTGGCGGAGCTGGTCGAAGAGCACGCGGGCCGTCGCGGTGTCGCGGTTGTAGCTCAGGGCCTCGATGACGGCCAGGCCCACTTCGAGGCTGGGTTCCTGGCTGAGCCGGGCGGCAAGCTGACGGGTCTCGCGCGGATAGTGGATCAGGCCGATCGAGCGCGCGGCGGCCGCCCGGAGGCGGGTGGGCACCTTGGGGTTGCTGTAGAGCGTGAGCAGGTACGTGGCTGAGGAATTCTTGTCGAGCAGGCCGAGCGCGTGGATGGCCGTCTCCCACACGTCGTTGTTGCGCTCCGAGCGGAGGCCCTTGACGATGGTGATCGAGTCGCTCATGTCGCCGAAGAGGCCCAACGCTTCAACGGCGAGCTGTCGGACGCGCCAGTCGGCCTCCTCGAGGAACAGGTCCTTCATGACCTTGGAGACCCGCTCGGCGATCCTGTCGTTCTTGGGCGGGCTCGTGCGGTAGTGGCGGTCGAAGCGCACGCGGATGAGAATGCCCCTGTAATCGCTCGTGTTGACGAAGTAGCGTCTTCGGAACTCGCTTGTGATGCGGCGGCGGATCTCGTCCTGGAGGTCAACGTCGCCGACACGGTAGTAGGCGGAGAGGAGGCGGATGAGGGCGGCGATCTCGGCGCGCTTGACGTCGGAGTCCTCCCCCTTGTCGAGGTCACGGCTGAACTGGTCGGTGACTTCCTCGATCATCCAGCGGTGGTCGTCAAAGAGCGCGCCGCCGCGCCTGAAACGCCGCTCGCCGAGCAGGAAGATCGGGTAAACGCACTCGGTGAGGTTCTCGACGATGGCCACCCGGACGTCGGCATCCTTCTCGTCGAAGAGGCTGCGGGTCATCCGTTTCGTGGTGAGCACTGCGATCGGGTTGCGCGGGCGCTTGGCCGGGTCGCGGCTCAGGGCCTGGAAGTCGCGGGCAAGAACGATGGGGTACGTGAGCCGGCGGATCGCTTCGTAGCAGGCCACGCGCACCTGGGAGACCTTATCGCGCTCGGCGCGGTCGTAGAGCAGGTCGAGGTCCGTTTCGGCGCCGTAGGTGCCGAGGCTGCGCGCAGCCTGAATCCGGACACGCTTATCGGGATCGCTCTTGAGGCGTTTCTTGAACGCGATGATGACCTCGCGGGTGACCTTCTCGTAGTCGCGCCTGCGGGTATCCGCGATGCGGCGGTCATTGAGGTCAGCGACGAGGCGTCCGAGGCCGAGCTGCGCGGCCATCCGGACGCGGGGACTCGGGTCAATCTGCGAGGCGACGAACAGGGGGGTCAGGGCCGTGTCGTCGCGGGCCTCGCCCAGGAGCGTGGCCGCTTCCATTCGTATGGCCTCGGAACGCGACAGCTTGAGCGCGTCGAGCAGAAACGGGACCGCCGCGTCCCCCTTGTCCAGGAGGCCCTCGTGGGCCGCCTCGACCCGGTCCTCGCTGGCCGAGCCAAGGGCGTTGATCATCTCGAGGATCTCGTCGCGTTCGGTCGGGTGGACCTGGCCGGCCGAGGCCGCCGAAGCGAAGGTCGCCAGCGTGAATGCCGACACGAGAAGAACGAAGCGGAATGCGCGCGCCATCATATCTCTCCCTAGTGTCCAGGCTTTCCCTTTGAACAGACGGTCTCGGGGAATGCCTTATTCAGACTCGCGTTCCCTCATCTGTTGAGACACCTCGGTGGGCGCTCTCGTTCCCAGGCGGGTATTACCGTTCCCGGACGCCGATGGCCATGCCCGGCCCCAGGTCGTCGGTCCACTCGGCGGTGAAGCTCATTCCGTCGGGCGAGAACCGGAACGTGGTTGGTGCGGTCAGGCCGGTGTCGTCGGCGAGCTCGACCTTGAGGGCGTCTTTCTCGAGGGAGCCGTAGCCGACCGAGCGCGCATTCGTCGAGAGGGAGGTGGACTCGACCCTGATCTTGCCGTCTTCCTGGGCGATGGCGACGGTGCCGAGGTTGAATTCATTCTCGACCCAGAAATAGCGGCCCAGGATCAGCCGCTGGTCCAGTTCCGGGGTCGGGGCGGGCTCTCGAACGACTCGTTTGCGCCGCGGCACCCACCCCATTCGGGCCACCAGCACCACGGCGGCGGCGGTCACGCTGAGGGCGGCAGCGATGAGCCACGGGAGGCGCTGCGCGCGCCCGGGCGCTGCCGGCGCGGCCTCGAGCTCTCCCACGCGGGCGCGGTACTTGTCCAGCAGGATGAGGGTCCGGGCATGCTTGGTGCGGAGTTCCTTGAGCTCGGTCTCCGGGTCTTCGGGCATCACGAGGTCGGTCCCGGGTGTTTCGCCTGCCACGTCCGCTTCGGCCTCGGCGATCCATTGCCTGACGCGGGCGTTGAGCTTCTCGTCCTGGCTCCGCTTGAGGAACTCCCTGTAGAAGGCGATGGCCTCCAGCTTGTTGCCGAGGTAATCGTCGTAGAGCTCGGCGATGAAGAGGTAGGCCTGGGGGTCGTTCTTGTTGAACTGGAGGGCCTTCTCGAAAGCGGAGAGCGCCCGCTTGTAGTCGCCGCGCGTGTAGGCTTCGACGCCGCGCTGCATGTGTACGCCGTGGGTGTCCTCCCGGGACCGTCCGCAGCCCGGGGCAAGGAGCGCGCACAGCACAATCACGCACGGCACGAGCCGATACGCTCGTGCACGAAGGGGCTGTGGTCGCAGTCGCGTCATCGCGAGTTGCCAAGCGGGATGACGAGTTTCTGGCCCGCCTTGATTGTGTTCGGGTCAGGGATCGAGCTCCGGTTGGCCTCGTAGATGTCCTTCCAGCGTTCTTTCGAGCCGTAGTACTTGAGGGCGATCAGCCTCAGGGTCTCGCCCTCCTCGACCACGTGAGTCACAGTGCGGCGCTCACTGCCTGTGCTGGTGGCGTCGGCAGCGGCTTCGAGTCGTGCGACGGTCGCCTCGAGCGCCTTCACCTGCCGGGCGTAGTCGGCGTTCTTGGTCTCGGCCGTTTTCAGCGCCTTGCGCGCCTCGTCGAGCTTCTTCGAGAGCGAGCCCCGCCCGGCGCTGCTCCGTTCCTCCTCGAGGTCCTTGTTGCGCGCCTCCAGGGCGGCGACGGCGCTCTCGAGCCGGGCGATGTTGTCGGCGGATTTGTTGGCGAGTCCCCTGTAGCTCGCCTCCAATTCCTCGAAGGCCTTCTTGAGCGACGCAAGCGATTCGGCCTGGTCCTGCACGGTTTTCTTGAGCGCGTCGCGCTCCTTCGTGAGAAGGTCGGCGGCTTCCTGGCTTGTTCGGGCGTTCTCCTGGAGGCCTTCGAGCTCGATGATTCTTTTCGCGAACTCGTCGTTCGCCCGGGAGGCCTGTTTCAGCTTGCCGCGTATGTCCTCGAGCTCCTCGACGAGACCGTTGTCCGAAGCCTCGCCATTAGCCGGGCCGAGCGGTTGGAGTAACGTTCCCACGAACGGGGCCGTGTCGTGCGAGTCTTCGCGCCAGCGTTTGACGCGCGCTCGCTTGGCCTCGTTCGTCTCCAGGGCAAAGTACTGGTCATAGTAGTACTTTTCCTTGGCCGGCTCGGGCCGCACGTGCTCGTAGATGAGCGCGAGTTTCAGGTGGGGAGCAGGGTTCTTGGGGTTGAGCTCGATTTCCTTTTCGAAGCAGACGATGGCCTTGCGTACCCGGCCCTTGGAGATCGCGTCGTCGCCCTCGCCCATGTACTTCGAGGGTGTAGCCGGCGGTGTCTTCGAGCAGCCGGACGCCGCGAGCAGGCAGAGGGCAAGCAGGCCGGAGGACCGAAGGATCGGCGCGCGTGGTGAGGGCGTTTTCACGGCAGTTCCCTTCCCTGTATCTGCTTTTGGAGACTATCAAAGAAAAGGCAAAAACCGCAAGATTTTTCCCTTGACGTTCGCTGGATTTTCGCCTAGTGACATCGAAGAGAGTACGGATTGAACCACGAATGGGCTTGAAGGTGGTAGAACCATGTACCTGACCAAGCGGCAGAAGGAAGTCCTCGATTACCTCACCGAGTACATCGAGACCTACGGGTACGCGCCGAGCATCGACGAGATCCGGGAGCATTTCGGTCTCGGCTCGCTTGCGACGGTGCACAAGCACCTGCTGACGCTCGAGCGCAAGAGGGTCATCCGGCGCGAGCCGAACCAGAGCCGTTCGATCGAGCTGGTGCCGACGACGGATTTCAATCGCGGCGGGGTGGTACGGGTGCCGCTCGTGGGCACGATCGCCGCGGGCGAGCCGATCGAGGCGATCAGCGAGGAGGAGAAGATCGAGCTTCCCGAGGAGCTGCTCGGGCCCGGCCGCACCTACGTGCTGAAGGTGCGCGGGAACTCGATGATCGAGGAGCACATCCGGGACGGGGACTTTGTGATCATCGAGGAGCGGCAGACGGCCGAGAACGGGCAGACGGTGGTGGCGCTGCTGAACGGGACGGACGTGACGCTGAAGAAGTACTTCGACGAGGGCACGCGGATCCGGCTCCAGCCGGCGAACCCGGACGTGAAGCCCATCTACGTGGACAAGAATGAGGAGAGCCTGCAGATCCAGGGGATCGTCATCGGCATCCTGCGCAAGTATTGACATGGGTCTGCGGCTCCCGCCCGTCTGGGGGAAAATTCTGCTTTTCCGGCGCGCCGGCTCTTGGTAGGATGCGGCCCGCATCGGCGCTGCGGCCGGGGCCGCGGCGAAGTCGAAACACCGTTTTTCGGGGAGGACCAGACGAGATGCCTATCACGCGCGTATGGATCGAAGAGGGGTGCTCGGTGTGCGGCCTGTGCTCGGACACCTGCCCCGACGTGTTCGAGCTCGACGAGGATGCCGACACGGCGAAGGTGATCGCGGGCGCCGACCTGGCGGCCAACGAGGACGCGATCAAAGAGTCCGCCGAGGACTGCCCCGAGGACGTCATCAAGTACGAGGAGTCGTAGGCGTTTCGCCGGGGTATGGCTTTTTGGGGCGGCCTGAGGCGATCGGGCCGCCTTTCTTGCTTGGCGCGGACCAAGAAGAAAGGAGGGGAAACGATGGGCCAGAACCTCACCCGCACAATCATTGAACGCCATCTCGTCGCCGGCGAGATGGCGCCGGGCGAGCCGATCGCCATCCGCATTGACCAGACGCTCACCCAGGACGCCACGGGCACGATGGCGTACTTGCAGTTCGAGGCGATGGGCATTCCGCGGGTGCGGACCGAGCTCTCGGTCAGCTACGTGGACCACAACACGCTGCAGTCGGGCACGGAGAACGCGGACGACCACCGCTACCTTCAGTCCATCGCCGCCAAGTACGGCATCTTGTTTTCCCGGCCCGGCAACGGGATCTGCCACCAGGTGCATCTCGAGCGATTCGGCATTCCGGGCAAGACACTGCTCGGCTCGGACAGCCATACGCCCACGGGCGGCGGGCTGGGGATGCTGGCCATCGGCGCGGGCGGCCTCGAGGTCGCGGTGGCGATGGGGGGCGGCGCGTTCCACCTGGCGATGCCCAAAGTGGTGCGTGTGCAGCTCACGGGCGAGCTGCAGCCGTGGGTCACCGCGAAGGACGTGATCCTCGAAGTGCTGCGGCGGCTGACGGTCAAGGGCGGCGTGGGCAAAGTGATGGAGTACACCGGCCCGGGCGTGGCGACCTTGAGCGTGCCGCAACGGGCGACGATCACGAATATGGGCGCCGAGCTGGGCGCGACGAGCTCGGTTTTCCCGAGCGACGAACGGACACGGGACTTCATGCGCGCGCAGAAGCGAGAGGCCGACTGGGCGCCGCTGGGGCCGGATCCGGATGCGACGTACGACGAGGAGCTGACGATCGACCTCGCCACGCTCGAGCCGCTCATCGCGCAGCCGCACAGCCCGGACAGCGTTGTTCCGGTGCGCGAGGCGGCCGGCACGGAGTGCCTGCAGGTGTGCGTGGGCAGTTGCACGAACTCGTCGTACCGCGACCTGATGACCGTGGCGGGAATCCTCAAGGGCAAGACGGTGCACCCGCGCGTGAGCATGACGGTGTCGCCGGGCTCGAAGCAGGTGTTCGAGATGATCGCCCGTGCGGGCGGTCTTGCGGACCTGATCGCGGCGGGCGCGAGGATCCTCGAGTCCGCGTGCGGCCCGTGCATCGGGATGGGCCAAACGCCGCCGACGGACAGCGTGACGCTGCGCTCGTTCAACCGCAACTTCCGCGGCCGCGCCGGCAGCCCGAGCGTGCAAGCGTACTTGTGCAGCCCGGAAGTCTGCGCCGCCGCTGCGCTGAGGGGCGAGATCGCCGACCCGCGCGAGCTTGGCGAGCCGCCCGTGATCGAGGAGCCCGGCGAGTTCCTCGTTGACGACAGCCTTGTGCTCGTGCCGAGTGACGATCCGGACAGCGTCGAGATCGTCCGCGGGCCGAATATCAAGCCGTGCCCGACGCGCGGGCCGGTGGCCGATACGGTCAGCGGCGAGGTCCTGCTCAAGGTCGAGGACAACATCACGACCGACCACATCATGCCTGCGGGCGCGAAGATCCTTCCGCTGCGGTCGAACATTCCGGCGATTTCCAACTACGTGTTCACCACGGTGGATGCGACGTTTGCGGAGCGTGCCCGCAAGGCGGGCGGCGGCTTCATCGTGGGCGGCCTGAACTACGGCCAGGGCTCGAGCCGGGAGCACGCTGCGCTTGCGCCGATGTCGCTGGGGGTGCAAGGCGTGTTTACAAAGGGCTTCGCGCGGATCCATCGCGCGAACCTGATCAACTTCGGCATCCTGCCGATGGAGTTTTCGAACGAAGCGGATTACGGCCGCATCGAGCAGGCCGACCGGCTGGAGATCACCGACGTGGTTGCCTCGCTCAAGGCAAACCGGGGCGCGCTCACGGTCCGCAACCTCACGAAGGGCGAGACCCTCGATGTGCGTTTGCCGCTGACGCGGCGCGAGGCGGACATCATCCTCGCGGGCGGGCTGCTCAGCTATACGAAGGGCCAGGCCTCACAGGGCGCCACGTCGTAGGGAGTGCAGCACATGGCACGCCGCGGTTCCGTCGTCACGGTTTTCATGGTCCTTGCTTTTGTTCTTGCCGGGTATCTCGTGTACACGCGGATCATTCAGCAGCCGCCGCAGGAAGTGACCGAAGTCGTCGTCTGCGGGGACCCGCTTTGCCACAACGTGTTTGAAGTCACGTTCGCCCGCGGCAAGGGCGGCGGGCCGTACGAGTGCCCGAGGTGCGGGAAGAGAATCGCCTACATCGCCTTCCAGTGCACGCACCCGGACTGTGGCGCCATCTTCCCGGTCACGCCACATTCGATGAGCAGCGGCGACCAGATCCTTTGCCCTGTCTGCCGCGAGAAAGCAGAACGGCTCCTGAGCATCCCGGAGGATGCCGAGGCGCTTTCGGATCTGGGGGCGGAGTAGGCGCGCGGGGCAAATAACTTGAACGGGGATGTCTTGTCTGCTACGCTGAGGCAACGGTGCAAACGTAAGGCTGGGTGAGATCATGAGAAGCGCGTGGATACGGACAGGACACGGCTTGGTGGTCGGCGTCCTCGGCGTCGTTCTGCTTTTCGCCTTCGGCTGCCGCAAGAGCAAGACCCGGCAAGAGGAAGAGGCGCATGAGGCGGAGAACCGGCTGCAGGAAAGCGAGATGCGGCGCCAGGCAGGCGAGGCGGGCAACCGGCAGCAGTACGAAGGGGCCAAGCAGCTCATCGGCCAGCGCAAGTACGACGAGGCGTGGAAGCAATTCGAGGATGTCTCCAATCGCGACGCGAAGATCGGGTTCGAGTTCGAGCTTTACAGGAGCGAGACCCTCCCCTCGCAGCTCTTCCGCGTCGCCGATGAGCTGGCGAAGATCAAGAGCTACCAGTTCGAGGCCGCGTCCCGCAAACGCGTCAACTACAATTTCCACGAGGCCATGCGCACGCTTGTCTTCGTGCGCGACCACATCGAGAAGAAGCGCGGTGAAGCGGAAAAGAAGATTAAGTACCTGAGGAAGCTCAAGGCGGGCGACGACAAGTACTGGATGGCGCTCCAGCTCATCGAGCAGTACAAGCGGGCCGAGGGGATCCGGATGCTCGAGGAGGTGCGCGACAACTACAAGGGCACGCCCTACTACGACCACGCCGTGAGAAAGCTCGTCGAGCTCCAACCGCCCGAGGAGGGGCCCCCACGTTAGCTCCGGTCGCGGCAGTCGGGTGCGTTACTTCCCGCGCTTCTCGCGGTGCCGTTCGATGATGCGCAACGCCTCGTTCAGGGGGCCGCTCCGGGGGTCAATCTCGAGCGCCTTGCGCACCCGGCCGGCGGCCGCGGCATACTTGCCGTCGTTGAGGAGCTTTTCCGCCTCGGCCATCAGCCGTTCGCTGTCCTCGCCGTAGATGGTGTTCCACAGCGCGCGGTACCCGGCGTTTTTCGGCTCGAGAGCCAATGCTTTGCGAAGATCGGCTACGGCGGCGGCGTAGTCCTCAGCGGCACGCGCGGCGCCGGCGCGAACGTAGTGGGCTTCGGCGGAGGCGGGATCGAGCCGAATGGCCGCCGCGAGGTCTTCGAGCGCGGCCGCCCGGTTCGAGCTTCCTCCCGCGGCAAGCTTCGCCTTGGCTCTCACGACATAGGCGGGGGCGGCATCCGGGTCGAGGGCGATCGCCTTGTCGAGCGATTTGATGGCGCGTGCGTACGCGTTGGCCTGCAGGAAGTCGTGGCGCCCGAGGCTGTGCCACGCCTTCGCGTTGCCCGGGTCGAGGTCGGTGGCCTTGACGTAATCGGCGCGGGCATCCTTGTACCGGCGGGTCGCCGCAAGCGCATCGCCCCGGACAAGGTAAGCGGCTGCGTCGTCGGGGGCCAGCCGGACGGCCCGCTCCGCGTCCTCGAGGGCAAGGTCGGGCCGGCCCTGGCGCAGCCTCAGCTCGGCGCGCAGGCGCACGGCCGCGGCGTAGGTCTCGTCCGCCGCGAGGGCGGCGTCCAGGTCCTTTGTGGCCGCGTCATATTCCTGCTTGGCCAGGCGCAACTCCGCGCGGGCGGCGAGGTACTTGGCGGACGCTGCTTGCAGTTCGATCGCGCGATTGATGTCGGCCAGCGCCTCCTCGTCCTGGGCCCGCGCCAGATACACGCGGAACCGGCAGTGGTACGCCTCCGGGTCCGTTGGCGCAGCCTTGAGCGCGGCGTCGGCGGCCCGGAGCGCAGCGTCGGAGTCGCCCTTGGCGAGAAGGGCGAACGCCTCGGTGAGGGTTGCCGCCACGTCAAGAGCGCGGGCGTCCTGCACCACGCTGAAAAGGAACACGGCGGCGAAAACCGCTCCCAGTGCCTTGTTCATTGGTCCTCCTCCTCGGAGTCGGTTGACTCCTTTCCGTCGTCAGGGCCGGGGGCGTTCCGTCCGGCCGTGATCGCTTCGAGCGTCTTCGTGTATGTCTCGTTCTCGGGGTCGAGGTCGAGTGCCTTACGGATGTCGGCGAGGGCCTTCGCACGCTCGTCCATACTCAGGTAGAGCTTCGCGCGCTCGCCATAGCCTTCCGGGTCGTCCGGCCTGACCGTGATGTAGGCAGAGAAGTCCTCTAGTGCTTTGTCGAAGAACAGGGGCGGCTCGAGGGCGGCGAACGCCATGCCGCGCCGGAGCCGCGCGATCGGCGGGTCTGAGTACTCCTTGATGGCGGCAGTGTAATATGAAACCGCCTGGCGAAGGTCCGGCGCGTGGAAAAGGAAAAAGTCACCCAACGCGAGGACCGGCTCTGCGTCGATCACGTTCAGCCGGCTGACGGCGACCAAGTCCCAGTACGCGCCCTCCGTCTCGCCGAGTTCCAACAGGACCTCTGCCCGCGCCTGGCAGGCCTGGCTCGTCTTCCTCTCTTTGATGGCCTCGTCGAGGTATTCGCGCGCCTTCTCCCGCTCGCCCATCTTGAACAGCACCCTGGCCCGCAGCACCTTGTTCGACGTCGTTACTTCGTGTTTGAGGAGCCAGTCGCAGTCCTCCAGCGCCTGCTTGTACTCACCAAGCGACATATACAGTGCGATGCGGCCCTTGAGTGAGCCGGAGTCGAAGCCGTGCAGGTCGAGGGCCTTCGAGTACCACTCGATCCCCTTGTGTGCTTCGCCCAGGTGCTCGTAGATGAGGCCCTTGGTGGAGGCGTAGTGATACTCCTGGGGCTCGAGCTCGATGGCGCGGTCGATGTCGGCCATCGCCTTGTCGAACTCCTTGCGGACGATGTACACCTTGGCACGGTAGTTGAGTGCGCCGCCGTAGTTGGGGTCGGCCTGAAGGACTTCGTTGAGCTTGGCCATCGCCTCGTCCCACTTGCTGGCCTTGAACGCATCGACGCCCTGAACGAACAAGGCGTCGAGGGCCATGCGCTCCTCCTCGCTGGGCGAGGCCGCTTCGGTGGCTGCGGCCGCCGAGGCAACCGCGCAGGCTAACAGGAGAATCAGAACGGTCCTCATGCAACCCCTCACGTGACTCCGGTCATGGGCTACCGTGAGTATAGCGCCATAGGGTGACCAGTGCAACGTGTTCGCAAGCCCGTCTAGCGCGCCCGGGCAACGAGGACAAGCGACATGGCATTCCCCGTGAACGGCACGCGCTGGAAGTCAGCGAACCGGCCCAGCACGGTCATGCCCGCGTCGGAGACCGCGCCGGCCAGCCACTCGGGTGAGATCGGCGTCAAGGGCAGGATCGCGGCGTGCTCTTTGTCGTCCACCGTCAACCTCATTGAAAACGTCACGCGCTGCGGCAGCGGCGAGAGATCGTAGAAGCGCTCGAACGTGACGGCGCTCCCCTGCGGATCCCGCAGCTTTTTCACCGGCAGGGAGGTGATTCGCTCGCGGCGGACCCGGTCGAAGTTCACAATGCTCAGAACGAGGACACCGGCGGGCCGGAGGAGCGCACGCATCGCGCGCACTGTTTGCCGGACCGCGTCGAGGTCGGGCAGGTGGGGCAGCGAGTTGCCGATGCAGATGGCCATGTCGAAGCCGGGATCGAAGAGGCGCGCCACGTCTTCCATCGAGCCAAGGCGCACCTCGATGTTCCGTCCCTTGGCGCGCACGAGTTCGACCATCCTTGCGTCATTTTCGAGGGCGCTCACCTCAACGCCGAGGTCACGGAACATGGCCGCCTGGCCGCCGCTGCCGCAGGCGACGTCGAGGACCCGACTGACACCGTGCTCCTTGACAAGGCTGACGAAGAAGTGCCGCTGCTGCTCAGTTACGGGGAACAGCACATCGTAGTACTCAGCCAGGAGGTGATAGAAGGACGCGTCGTCGGGCATCTCATGCCTTGGGCTTGATGAGTATTTTCGTTGCCGTCTCGACCGCCTCGATCGCCGCGGCTGCCTCCTCGAGCGGATAGACGCGCTCGACAAGCGAGGCGAGGTCGGGTTTGTACTCGACGAGGAAGCGGATCGCCTTGTCGAAGGGCCCGCAGCGGGAGCCCTGCACCGTGATCTCATCCACGACGAGCTTCGTGGCGTCCACGCCGCCTGACGGGATGCCGCAGGTTGTCTTGAGGGCGATCGTTCCCATCGGCCGGACGAGGGCCATCGCCTGCTGCCAGCCTTCCGGTGTGCCCGTCGCCTCGACGATCAGGTCGGCGCCGAGGCGGCCTCCGGCGTCTGCGATTGCGTTGCCCAGCGCGTCGTCATCGGGTGCGAAGGCGGACTCGGCGCCGAAGCGCAGGGCGCGCTCGCGGCTGCGTTCCGACCGGGCGACGGCGATGACCCGGCCGCCGAGCTGCTTGGCCACCCACGTGACAAGCGTGCCGAGCCGGCCGACGCCGAGGACGACGATGCAGCTTGCCTCGTCGACGAAGGGCGAGAGCTCGAAGGTGCGTACGGCCGCCGCGAGCGGCTCGACAAAGACGGCTTCCTCGTCGGACACTTCGTCCGGGAGGCAGTGCACGGAGCCTTCGGGCACGCGGACGCGATCTGCAAACGCGCCGTTCGCGCCGTTGATGCCCAGGACGGTGCGCTTCGTGCAGTGGTTGGGCCGGCCGGCGCTGCACGCGGGGCAGGCGTCGTCACTGCGCCACGCAATGCACGTGTTGTTGATCTCGCACACGACGCGGCGCCCGACGAGGTCCGCGTTGACGCCCTCCCCCACCCCGGTCACGACGCCGCAGAACTCGTGGCCGAGCACCAGCGGCAGGGGAACCTGGTACGCGCCGGTGTAGATGGCGAGGTCCGTGCCGCAGACGCCGGCCGCGCGGACCTCGACGAGGACTTCGTGACAACGGAGCGATCCTTCAGACCACGTTTTCATGCGTATGGTGCGCGGCGCGATAAGCTCCGCGCCTTTGAGTTCGATCACAGCGCCCTCCGCACAGAGTCGTCCAGCGTCGGCGCAATCATGGAAGGAGCGTGCGGCGGGGGTCAAGCCGGAACTCAGTTGCCTTGCGGGCGGCGGCCGAAGTGGCCTTCCTCGTCGCGGTAGAACTCGGTGTCCTCGAGC
>CAZJXV010000079.1:0-15228 GCA_964550015.1 uncultured Verrucomicrobiota bacterium
CGACCGGATCGGGATCGCGGATGGCCGCGACGATCAGGGCCCGGGCAAGATCGCGCGGCTGTTCCATCTCAAGGGGCACGAGTACGTCTTCGAATCGTTCCGGCGGCTCGCGGGGCGGTTCCCGACGCTGAAGCTGATGCTCGTGCACGACGGCATCCTGCGCGGCGAGTTCGTTCGGGCGCTGGAACGGGACGGCCTGCTCGATCGCACGGTGTTCACGGGCATCGTGCCGCCCGACGAGATCCCGGGGCTGATCGCCGCGATGGACGTCCTGGTGCATGCGTCGTTGCGCGAGGGGCTGGCGCGCACGCTGCCGCAGGCGCTTGCGGTGGGCCGGCCGGTGGTTTCGTTCGACGTGGACGGTGCGCGCGAGGTTGTCTCTGACGACAAAACGGGGTACCTTGTTGCGCCGAAGGACGTGGAGGGTCTGACGGCCGCGCTCGAGAAGCTGCTGGCCGACGCGGCGCTCCGGCGGCGCCTCGGCGCCGAGGGGCGGCGGCTCGTCGAGCCACGGTTCCGCATGGAGCACATGGTCGAGCGGATCGCGGCGTTGTACGACGAGCTGCTCGCGGCGAAGGGCGCGCGGCGACGCTGAGAGGAACGGGGCGATGTGGTTTGTCGCATACCTGATCGTGCTCGTCGTGGCGATGGCGATTTCGGCGGCGCTTGTGCCGGTGTGCCGGCGGCTCGCGCGGCGCAGCGGATTGATCGCCGCGCCCCATCCCGATAAGCAGGACATCGAGCCGACGCCGCTGATGGGCGGCGTGGCGATGTTCGCTGCGTTCGCCATCACGGTTGTGGGCGCGTACGTCGTCGTGCTTCTTGCGCGCGGCGGCGCGTTCGCCTCCCTCGTTCCTTGGACGATCCGGAAGTACGTGCCCGGTATGCTGCGCCAGGGCCCTCGGCTGGCCGTGGTGCTCGTCGGGGGGCTGTGCATGGTGGTGCTCGGTCTGCTGGACGACAAGCGCGGCCTGTCGCCGTTCGTCAAGCTGGCCGTGCAGGCGGTGGTCGCGGTGGCGCTGGTGTTGTTCGGGGTGCGGTTCTCGCTGTTCAACCAAAGCAGCCTGCTCGCCGCGATCGTGACCGTGCTCTGGATCCTCACGGTGATCAACGCGCTGAATTTTCTGGACAACATGGACGGGCTGGCTGCGGGGGTGGCGGCGATCGCGGCGTTCTTTTTCCTGCTCACGGCGGTGCAGTACGAGCAGTATTTCGTGGGCGCCATGCTCGCGGCGTTCACGGGCGCCGTCGTCGGTTTTCTTTTCTACAACGTGCATCCCGCCTCGATCTTCATGGGCGACGCGGGCTCGCTGTTCCTCGGCTACATGCTTGCGGTGCTGACGGTCCTGGGGACCTACTACCGGCCAGCGTACCCGACGATGTTTCCCGTCGTCGTGCCGCTGGTGGTGCTGGCGATCCCGCTCTACGAGATGGTGACGGTTACAACGATCCGGCTCCGCAAGGGGCTCTCGCCGTTCAAGGCATCGAAGCACCATTTCTCGTTCCGGATGCGCGGCCTGGGTCTGGGCGTGCGCGGGGCGGTCGGCTTCATCTGCCTCGTGACCGCGTGCACGGGCGTGGCGGCGCTGCTGCTGCCGCAGCTCGACACGCTGGGCGCGGCGCTCGACCTGCTTCTTGTCGCGCTCGTGCTGGTCATCATCGCCATGCTGGAGACCTGGGGCGGCCGGCGCGCGCGCCGGGAGACGCCCCAGGACGACGAGGATTAGGATGCGGACCTTTGCGGTCAGGACGCTCGGCTGCAAGGTGAACCAGTACGAGACGCAGCGGCTCGTCGAGCAGCTCGAAGCGCTCGGCTGGCGCGAGTCGGCCAACGGCGACGCGGCCGAGCTGTGCATCGTGAACACCTGCACGGTCACCGAGACCGCGGACGCCAAGTCGCGGCAGGCGCTGCGGCGCTTCCGGCGGCAGCATCCCGGCGCCGTCGTCGTGGCGGCGGGGTGCTATTGCGAGCGCGATCGTGCGGCGCTCGAAGGCATCGAGGGTGTTGACTGCGTTCTCGACAACGCGGAGAAGGAGCGCCTCGTCGAGGTCCTGGGCCTCTTGCCGGGGGCCGATACGCCGCTGCCTTCGGGCATCTCGCGCTTCGCCGGTCATGCGCGCGCGTTCGTCAAGGTCCAGGACGGCTGCGACCATTTCTGTTCGTACTGCATCCTGCCCTACGTGCGCGGGCGTTCGCGCAGCCGGCCGATGGCGGCCGTTCTGGACGAAGCGCGGAGTCTCGTCGGGAACGGCTACCGTGAGCTCGTCCTGACCGGTGTGCACCTCGGCGACTACTCGGACGGAGAGAGCGGGCTGCCAGAGATGCTCCGGGCGCTTGACGGCGTCGAGGGCCCGCTGCGCGTGCGACTGAGCTCGATTGATCCGATGGAGGTGACACCTGAGCTCGTCGAGGCCGTTGTGTCGTGCGAGACGGCCTGCCCGCACCTGCACGTCTCGCTGCAGAGCGGGTCGAGCAGCGTGCTCGAGCGCATGAACCGCGACTACACGCGCGAGGAGTACCTCGAGGTCGTCGAGCGGGCAGCCGCGGCGATCCCCGATCTGTCGGTCAGCACGGACCTCATGGTCGGCTTTCCGGGCGAGACTGCTGGGGAGTTCGCCGACTCGCTCGACGTGGTCGAACGTGTCGGCTTCAGCAAGGTGCACGTCTTCCCGTTCAGCCCGAGGGCCGGGACGCCCGCTGCGGAACGCACGGACGTCATCGCGCGCGATGTGGTCAGGCAACGGATGGCGCGAGTTGCAGCGGGGGCCGAGGGCGCTGCGCGGCGTCACCGCGAGGGATTCGTCGGCCGGACGATGCCGGTGCTCATCGAGGGCCGGACGAAGGACGGCCGCTTCGATCACGGGTTCACGCCGAACTATCTCAAGACGCTCGTCGAGGCGGCTGATTGCACGCCGGGCGAGGTCCTGTCGGTGCGCATCGTGTCGTGCGACGGCACGCGCCTCTACGGCCGGCCGGAGATGGCATCATGACTCTCTCGGCGAAGCAGTTGCGGGCGATCTATGACCATTGCCTGCGCGAGTATCCGAAGGAAGCCGTGGGGATCATCATCGGGCCGGAGGGAATACACACGCAGGACAGGATTATCGCGTGCGTCAATGCGCTCGACGAGGCGGAGGCCCGATCCGGGTTCGCGATGCAGCCGGAGCGGCTGCTGCTGATTGACGCCGAGTGCCGTGCGAAGGGATGGCGCATGAAGCTCATCTACCACAGCCATCCCGACGGCGACACGCAGTTCTCATCCGCCGACCGCGCGCAGGCACTTGCCTACGACGGCACGCCGCTTCACCCGCACGTCGAGCACATGGTCGTCGCGCTCAATGACCGCGCCGTCAGCGGCCACGCGTTCTACACATGGGACGCGCACCGGCGGGATTTCGCTGCGCTCTAGCCTCGCATCCCTGCACAGGGCTGGGCCGCTCGCAGGCGAGCGTTGTAGGGCGAGTCAGTCCCACATGAGCCGGCCGGCGTTCTCGAGGGTCTGCTTGCCGCACTTGGGGCAGTGGACCTTCTTGGGCTCGGACGGTGTGCCGAAGGTTTGGCGGTCGATGGCGATGAACGGCTTGCCGCAGTCCGGGCACGCATAGAGGGCGTGCTTGGTGCCCGTCTCGTGGCAGAAGACGTGGCCGATGGGCGTCTCGAGCTTCTGCCGCTCTTCGTCGGACTTAACGGTCCTCGGATTGTAGCCGACGTGGACGAACTTGTCGCACTCGCAGCAGTAGCCGACGGCGACGGTCCGGGAGGCCTTGCCGCTGCCGTAGTACAGGCTCGCCGCGAGGTCGCAGTTCGAACACTTCACCATGCAGCCTGTGCCAGCCGCGACGGGATACACGACGATCAGCACGGCCGCGGCCGCGAGCACGACGCACAGCCCAAGCACGATGTTTGACGATTTCATACGACCCTCCTCGTCCAGGTGAATCGGGGGACAGCATATGTGGTTGTTTAGACAGGATAACAGGATTTGCAGGATCAGGGAAATCGGGTTGATCCTGTTATCCTGTCCAATTGCCGCCTATTCGTAGTAGGGCGTCTGGATGTGGCGGCGTGTGTCGAGGCCGCTCAGTCCATGGCATCGAGATGGGCTTGGGCCTTCTCAAGGTATTCGGCCGGGGCGCCCTCCATTTCAACGATCCGGGTGAACGTCTCGCGGGCCTTGTCCTTGTCGCCCTCATCGAGGCAGAGCCTGCCGATGGCCAGGAACGAGGCGGCCCTGATATTCCTTCGACGTGCCACGTCAGCCTGTGCGTCGAATTCTTCTGGCACGTGGGTGGGCCCGGGATCGTTGAGGCGCTGGTCCTGTATCTGCTCTGCCTCGTCCTGCTTGCCCTCGGCCTCCCGGGCTTCGGCTGTCAGCGCGAGGGCCATGTCCCTCAGGAACCATGGCACTATGTCCTGGTCCTCAGCGAGAATGGCGAGGACACGCCTTGCATCGGAATACCGCTTGAGTCCGATGAGAGCCTCTCCTACGTCAAGGCATATGAAGACCTCCGATCCACCGCGAGCCCACAACGCTTTCTCGTGGGCCTCGAGCGCTCCGGCGAAGTCCCCCTCTTCGGCAAGGATGGCACCAATCGAGTTCTGGGCATGGGTAATAGCCCATCGGTAATCGTCTACCTCTACCCCTGCCGCTTCCGCAGCCTTCAGAAGCTCAGCATATGTGCTCTTGGCCTTTTCGGGTTTCCCTTCATCGCGCCAAGCAGCGGCGAGGTCGGCGAGCGCCAGGCATCGGACTCGCGGACTTAGCTTCTCCTGGAGGGCCCTGGCATACGTGGCCCGGACTTCAGCGGGCTTCTCCTCGTCGTCCCAGGTCATCGCGATCAGCTTGTAGATCATGAATCGCTTGTCCGGACTGATGCCGCCGATGGCGAGGGCATCATGGAAGGCTTCGCGCGCTTCGGGGCCACGCTTCTGTGTAAGGAACAATCCACCTATCGCAGAGTAAACCCCGGAGCGCTGCTCCGGCGTCTCCGCTAGTGGCAAGGCAGCGCGGAGTATCTCGCGGGCCTTGTGGTAGTCGCGGCCGGCCATGGCCTTGCCGGCTCTCTGCATCGCCTCGTCGTAGTTCTCCGCCTCAACACCGACCGCCCGCATTGCTTGATCGAAGTCCTTGGTCTTTCGAGTGACAAGGACAACGAACACGATCAGCACGGCGAGCGCAAGAATGCCGAGCGCTACGCGTGCGCGCATGGGTCGCTTCCCGCTACTCGTAGTACAGCGTCTGGATGCCGTGTTTCTTGCCGAGGGCGCGGATCTCGCTGATGGTGGCCTCGTCCTCGCCGCGGGTGCAGGGCTCGCTGGCGCCTGCCTCGATCCCGACGGCGTGCGCGACGAAGAGCATCCGGTGCAATCGCGCCACGAATTCCGCGCGTCTAGAGGGACACACTCCTTCTGTCGGCGTTCCCTGCTATGATTCCTCTGCCTCGTCATCGGGCAGAGCTGCGTCGAATAGTCTTATGAGTCTCCGGAGGTTGTGAAGGCTGAAGAGGCCAAGTGGCATCCGCGTGCGCCGCTTCTTCCCGTCGCGGACATATTCGATCAGGATGTTGGGCCGGATGACGCCCCGATCCCAATCCACGATCGCTGACACAACGGAGCCGAGCGGAATCGTGCGTTTTCTGCGCCACGGCGCCACGATCACGGCGTTGGCATTGCTCGTCAGCTCGACCCTGTAGCTTGAGAGCAGAGCATGAATCGCGACCGGAACGGCAGAGACGATCAGCATCGCAACCGCTACGTCCGACAGGCCCTCTTTCCACACCGCAACAACGGCTAGTCCCAGGAACAGGCACGCGATCGCCTTCAGCATGACGAACAGGCCGTTCCGTCCTGCTCTGATTGCGAGCTCCTGAGGCTCTCCTGCGGACTCCTCACTCATTGCCGCTGCGCCGCTCTTGCCCGTGCAGCACCCGACACGCAGGCGAACGGGCGGTCAATGGATGCTTGCGAGTTCTCATGATTCCTTCGTATTGGGCGCTACTCGTAGTAGGGCGTCTGGATGTCGTGTTTGGCGCCGAGCGCTCGGATTTCGGCGATGGTGGCGGGGTCTTCGCCGTGGGCGACCATTTGGCCGATGAGGTGGTAGATCTTGTGGAAGGCCCACTGGCGGGCGACGACGGCGTTGCCGTTGTCGGGCCGGTCGAAGCTCTGCTTAAAGATGAACTCCTTGGTGGTGCCGTTGACCTCGCCGAGGAGCTGGACGCTGAATTCCTTTTCGTCGCGGTAGCGGCCGCAGACGGTGACGCGGCTTTTGAGGAAGAAGTCGGGCAGCACCTTGGGGTAGACCTCGGCGGTATCGAGGGCGCCCATCTGGTAGCGGAGGTTGAGCAGGATGGGGTCGCGCACCTCCTGGTAGAAGCCGTAGAGGGCGTCGGGGATGTCGCGCGAGCGGCGCTCGAACCGGGACTCGCCCTTGTTGCGGTAGCTCAGCAGGTCGAGGAGGTATTCGTTGAACTTGCTGCCGCCGGCGAACGAGTAGATGGCGGCGCGGTCGGCGTTGATCTCGGCGACCTTGTTGATGATGTTCCGGTTCTGGACGACGCCGCGGTTGGCCCGGCCGTCGGTGACGAGGAAGATGATGTAGGGCCGGTCCGGGTCGGGCCGGACGCCGACGAGGCCCTGCACGGCCTGGTAGACGTCGGTGTTGCCGCTGGACTTGAGCGATTCGAGGAAGTAGCCGGCGGTGCGTACGCGCTTCCTGGTGGCCGGGACGAGGCGGTCGCCCATGCGGCGCACGGTGGTTTTGAACTCGATCAGGTCGAAGCGGTCGCGTGGATTGAGGGCCTTGACGCATCGCTGGAGGCCCTCGGCGTAGCTGGCGAGTTTCGTCGGCCGGATGCTGCTCGAGGAGTCCACGACGAAGATGATGTCCTTGGCGATGATGTCGAACTCGCTGCGGTCGCGCCGGGGCTCGATGATGAGCATGAAATAGCCGTCGGGCTCGTCGGGGGCGTGGTAGGTAAGCATGCGGACGGCGAGCAGCTCGTCGAGCGGCGGGTACTTGCGGATGAGCCTGACGGGCTCGGCGACGACGTCCTCGAGCTCGGCGGCGTCGATCTCGAGCGCGCCGCCCGTCGTGGGGGGCTTGATGATGGTCGGGATGGTGGCGCCGCGGTCGAGCATGGTGTCTTCGCGCGGGCCGAAGCCGTCGGGGTCGCCGCCGCTGGGTCCGATACCCGTGCCCACGAGCTTCTCGAGCACCTCGCCGGGCGAGGCGGTTTCGTCGGGGACGTACACGTCGCGGGTGGCCCAGCCGCGGCGCGTACCCTTATCTATCACGTGGCGGCCGACCTCGATCCGCTCGCCGGCGATGGTTTCCTCGACGGCGATGACCTCCTGCGCGACGGTTTTTCCGGCGGTGAGCTCGGGCCGGACGCTGGGGTCGGCCTCGAGGGTCTCGGCCTCGAAGAGCTTGCGGAGCGCCTCGTCGATTTCGGCTTCGGAGGCGTCGAAGGGGACGAGGCCGCGCTTGGCGAGCATGAGGCGGCGGTCCTCGAGGTCGGCTTCGGAGCGGCCGGTGCGTTCGTCGGGCCGTTCGAGGGCGATGCGCTCCTCGGGGCGGCCGGACTTGCGCCACGGCTTGCGTTCGGGCCGCTCGACGGTCTTGATGTGAAACATCTCCTCGGCGGTCCGGGTGCTGTCGAAGAGGCTGAGCTTGATGGTGACCTGGTAGGCGGCGTTGATGATGAAGAGGTGCACGAGCAGGGAGATCAGCACCGCGATCACGACGAAGTAGATGTGCAGGCGGCCCATGGCGACACCTCGCTGTCTATTTGACACCTCCCGGCGCCGGATGTCAACCGCCGGGGGTCGTGTTTTCCTTTGATTCGTCGAGACGCTTCCGGGCCTCCTTGGTAAAGGGCGACTCGGGGTATTCCTCGATGAGTTCGCGGAACTGTTTGGCGGCCTCGTCGGGATTGCCGAGCGCCTCGTGGCACTCGGCGGCGCGGAACATGCATTCGGGGCGCTCGTCGGCGTTGCCGTAGAGGATCACGACGCGCAGGAAGCGCTTGTTGGCCGCGTCGAACAGTTCGGCCGCTTTGGCGGCGTCCTTCTCCTTCTTGGCCCGTGAGATGTCCACCGTGCCGAGCCAGTAGAGCGCGCTCGATTCGATCGTCGGCTCTTCCGTCTTGACCAGCTCGGTGAGCAGCGCGACGGCCTCGTCCTCTTTGCCGAGCTTGAGCAGGCATTCGGCCGCGTAGAGCTCGGCCCTGAGCTTGAGCGGGCCTTTGAAGGCGATGGCCTTGTTGTACTGGCCCAGCGCCGGCTCCCACTTCTTCTCATGCCGCAGACATTCGCCGAGGCCGAAGTGCGCCTCCTCGCAGCTTTCCTTCGCGACGGCGGCTCCGGAGAATTTTTTGAAGAAGGCCTCGTAGAGGAGCTTTGCGTCGGCGAATCGCTGCTGCCCGAGCAGATAGCCCGCCGTCCACAGGTGCGTGCTGTCCGGGACGTCGGCTTTCTCGTTTTTCTTGAGCATGTCGAGCCAGATGTCGGCGGCGGTGTCGAACTCCTTGTTTTCGTGGTAGATGGTGGCGAGCTTGTACTTGGCCCGTTCGATGAAGCGGGGTTCCGTGCCGGTCTCGACGGCCTTTTTCAGATAGGCGATCGCCTCGTCCTGCTCGCCGGCCTTCTGCTTCTGGGATCCGATCCAGTAGCGGGCGTCCGGCGCGTAGCGGGACTCGGGGTAGCGCTTGACGAAGTCGAGGAAGGTGGCGACCGCGTTGTCCTGGTCGTCGAGCGAGAGGTAGGCGAGGCCGAGCTGGAAGAGGGCGCCCTCGGCGAGGGCGTCCTGGGGGTAGTCGCTGAGGAGGCGCTGGTAGTCGGCGACGGCGTCCTGCATCTTGACGAGCTTGATGGAGCACTCGGCGGCGCGGGCGACGGCCTCGGCGGCGCGGCGGTCGTCGCGCCGCTTGTCGGCGAAGCCGAGGAAGCGGGTGCGGGCCGGGTCGTACTCCCCTTTTTGGAAGAGGCACCAGCCGAGCTTGTACTCGGCCTCGACGGCGACGGGCGAGTCGGCGTAGTCCTTGACGATGGTCTCGTAGTGCAGCAGGGCGTCCTGCGGGCGTTGGAGCTGGAGGAACGCCTCGGCGACGAGGTAGTGGACCTTGTCCGCGTCGGGGAAGCGGGGGTGCTCGTTGAGGAATGCCGTGCCGGTCTTGGCGAGCGTGTCGAACTGTTTGAGGAAGTAGCGGCACCAGGCCATCTTGAACTCGGCCTTGAGGGCGAGTTCGGTCTTGGGCGCGTCGCGGGCGGTCTGCTCGTAGAACTTGAATGCGACGTCGTACCGGCCGAGCTCGTAGTGGGCGTTGGCGACGAGGTAGGCGGTCTGCGGCTGCACGGGCTTCGGGACGAGGGCCTTGTACTTGTCGTAGGCGGCAATCGCTTCCTTGTACTGCTTGGCTCGCGCCAGACTCTGCACGAGGCCGTAGGCGGCGGCGCCGGCGTAGGTGGATTCGGCGTGCTTGTCGGCCACCTGGCGGTAGGCGGCGGCGGCCTCGGCGTACCGGTCGCGCTTGAACTCGATCTCGCCGACGCGGAACAGGGCCTCGGGGGCGAACTCGGCGCTCAGGCCGGCGAGCTGGTTGAAGCGTTTGACGGCCTCGTCGGGGGCGCCGCGCTCGAGGTGGGCGACGCCGAGCTGGTAGATGGCGTAGGGCCTGAAGCGGTCGCCGTCGGTGTCGGCGATGGCGGTGTAGAGCTTGATGGCCTCGTCGGCCTGGCCGGCGTCGAGCAGGGCCTTGGCGACGCGGTATTGGGCCGCCTGTTTGAACTCGGGGGCCGCGCTGCCCTGCATGATTGTGCGGAAGGCGGCGATGGCGTCGGCGTGCTTGCCGAGCGCGTCGAGCACCTGGCCCCGGCGCAGGGCGGCGCGGTCGGCGTTCTTGCCGGCGCCGAAGCGGCGGGCGTGCTCGTCGAAGGTCTTGAGCGCGTCGGCGAGCTTGCCGTCCTTGCGGTAGCACTCGCCGAGGCGGAAGAGGGCCTCGTCGCAGCGCTCGTCGGCGGGGTAGTCGCGCAGGAAGATACGGTACTGCTCGGCGGCCTGGCCGTAGAAGGCCTTGCCGCGCAGGTAGAGGCCGTTGGCGAAGTCGAACTGGCGGGTGGCGGCGTCGTCTTGGGTGGCGGCGTCGTCGCGCGCAGCGGCGTCGTCTGTGGCGGTGGCGGCGTCCTGGGCGACGGCGGGGGCGGCGAGCAGGCCGGCTAGGAGCAGGCCGGCTGTAAGCAGGCTTGCTAAGAGCAGGTCTGCCAAGGGCAGGGGCGCCGCTATCAGACTGACTCTAGCTTGTCGCGGGTGCGGCACGGTGCCGATCCTCGAGGTCTGGGTGCCGGTTCCTTTCCTTAGACCGCCGGAGGCCCCGGAAGGTTCACGGGGCGGCGGGTCACGGTGTGCCGGCGGGGGCCGGCTGTTCCTTGCGCACGGCGAAGCTCACGTTCCAGATGTCGTACTTCCTGCAGATGTCGAGCAGCTTTATGATGTAGTCGTACTTGGCCTCCTTGTCGCCGCGGACGATGACGTGGCTGCCTTTGTAGACCAAGGAGATCTCCTCGAGCTTGCTGTCGACGCCGGCGACATCGTAGGTGATCTGGTTGATCACGTAGGTGCCGTCGGGCTTGACGTTGATGATGATCTCAGTGGGTTCGCGCTCGATGTCGGCGGCTTCTTCGGAGGTGGGCAGGGTGATGTTGAGCTCGGCCTCCATTTCGGCGTAGAGGCTTGTGAGCATGAAGAAGAGCAGCAGCAGAAAGAGGATGTCAACCATGGCCGCGAGCGGGAACGGCGGCTTGTGCGGTCCTCCTGCGTCTCCGAAATGCATCACTCACCTCGTGAGATCAGGTCGGCGAAGCGGTCGCTGATTTCTTCGAGCGAGACGACGAGTCGCTGCACCATGCCCCGGAAGATCGAGTAGAAGGCGGTGGCGACGATGCCGATGATGAGCCCGCCGGCGGTGGTGATCATGGCCTGGAAGATGCCGTCGGCCAGGGCGATGGGGTTGATCTGGCCGGCGCCGAGGCCCTTGGCGAACGAGAGCTTGCGGAAGGTCCAGAGCATGCCGGTGACGGTACCGAGCAGGCCGCACATCGGGGCGATGACCGAGATGTCGGCGATGTACGAGATCTGCTGCCAGAGGCGCGAGGCCTGGCGCGAGCCCTCGCTGTTCATCGCCTCGACGATGAATACCTGCTTCTTCGAGGAGTTGTCGAGCCCGGTTTTGATGACGGACGAGATCACGCTGTTGTGCTGCGCGCAGTACATCTTCGCCTCGCTGAAGCGGCGCTTCTCGAGCATCTCGCGCACCTTCACGACGAAGGGCGGGGGCATGACGTTGGCCGGCGTCAGGCTCAGGAAGTGGAAGGCGATAAGCGCGATCGTGACGACGGAGAGCGCGAACAGGATGTTCATCATCCAGCCGCCGAGCTTGAGGATTCTCCACAGCGACGGGGCCTCCTCTTCAGGCGTTTCGGCGGCGGGCGCCGCCGGGGCCGCCGGCGCCTCTTCCTCGACGGTGCCGGTGGCGGGCTCCTCGGTCGAGGAGGGCTCGGCGGGCGCGCCTGCCACGGCCGGGGCGGTCGCCAGGAGCAGTATCAGCGCGGTGATGAGGGCCCAGGCGTCAGCGGCGCGGGCCGGCCAGTGCAATCGGGGCATGTCGTTCTCCTTCGGGAACAGCCGTCGGATGCTCGATGTGTCGTGCATGGATAGTATGGGCGCCCGCGCAGGGTGTCAACGAAAAGGGGGGGCGGAACCGCCCCCGGCCCAGTTCGCTGTCGCGCAGGTGAACCGCCGGCCGCGATTCCCGGAAGAGGTCGACAGGAAGAAGCGTTGACGGGATTGACAGGATTGACCGGATCTGGAGAGCGCGCTTCATCCCGTCATCCAGCTGATCCTGTTCATCCTGTCAAAAAGAGCCTGTCCTCTACTGTCTCTCCGGCCCGACAATAGGCCTTGACGTGGCGAGAGGGTGTGTCATATTATGTTCATCAGAGTGAGTGTCGAGCCGTGGCATGTTTTGGGTGGGCGGCATGCGATCACGACCAAGTATCGGGTTGAGGTCTTCGTTCCGAAGCGTCAGGTCACACCATGGCGGTAAAATGCGGCTTGCCGCAGCGCTCTGACCTCGTTATCGGTGCCGCCCGCCCTTTCCGTTTCTTCGCTGCGTCGACCCGCCGGTTACCGACGTGGGCGGCTGCGGCCGCGGTGGAGTGGGTAAGCTGTGTCGCGGGTTCTTGCCACGATGTATTCAGGGGATGACGAGGCCGAGGACATGAGAAGAGAACACCTGGGAACAAGACGAGCCTTCCTGTTTGGATTGCTTGCCACTGCGCTGCTGCCGGCAGCCCGGGATCTGGCGGCGGCTGAGCCGCCTGCCGATCCGCGTGTGGATGCAGCCCGTCTGAACAAGGTCGTCGAGGAGAGCATTGCCCACCTGAACGAGAAGGGCGCTCGGTGGACCGCTATCACGCAAGTGAAGCAGCGCGGTGAGGTCCGGGTTCACACGGTGCAGTTCGCAGGGCAACGCAAGTCTACCGTGAGTGCTCACGCAGGTGGAGAGGATATCGAGGTCTTCGAGCTGGTAGAGCGCGACGGCGTCTGGTACGCGAAGGAGAAACAGGGCGTCTTTGGCAAGTACCGCCCATATGAGGTGCCCTTCTTTCTCTCGACGGCCTATCTCTTTCTGGAACGGGCGGAGTTGCTCTTCGCACCAGCGGATGTTGACTCCCTTGGAGTGCTTGAGTGCGTCGAGGACGGTGTTGCCCGCTTCCGTGAAACGATTGACGAGGAGACTGAAGCGTTGCTTCGGGAGACGTTGTCACAGATCGATGCTTTGGCGAAAGATCTGTCGCTCTCTGCCGAGCAGCAGGCTAAGCGCAAGGCCCTGCAGGATCTCCTGAAGCATGGCTTGCCTCTCGAGATCAGTCTGGCCACCGGGATTCTGACCGAGTATGGCGCGCCGGCTTTGCATACCCGGATAGAAGACTTCGCCTGGCTGGATTCCGTCCCCAAGGACGCCTTCGCAGTGAAGGGAGAGTATCCAGATTTCACTTCAGATCCGACTGATGCAGATCTCAACGAGTGTGTCATGATCGCCCACGGCGGGGCCTGGCAGCCGAGCATGGGTGAGAAGGGCGATGCAGATGCGAGACTGCTCGACCTCAAGACGGGAGCGCTCCGAAGAATCCCGTTTCTCGGGCCCGTCTCTCTGCCCGGGTGCTTCCTCAAAGACAGGAAGCGCGTCGTCGTCCACGGGATGGTGACGGGGTATGTCGGGTTTGGGGTGTATGAAATAGACCTGAGCACTGGAGAGAACCGACAACTGGGGGCAGGAGCATTGGAGCAAGGCTTTTGGGGCAACCCGTGCGTCTCTCCCGACGGCAAGCTCATCGCCGTGAGGCGCCTGAGTGTCCCCGATCCGACGCTGCCTTCGCAGATCTACGTAGTCGAGCTGGAGTCAGGGAACGCGCGCAAGATCGGGGAGGTTGTGGGAGGTCTTCATCTGTCCTGGATGCCGGACGGGAAACATATCCTCATGATGCGTGAGGAGTTCGCTGATTGGGACAAACCGTCCGACGGCACGATATGCACGATGGCTCCGGACGGTACTGTAGAGGATATCTGCCCGGGCGAATGGCCCGTGCTTCTTGGTGGGGACAGGATCATGTTCACGCCTCGTACAGGGCGGGTCTGGCATACGTGCAACCTGGAGGGAGGCGACGTCAAGATCCTCGGTAACGGCCTTCGCGACTATGGGTTTCCCACGGCCTCGCCGGACGGCACCCGACTGCTGATGATGCGCTTTGGCACGGCCCGAGGCCCCCGCCCCACTATCATCAAGATCGGTGACTCTCGAGGCAAGGAAGCGGTGCGGATCGGCGGATTGTGGGCGTGGCCCGTCTGGCAATAGGCCCGGTGACGGTGACGCGTGGTCACGCCTACTTCTCCCTCGCAAACGGCGCCAGGGGGACGCCGACGGCGCGTTCGAGTTCGAAGAGGGCGATGTTGTAGTCGTGCTGGGCCTGTTTGAGGTCGGTGCGTGCCTCGGTGAGATCAGTGGAGGGTTGGCAGTGGACGTGGACCCGGTCAAGTACGCGAAGGACAGGGCCTACGAGTTTGTGGAAGGGCTGCAACGGGCGCTCGACGAGGGTGAGATCACTGAGGCCGAGTGGTTCGACAAGCGCGAGGCGTTCATCGCGGGCGCGTACCTGGCTGCCGACAATCCGCGCGCGCAGTCCGGACACAGCGGCGATGAAGCCCGATACCGCTATACGCGCATGATGCCTCTCGAGGCGATTCACAGGAGCGGCAGCTTCCTCGACGTGGGGTGCGCGAACGGGTACTTGATGGAATCGCTGCACCGATGGCTCGAAGGGACGGGCCTGAAGGTCGAGTTCTACGGCCTCGATATTTCCGAGCGGCTCGTCGAGCTGGCCCGGAAGCGACTGCCCCATTGGCGCGACCGGTTCTTCGTCGGCAACGCCTTGGACTGGAATCCCCCCAAAAGATTCGACTTCGTCTGCATCGCCGAGCTCGGGTACGTGCCGCGCGACCGGCGCAGGGACTTGATGCGCCATCTCTTGGGCGACTGCGTGGCAGACGGCGGACGCTTGATCCTGGGGCCGAGCAGCGAGGAGCGCGACAGCCGGCGACTCGAGGACGAGCTCCGCGCCTGGGGCTACACGCCGACGGGCTCCTGCGAGAAATCGCACCAGGACTACGAGATCCTTGCCAGGAGGCTCTTCTGGTTCGACAGGGAATAGGAGACGCTGCTCGTGAACACTCCAGAGAGCATCAAGCGAGCCTATGACAAGGCTGCGGCGAAGTATGCGGCCGAGTTCTGGAATGAACCTGATCGTAAGCACTTCGACCGGGTCATGCTTGATTGGCTTGCAGGTCAACTTGCCGGGGACGAAACGGTGCTCGAGATCGGCTGTGGACCCGGTCAGATATCAGGGTATCTCAGCCGCCAGGGTGTGACATGCGTCGCGACCGACATCTCGTGTCAGATAATCGAATACGGGAAGCGATACTTCCCCGATGTGCGGTTCGAAGTGCAGGATTTCTTCGACTTGAAGTATGAAGACGGCTCGTTCGGCGCGGTGCTTGCCTTCTATGCCATCGTGAACCTGCCGCTTGGTGAGGCGAAGGGCGTGTTCGAGGAGGTGAGGCGAGTCCTCAGGAAGGACGGCTTGTTCCTGTGTGCGTTCCACATCCTCGAGCA
>CAZJXV010000080.1:0-15184 GCA_964550015.1 uncultured Verrucomicrobiota bacterium
AGCAAGGTGCTCGGATGGTACCAGGACGGCTACGTGACGAAGCTCGACAAGGCGTTCGCAAAGTATACGGGCGCGAAGTACGGCATCTGCCGCAACTCGGCGATGACGGGCCTGGCGCAGGCCGTGGCGATTTCGGGCGCGGGCTGCGGCGACGAGGTGATCTGCGATCCGCTCGTGCACTTCGGCGGCGTAGCGGCGCTGAGCTTCAATTGCGTGCCGAAGTTTGTCGACGTGAAATACGACACGTACCTGATGGACCCGGCGGCGGTCGAGAAGGCGATCACCAAGCATACGAAGGCGCTGATTGTGACGCATCTGTGGGGGTTGTGTGCGGAGCTGGACAAACTCCGGGCGATATGCCGCACGCACGGAATATTCATGATCGAGGATTGCGCACACGTGATCGGCGCGACGTGGAAGGGCAAACACGCGGGGACGTACGGGGATATCGGTGTGTTCAGCTTTCAGCAGGGGAAGCATATCTCCACGGGCGACGGGTGTGTGATGGTCACGAATCGCCGTGACCTCCATTATAAGCTGTATAACGAGTGGGCATTCAAGGGTGAGAGCCCGTCGTTTCTGACGCTGAACTTCCGGATGAACGAGCTGACGGCGGCGGTCGGGCTTGCACAGCTCGAGCGTTTTCCGGAATACCTGAAGGAGTACGACGCGTCGCTGGCGATGTACAACGACGCGATCGCCGACTGCGAGTGGCTGCGCAACCGCACGGTGCCCAAGCAAGCGAAGCAGTCGGGCTACGTCTGGGCGTGCCTCTGGGACGGCGACAAGCACGGGCTGAGCTTCGATCGGTTCAAGCAGATCGCCGCCGAGGAGGGCGCGGGCCTCTGGTACAACTTCACGGAGCGCCCGGCGCAGGAGTTTCCGATCTTCCGCACATCCACGGCGTACCACAAGAAGGACTGCCCTGTGCGCTGTCCCTTGTATAAGGGGAAATACCGCGTCGAGAAATGCAGGACGCCGATCGCCAAAGAAATTCTAAAGCGCGTCATCAACGCGGGCTTGATCGAGGTGAAGCCGTCAGTCGTCAAGCGTCGCTGCGCGGCGCTCCGGCGCGTGATTAAACGAATGGAGCAAGACTGAGGGGTCGAATGCTCCAGGCGTCAAGAGCCAACGTGATTCGAGAGTGAACACATGGGTGTGTTGGAGAGGTTAAACGTCGGTCTGGTCGGGGCCGTGGGGCGTGGCGGGTCGTTTCGCGCGGCGCTTGAGGCCAACGGCGCGCAGGTCCATGCCGTATGCGATGTTAACGAAGACCGTTTGGCGGAATGCACGCAGCGGCTTGGCGCGAGTGAAGCGTACACTGTCTATGCGGAGATGCTGGAGAAGTCCGAGCTCGACGCCGTGGTGGTCGGCACGCCGATGCAGCTCCACGTGCCGCAGGCAATCGCGGCCCTGGAGCGGGGTCTGCACGTGCTGTGCGAGGTGCCGGCGGGCGTTTCGATCGAAGAGTGCAAAGACCTCGTGCAGGCGTGCGAGCAGTCCGACGCGATATACATGATGGCCGAAAACTATACCTACATGAAGCCGAACGTTCTCGTGAAGGAGCTGGTGCGGCAGGGGCAGTTCGGCGAGGTGTACTACGCCGAGGGGGAATACCTGCACGAGCTCAAGGCGCTGAACGAAGTGACGCGATGGCGGCGCACGTGGCAAACGGGCATTGACGGGATCACGTACGGCACGCACAGCCTGGGGCCGGTGCTGCAATGGATGCCGGGCGACCGGGTCGTGCGCGTGTGCTGCGAGGGCAGCGGCCACCACTACAAGGACCCGCGCGGCGAGGACTATCACCAGGATACGTCGGTGATGCTCTGCAAGACGGCGAAGGGGGCGCTCGTCAAGATCCGGGTGGACATGGTTTCGGACCGGCCGCACGCGATGACGAATTACCAGTTGCAGGGCACCGACGGGGTCTATGAATCAAGCCGTGGCGGCCCGGTCGACCGCGGGAAGATCTGGCTGCGGGCGCTGAGCAACGAGATCGAGTGGTTCGACATGGAATCGTTCATGCGGCTGGATGACTTTGCGGAGCGCTACATGCCCGAGGCGTGGCGGCAGCCGCCGCCGGAGGCGCTCGAAGCCGGGCACGGCGGCGGCGACTATTTCGAAGTGCAGGACTTCGTCCGGGCCGTCAAAGGGGAAGCGCCGTGTCCGATCGGCATCCACGAGGCGATGGACATGACGCTGCCCGGCCTTGTGTCGCAGCAATCGATCGCGCAGGACGGGGCGTGGCTCGCCGTTGAGGATTCGCGCGCCTGGGTAAGCGGCAATTTGGAATAGTGTGCCTTGGCCGAGGCGCGGAAGCACCTAAAGGCTTCAGTTTTATGGATGATAAGAGGTGTGCGTTATGACAGCCCGTGAACAAGCATTGCGTTGTGAAACGATCCTGGGTGCCGAGGCGGTTGACGCGCTCGCGCGTGCGACGGTTTTTTTGCAGGAACGCAGCACGAAGGAACTGCTCGAGCTCGTCGGGCAGACGGTCGAGTCGCTCGCGCTGAAGCACGAGGCGGCGACGAAGCGGTCGTTCCCCGTGTCCTACGGCGGCGGCCGGCCGTGCGACGACGACCTGCTGACGGGGCTCGGGATGTTCTACGTTACGCAGCAGGGCAAGGTGATGCTGGACTGCACGAGCGGCCACTACCAGATGACGTGGGGCTACAACCATCCGGTCATGACGGCAGTGGCGGCCGAGGGCATGAAGGTCGGTGTGGTCTGGGACAATCATTCGAATATCCCCAGCCTGCCGGTGAAGATGTTGGCTGAAAGGCTCGTCGAGCTGGCGGGGGATTCCGGGCTGGATCGCGTGCTGCTCGGGGTGGCGACGGGAAGCGTGGCGTGCGGCGCGGCACTGAAGATCATGCTGGCACGGTACTTCAACGATCGGGCGCGGGAACAGTTCGGGCCGCCGGTGGTTTTGTCTCTGGCCGGGAATTATCACGGCACGGACATGGTGGCGCAAACGATGCGCGGCATGTGGCCGGGTTTGCTGGCGCGGATGGAGCCGGTGCAGATCGAGCTCAACGACATCGAAGGTCTTGAGGCCGCGTTCGAGCGATACGAGGGCCGCGTGGCCGGGTTCTGGGCGGAGCCGATCATGATGAACCGGGAGGCGATTGCGGTCGAGCCGGCGTTCTTGCAGAGGGCGCGAGAGCTCTGCACGGAGCATGGGGCGCTCATGGTGATCGACGAGATTCAGACGTGTTTCTGGTACCCGGACGTGTTCATGTTCCCGAGCCTGGGCGTCGAGCCCGACATGGTCGTCGTCGGCAAGGGCATGACGGCGGGCTTCCACCCGCTGGCGGGGCTGCTGTATCGTCACGAGCTTGATATCCTGGAGCAGTACGACGCGATCAGCACGAACGGGAACGCGTCGCTCGCGGCGCTTGTGGGGCTGTGCAACCTGCGGCTGATCGAGCGGGACCGCGAGCGGCTCGAGGACGTGGCGCAGCGGCATTTCGACGGACTGTGCGGCCTGGCGGACGAGTTCGCGGACATCCTGGAGGGAATCAACGGCCGGGGTTTTCTCGCGGGGATGCGGTTTCGGGAGCGGGACGACGCGCTCGGGTTCCACAAGGCGGCCGTCGAGCGGGGACTGTGGGTGCGCGCGCACGCTTACCACGAAGGGCACCGAACGGTGCTGACCAAGTACGCCCTCGTCGCCGACGAGGCGATTGTCGACTTCGCGCTCGGGGCGATGCGCGAGCTGCTCGAGGCCAGAGCCTGGCGCTAGACGAGCCCGCGCCGGTCCGACGTCATTCCCGGACGGTGGTGTCGTAGCGGACGCCGTCGGGGACGGGGACGGCGACGTCAACGGTGGTGCCGTAGTCGCCGCTGGTGCGGCTGAGCGAATCCACGGCGACGAACGCGGTGTAGGCCGACATGAGGCCGTACTCGAGGGCGACCTGCTTGATCTGCTCGGGCAGTTTTCTGTTGGAATCGTGCGTGGACCGGTCGTTGAGGTCGGCGATCTTCATTCTCGCCCAGACGACGGGGATGCCGACGTGCTTGACGGTGGGATCGTCGAGGTTGACGGTGAGGACGATGTCGCGTCGCTCGTCGCCGACCTTGCCGCGCACGCGGACGGCGGTCTTACCGGCGCCGGTGAAGCGGCCCGTGAGGATGACGGGCCGTCCGACGAACAGGTCGGGTATGCGGCGGGGATAGACGTCGGCGGCGCCCATGTCGCCCCAGTCCACTTCGATATCGGCCATGGCGGGATGGCTGACGTGGTCGAAGAAGCGGTCCATGACCTCGCCGGCGTTCATGTCGAGGCCGACGTAGGCGACGGCGCCGCGTCCGAGCTTGGCCATGCGGTCGAGGAGGTAGCGGTTGGGCGAGGAGCCGACGCCGAAGCTGAAGATGCGCGACGCGCCAAGGCGCTTGTGGACCTCGCCGATGATCTGCCGGTCGTTACCGATGTAGCCGTCGGTCAGGAACGACACAACGCGCAGCCGCCGCGGATCGTGCGGGAAGTCAAGCGCGGCTCTTATTCCCCGGATCATCATCGTGCCACCCTGGCCGTGCAAGGAGCTGAGATAGTCGAGGCCTTTGCGGACGTTGTCGGCGCCGGCGGCGATGGGCGCGCGGCCGAGCTGCGAGGCGTTGTTTGAGAAGCGGATGATCTGAAACGTGTCGTCGGGCTCGAGCTGCCTTAGTGCGCGCTCGACGGCCTTCTTGGCCTGCTCGATGGGCCGGCCGCTCATGCTGCCGGAGCAATCGAGGACGAAAACCATCTCCATCGGGCTGCGCCGGATCATGTTCAGGCTTTCGGGCGGATAGAGCATAAGGGTGAAGAAGCCGCCGCGCTCGTCGCGATGGACAAGGAGATTGGACTTCACCGTCTTGCCCGCCACTTTGTAGCGGAGAACGAAGTCCTTGTTGGGGACGGTGTCGAGGGGGCTCAGGGTGACAGTGGCTTTGCCCGGCGCGGGGCGCTCGGTCTTGACGACGTGGCTGGCGCAGGCAAGTTCCTCGATTGGCACGCCAGCGTCGATGTCGAGGGTGAGCGAGATGTCGTGGCCGCTGCGCTCGTTGGGGCGGAGGTACTGGACCTCGGTGCCCTGGCCGGAGAGGCCGTGCCGGCCGCGGGCGACGGCGCCGACGCCGTCGGTGAAGCCGGGCGGGTTGAATCGCGGCCCGACGACCATGGGGAAGACGAACTCGTACCAGCCGTCCACGTAGGCGAGCGTGTGGAAATATGTGATGTTGATGTCAATGGCCTTGCCCGGCTCGATGTTGGCCACTTTCTGGGTGAAGATGTTGGGGCGTTCCTGCGTGAGCAGCGAGGCGACGTGGCCGCGTTCCCTCGCCTCTTCGTAGATGCGCTCGGCTTCCTCGCGCTCGCGGATGATGCCGCGGATGGTGCGCTCGCCTACCCTCATTATGAATTCGTTGATGCCGGCGTTCTGCGGCAGGGGGAAGACGTATTTGGCCTCGATCTTGCCGTCATAGGGATTGTGGAACTGCTGGGTGACGGTGACGGCGGCGACGTAGGCGCTGATGGTGCCCTTGACGTCGGTGTGCTTGAGCGGGACGGGGACTTCCTTTTCGGTGCCGGGCAGGACGGCGATGAGCGCGCCTGTGCCGGGGGCGTCTTCGTCAACCTCGACGGGCGGGCCTTCCGGCCGGGCGATGACCCAGAGCTCTTCATCGTGCGCGGGCATCGAGTGCGGCGGGGCTTCTTCATCGTCCGGGGACTCTGTAGTGCCCAGCACCGGATCGTATAGGGGTCCCGGGAACGGTTCCGCCTCGCTGTAGAGAACGGACCGGCGCGCTCGGCGAGTGCATGCGGGCAGAAGGAGGCCCGCGAGGAGAGCTATCACAGCCAGCGCGACTACGATGGTGAGAACTGTTTTCGTCTGCACTTTCATTGTTCTTCTCCTCTCGAGACGAGCGCTTTGGCGGGGATGCGTTCACCGTCCGCCGAGGCGGCGACCTCGAGCTTGACGATGTATTCGGGTTCGATATCGCCGCTAACGCGCACGTGGATGCGGGCGACGCGGCTGCGGCCCTTGGGGAGGTCGGGGCCGGTGCTGAAGGCGGCGATGATGACGCGGTGGTTCATCAGGGCCACCGGGTCGTAATAGGGGGGCTCCTTGAACGCGGCGTGGTCACCGCCCTCGATGCCGACGATGGTGATGGCGCCGGTCTCGGCGGCGAACTCGAACTGGTAGGCGGCGAGCGGCCGGTCGCCGGAGTCCACGTAGATGTCAACGGCCTCGAAGCGCACGGCGGTCGCGGCGTCGGGCTGCTGCGACCACGCGCACACGGTCAGGGCCAAAGCAAGCAAGAGAAATGTGCGCAGCGTTTTCATTGGACTGAGCTCCTCTCAAGGCTCACGGCGGCGCGGGCGATCATGTCCACGTCGGTGCGATCCACCGTGCCATCGCCGTTCATGTCCCAGTCGTTCCTGGGTCCGGCGGCCGACTCGATGTGGCGGGCCAGAAGGAAGGCATCAAGGATGTCCACGCGGCCGCTGCCATCAATATCCTCGCGGAGGGAAACCTTCATGGCCAAGGCAGCTTCGCGCGAGGCCCGGGGCATGGGTCTCATGAGCAAGGCAGGAAAAAGGAACAAGATAATGACGGCCGCAGCCGCGGCAAGCGCGCCCACCGGCGCCCAGCGAAGGACAAGGCGCCGGCGAGGACGCTGGGCGCGGGGAACAAAGCGCTCACGGGCCATGGCGATGATGGTCTCGTCAACCTCAGGCGGCACGGGTACGTCGGCGGCGTAGAGGGCGGCGAGGTCCTCGGCAAGGCCCTGCGGTGCTTCGAGTTCCGGTTCCCCACTGGTGTGTTGTCTCGAATCGGACATGGTTTGCTCTCCACCCGGTTAAGTGGGCAAGTGGGGGAAAAGGTTCATTTGGGCGGCGTTTTTTTCAAGGCGGGCGGCTACCTTTGGTAGCTTAGGCTGCCCGCCCTACAGCGGCGGGCAGGATGTCTGCCGGAAAAAGCCCGCCGGATAGCCGGCAAGATGCGCCCGGGGCAGGCGAGATGCCGGCGCTACAACGCGGGGGCAGGGGGTCAGGTGCCGAAGTAGCGGCGGGTGCGGTCGTCGTTACGGAGAGTCTGGAGGGCGTGGTGGAGCCTGGACTTGACTGTGCCCTCCGGGATGCGAAGGGTTTCGGCGATTTCCTTGAGGCTCAGGCCGTCTACGAAGCGGAGGAGGAGGACTTCGCGCTGCTTTTCGGGCAAGACGGCGAGAACGGCGGCGAGTTCGGCCCTGGAGGCCGCGGCCCCGCCGGCAGGGGGCGCGGCGGTTTTTTCAGCAATGGTGTCGTCCGAGACGTAGCGTCTCTGCTTGCGCCGGATGGCAATGGAAAGGTTTCTGACGACGGGATAGAGGAAGGTGGTCATCTTCGCGGTCAACCGAAGCCCTGGAAACTTTTTGAGCAGGTACGCGAAGGTCTCCTGAAGCACATCGAGGGCGTCGTCGCGGTTGAGGGTGAAGCGGTAGGCCATGCGGACGACCCAGTCGCGGTAGCGGTAGTAGAGAGCTTCGAAGGCGGCGGGGTCGCCGGCGTTGGCAGCGTCAACGAGCGCCTCGTCGCTCCGGGGATCGCTGTTGGCGGAGGGTTCCATCGGCACGCGAGGCTCGTAACCGTCCACAACCGGCAAGAACAAACTAAGGCTAACATGCGGCGATGCGGAAGATCAATGCACAAGGGCTTGCTCGTGGGGCTCCGAGCGATGTGTGCGGCTACTTAGGGCTCCGGAGCGTCGGGTAGTCTTTGCCGGAGAGGTTGTGCGGCGCTGTGATTACCTGGCGGCAAATGGCGAGGGCGGACGCGCCCCACGGCGTCGAGACAAGCGGGTCGTCCTCTTTCGCGTCGGTGAACCGGTTGACCCACGAGCCGTCGGGCCGCTGGCGGCGGATGAGCTCGTCGGCGAGGAGTTCGGCCCACTTGACGGGGCCGTGCTTTGTCCGGACCTCAGTCAGGCCAAGGCGCGAGAAGGCGTGGGCGACGGACCAGAGATAATAGTAGTACGTGGCTTCGCGCAGGACTTCGCGGTCGGGGGCGAAGTTGCCGGGATGGGTCGTGACGGTGAAGGTGCGCTCGAGCCACTTCCCGGCGGCAACCACGCGCGGGTGGTCGGGCGGCAGGCCGCACTGAAGCAAGACGCGCAGGCCGTCGGCCGTCATGCTGCCGTAGGAGTGGTATCGCTCGCGGCCGAAGCGGTCGTCGCCGGCGATGCCGGCCTTGTTCTGCAACGGGTCGTTGGGGATGAAGTAGAAGCCGCCGTCGTCGAAGCGCGGATCGGCCGTCGAGGGATCATCGGCGAAGTTCTGGCACCGCTTGACGAAGACGAGGACCTGGCCCCACACGGGGTCGTCGCCCGCGACCCTGGCGGAACGGAGGGCGGCGACGCCGATGATCGTAGCGACGAGGTTTGATTCGAAGAACGCCTCCCTGAGCTCGCCGGGTGCAGGCTTGCGCGGCACGTCGAGGGAAAAGCCCCAGCCGCCGTACTCGAGGTCGGACGGCTCCCAGCCGAGCGACTCGTTGAGATGGCGGCGGCGCAGGTAGGCGAGCCACGCGGCCTGGACGCGCCGGTGTTCGTCCGTTTTCTCGTCGAGCACGACGACGCGGCTGGCCGTTGCGGCGGTGTAGACGGGGAAGTAGAGGCCGCGTGGGCCGGTGCGGATCGTGCCATCGTCATCCACCATTGCGACGAGGTAGCGGACGCCCTTGCGGAAGGAGGCGAGGGCGTCCTCCCCGCCCTGGGGAAGGAAGAACAGGCAGCTCATGATGTAGGGGGTGAGCGTCGGGCCTTCGCGGAAGCAGCCGTAGGTCTCGGAACGCCAGGCACCGTCAGGCGACTGCTTCGCGACCATGTAGCGCGCGGCGCGTTCGAGCGAGGCGTCAATGCGCGCGACGCGGCGGCTCTGCGTGGTGCTGCACCCCGCCGCCACAAGGACGGCGAGGGTGCAGCCGAGCAAAGGGGAGAGGCGGCTCCGCACGACGCGTCTCCCTGTTCTCAGTTGCTCTCTACCTTGGCGGCGATCGGCACGGGGGCGCGGTCGGTCATGAGAACGAGCAGGGCGGCAGACGTGCAGAAGGTGCGGCCGGTGATGCAGTGATGGCCGGTCCAACTGCCGTCCTTGTTCTGGATACGGTTGAGGTTGGCGGTGATCTCCTTGTCCCATTTTTCCCAGTTCTCGCCGCCCTTGACGACGAGGCTCTCGCCGATGTTCATGTAGCTGAGGAACTCCTCGCCGCCATTGGAACCGAAGCCCGCGATGAAGCGCTTGTCGTCGAGTTTCTTGACGATCGCGTCCCGCGCCGCGTCGAGGTCTTTCTCGTTCTCCTTGAAGCGCTTCAAGGCCACTTGCGCTTCTTCGCGTTCCTCTTTCGTCGCGCCGTTCGCGATCTTGTCCACGAGCGTAGGTTCCAGCTCTGCGTTTGTGTTGGCGGAATCCTGCATGCCGCCGAGGCTGGAGGCGCCGGCATACAGATCCACGCCCGCCGAACGCGCCTTGCTGAAATCGCCGGACACCGCATCGAACTGCACCCGGGAGTACGTCTCGATCCTTCCCCGAACCTTCTCATCGAGCTTGGCACCGCTTTGGACGGCCCGGTTCATGCCCTTGCTGGCCATGGCGAGCGACAGGGAGTTGGCCCAGCCCTGGCCGCCGAAGGTGCCGTCGTCGCGCTGGTTCTTCTCGATTTTGTCCATGACCTTGTCGAGCGCGGCCAGCACCATGGCTTCGCCGTCCTCGTCGGGCATCTTGCCCCTGACCTCGGCGAGCAACATCGAGGCGAGGAAGGTGTCAATATAGGTGCCGAGCTTCATCTGCAGGCGGGTGCCGCGCGTCTTGGTGACGTAGAGCGTGCCGTCCTCGGATTCCTTGACCTCGCGGCAGACGTACTCAACGGCGGCCAGGACGTTCGAGGCGTAGTCGCCGTCGCTCGGCGTGCTGCCCGAGCGAATCAAGGCGAGGGCGGCCATGCAGGTATCGCCGACGTTGGGTATGTCCTTGAGCTTGTCCATGCCGTGGCCCATGGCGGCGGACTCCTCGCCCTGGCTCCACCCCCCGTCCTGGTGCTGGTGTTCGACGAGCCACATCAACCCCACCTTGGCGTTATCACTCAGCGGCTTCGGCTCGACGGCCGGCGCCCACTTCGCGGTCGCCTTTACCTCCATATCCGTTTCCGCTGTGTTCTCTTCGCTCGCAAGCGCGGCGTGCGCCCCACACAGCATCACGCCGACGGCAATTGCGGCGGTTATTACGTACAACCCACGCATGGCACTCTCCTTTTCAAGCCGGGGTTTACGTTCCTCTTGCCGGGTCAACGCCGTTCTTGACGACGGCAATCAGATCTATCTCGATGAGGAGGTCGTCGCGGCACAGCTTTCCTTCAACGCAGGTCGAGGCGGGGTACACGTCGAGGCCGAGCTCCTCGAAGTAGGCGCACCGCGCCTCGTTGAACGCGGCATAATGGGCGGCGATGTCCTTGAGGAAAACGGTTGCCTTGGCCACGTCGCGCCAATCGGCGCCGGCGCTGCGGAGCACGGCCCGGGCGTTGTCGAAGGCGCGGCGGGCCTGGGCACGGAAATCGCCCACGTGGAGGGTCTCGCCGCCCGGGCCCACACTCGCGGTGCCCGAAACGAAGACGAGGTGCGCGCCGGCCAGCTCGATCTCCAAGCCGCGGCTGAAGGCCGAGGGTTTGGCGTAGTCGTAGGCCTCGCACATCGCGTGCGGCACGTGCAGCGGGCGGCGACGAAAGCTCGCGGCGTCATTCGAGATCGTTTCGGTCATGGGTTTGGCTCCTCTCACGGCGCTCATCAAGACGTGCCCTTGGCGAAGCGCCACGGTGTTCGGTTTTTGGACACGCGCGGCGGCCACGCGTTCCGTTTTTTTTGAGTACAGACGGACAATAGCGTAACCGGCGGCGGAACAGGCGTACACAGAAACCGGAGCCCCCCTCGGGTAATCGACAGGCGCGCCCGGCAGGACTCGAACCTGCGACCACAGGATTAGAAATCCCGTGCTCTATCCAGCTGAGCTACGGGCGCGCAGGCTCTATTTCTAAGACGGCGGGGGTGCCGGTTCAAGGGTTTCCTGGGGAGGCCGGACGGACTGTCGGCGGTCTCAGGACAGGTGTGCGCCTTTGGATTGAGGAGACGGCGTCAAGTCGCCACCGGGGGCTCGACGGAGGAGGTATGGGCAGGCGGGGTGCGGGCGAGGAGGGCGTCGATCTGCGCACTGAGCTCCGCCATCTTGAAGGGCTTGGTGATGTATTTGTCGCCGCCGGACTCGAGGCCGCGGAGCCGGCCGCCCGGGTCGGCTTTCGCCGTGAGGAAGATGACGGGGATGCGGGTGATTTCATCATGGTACTTGAGCCGCTTGCAGATCTCGACGCCATCGAGACCGGGCATCATCACGTCGAGAATAATCAGGTCGGGGCGGAGCTCTTCGACGAGCTCGATCCCCTCGAACCCGTCGCGGGCGCAGAACACGTCGTGCTCGGCCTTCTCGAGGTGAAACTGGACGTAGCGTCGGAGGTCCGCGTCGTCATCAATGACCACGATGCGCGCCATCTTGCTTCCTTTCGGCAGTGGCCTTCGGTGTCGGGCAGTCCGGGCAGAGAAACCGCGCCGTGAACGTCGGAGAATTGTGGGAGAAATCGGGCGTGAGCTCGAGCTGGTAGAGCGCGCCGCAGTCGGGGCAGCTCAAGCCGGTCGCGCCAAAGAAGGTGGCGCCGAGCCGAATGGCGTCGCCGCAGTCGTGGTGCACGTTCAGCCGGTAGCGGATCAGCGTCATCGGCCGGCCGGGTTCGCGAATGAGTGCTTCAACTTTTTCGACGACTTTGTCGGGCGTGATCGCGGCCTTGACGAGGTAGTCGCGTGCGCCGAGCGCAAGGGCGCGCTCAATCTCGTCCGGATCGCCGCGGGCTGACAGCACCATCACGGGAATCCCGTTGAGCTTCGGCGTGCTCCGCATCGCGGCGAGCACCCCAAAGCCGTCCAGTTCGGGCATCCAGAGGTCAAGGAGCACGGCGTCGGGTTGAGCTTCCTTCAGGTATTCGAGCGCCTCGCGACCGTTCACGGCGACGCGGATGCGGCACCCTTTGCGCTCGAATTCGCGCCCATAGAACTGAGCCACATCCTCGTTGTCCTCGACGAGGAGGATGGAGCGTCCGTTGCTCTCTTGGCCGCCCGGGGCCGTGGCGCTCCGAGCGCCTTGCCTCATGGGCATGCGGGACTCCACAGCACAGTTCTCCTGATGCTTCGTCTGTCTTTTTTATCGGGGCGGGCGGGGCAGGGGCTTAGCTGTTTGTACCGCTGCGGCACGCTCGGAAGGAGGCTGAGGCCGCAGCCCAGGCCCTCACAAAGTGTATGATGTCGCTAACATCCTGGCTTTACGGCTGCTATCGAGGCTGAACTCATCTACATTCTAGGCGATTCCGGAGGCCAATCAGGGGTGTTTTTTGGCGAATTCGACGCCGTTTCGGAACACGGCGAGGCCCGGTGCCTCGTCGGGGAGAGGCCCGCGAGTCCAGCGTGGGTGTTGGGTGGGAAACATGTAGCCTTCCGGGTGCGGCATGAGGCCGAAAATGCGCCCGGTGGGGTCGCACACCCCGGCGACGGCGTCCACCGATCCGTTGGGATTGAGAGGGTACTCCATCGTCGGCCGGCCGGCGGGGGTCGCGTACTGCACGACGTTCTGCTTTTTAGTGATAAGTGCGCGGCGGACGGAATCAGTCGCCGGGAGGAACTTGCCCTCACCGTGCCGCACGGGAAGATACAAGCGTTCAATGCCTCGGGTCCAGACACATGGTGAAGCTGGATTTATGTGTAAATTGACCCAGCGGTCTTCGAAGCGCCCGGAATCGTTAAAGGTAAGTGTAGCGTCCTGGTCGCCGTCGGTGGAAATCCCCGGAAGGACGCGCATTTTCACGAGCACCTGGAAGCCGTTGCAGATTCCGATAATGAGCTTGCCCGCCGCGACGAACTCCGTGAGCTGGTCGCGCAAGGCGTGGGCACACTTGGTGGCAAGAACCTTGCCGGATGCGATGTCATCGCCGAAGGAGAAACCGCCGGGGAACGCCAGGATGTGGTAGCCGGCGAGTGAGTCGAGGCCGTGAATGAGGTCGTTGACGTGGACGCGGACCGCCTCGGCGCCGGCCATGCGGAAGGCGTGGGCGGTTTCGTAATCGCAGTTGATGCCGAAGCCGGTCAGGATGCAGGCGCGGACCGTCATCAGACCACCCCCCGGAGCGGCGCCTGCCACGCTTCCTTGAGGTCCTCGACGGCGGCATCAACGGCCGGCCGGACGCCGAAGCCCTGGATAACGAGGCGGGGCGCGGCGGTCACCGTCCCGACGCGGGCGAACGGCAGGTTGCCCATCGTTTGCTCGAAGCTGCGCCGGTGCCGCGGCTCGACGGTGACGACGAAGCGGCTCTGGCTCTCGCTGAAGAGCAGGAAGTCTTCGCGGAGCACCCCGTCGTTGGGGACCCGGTCGAGCTCGAGCGTCATCCCCAACCCGCCGGCGAACGCCGTCTCGGCAAGCGCAACGCCGAGGCCACCATCGGAGCAATCGTGACACGAGCGCACGAGGCCGCGCTCGACGGCGTGCGAAAGGGCGTTGTAGAGGCGCGCGGCCCGGAGCGCTTCGACGCGAGGCACCGTGCAGCCGACGGCGCCGTGGTGCGCGTAGTACTGCGAGCCGCCGAGCTCGTTGCGCGTGACGCCGAGGACATAGACGAGGTCGCCGTCGGCCTTCGCGTCGCTCGTGACGGCGCAGCGGACGTTCTCAATGCGGCCGATCGCGGAGAACAGCACGGTCGGCGGGATGGAGATGGACCATTCGCCGAGCTTGTAGTCGTTTTTCATGCTGTCCTTGCCGGAAATGCACGGCACGCCGTAGGCGACGGTGTAGTCGTAGAGGGCGCGGCACGCGCGAACGAGCTGGGCGAGCTTGTACTCGCCATCGGGCGTCTTTTCGGACTGGATCGGATCGGGCCAGCAGAAGTTGTCGAGCCCGGCGATCGTGCCGAGCTTGCCGCCCACGGCGACGATGTTGCGCACGGCCTCGTCAACGACGCAGGCGACCATGTGATACGTGTCGATATCGCCGTAGCTCGGGTTGATGCCGCACGACACCGCGACGCCGCGATCCGAGTCGTACAGCGGCCGCAGCACGGCGGCGTCGGCGGGGCCGTCATTGGCGACGCCGCAGAGCGGCTTCACCACGCTCATCGACTGCACTTCGTGGTCGTACTGGCGGATGACAGGCTCCTTGCTGCAGACGTTGAGCCGGCCGAGCATGGCGACAAGGTCGTCCGTGTAGTCCTTGTTCTCCGGGATCTCTGGCTCGTCGTGCTGCGGCGGCGACCACGCGGCCTTGAGGTGCAGGGTCGGGCAGCCGTCATGGAGGAAGTCCATGTCGAGGCAGCCGACCGATTCACCATTATACCTAATGTGGAATTGGCCGGAGTCGGTGTAGGTGCCGAGCGCGGTCACCTCGACGCCGCGCCGCTTGGCAAGCGCAAGGAGCTCGTCGAGGTGTTCGGGCGGCACGCCGATTGTCATTCGCTCCTGCGCCTCGCTGACGAAAATCTCCCACGGATCGAGACCCGCGTATTTGAGGGGTGCGCCAGCGAGCTCGAGCTCGGCGCCGCCGCTGAACCGTGCGGTTTCGCCGACGCTGGAGGACAAGCCACCGGCGCCATTGTCCCAGATCAGGGTATAGAGGCCTGCATCGCGCGCCTCGAGCAGGAAGTCGAGCATAACCTTTTGCGTGATCGGGTCGCCGATCTGGACGGCGCTGGTCGGCGATTTCTCGTCGATCTCGGCCGAGGAGAATGTCGCGCCATGGATGCCGTCCTTGCCGATCCGGCCGCCGACCATCACGACGTGGTAGCCGGGCTTGGCCACCTTCACGGCGGAATCCGCCTCCCCCACCCTCGACGGGATCAGGCCGCCGGTGCCGCAAAAGACGAGGGGCTTGCCGATGTAGCGCTCGTCGAACAGAATGGCGCCGTTCACCGTCGGGATGCCGCTTTTGTTGCCGCCGTGTTCGACGCCCATGCGGACGCCATCGAAGATGCGCTTCGGATGCAGCAAGCGCGGCGGGATTTCTTTGGGGTAGTCAGGCGGGCCGAAGCAGAACACGTCGGTGTTGAAGATCAGGCGCGAGCCGAGGCCCGTGCCGGCGGAGT
>CAZJXV010000081.1:0-15017 GCA_964550015.1 uncultured Verrucomicrobiota bacterium
CGCTGCTGTACTCGTCCGCCACGCGGGGCGCGACGCGCACGATCATCACGGTGCGCACGAGTGCGGGGCGCTTTTCTTTCCAGCCGGTGGACCTGGCCACGGGGCCGATCCTGGCGCCGGAGTACGGGTTCTTCGTGGCGAAGGCGGCGGCGAACACGACGGCGCGGGCGTTTGCAGAGGAGCTGGCGGCAAAGAACCTGAAGACCGTCCGGCAGATGGTGCGGGAGCATGCGGAGCAGACGTTCGAGCACGCCGTGCGAGCGCTGCACGGGGACATGGAGCTCCCGCCCATGCCCGAACCGACGATCGAGCCGGTGATGACGGTGGAAGTGCCCGACGAGTATCTGACCGGGCTGTGGCGCCTGGGCGCCTGGGGGATCATCCGGCGTTGCGAGAAGGACGAGCGGGGCGCGACCATCGTGGGCGACCACCCCTTCCCGCCGCTGGGGGCGGAGACGGATCGCATTCTGTGGGCGCTGGACCAGATGGGGATGCACACGGTGGCTGAGGAGGGCATGGCCAACTGGCTGGACAACCAGCAGGAGGACGGCTGCCTGTCGCTGGATAACTGGATCGAAGCCACGCACAAGATCGGGGCGCTGATCATCCTGTGGGCGATGACGGAGCATTACCGGCTCACGGGAGACACGGAGTGGCTGAAGGCCCAGGCGCCGCGACTGAAGGCGGCGGCGGACTGGATCATCAACCGGCGCCGGACGACGATGAAGGCGGCCCTGTCGCCCAAGGAGGCCGAAGGGCTCAAGACGGGGGACTGGTCACCCTACGGGCTTCAGTTGAAGATCGCGTCCGGCGACGGTGACATGGGCCGGTACTACTATCCGAACGATGCGTTTGCGTACCAGTCGGTGAAGCTGTTCGCGGACGTCATCGCGGACGTCGATCCGAAGCTGGGCGCCGAGTACGCTGCGGAGGCCGAGGCGTACTGCACGAACATGCTGCCCGTCGTGAACGAGTCCATCGTGCTGTCGCCGGTGATCAAGGTGCGGGATGGGACCTACCGTTCGTTCATCCCGCAGGGCTTCCAGGACCGCGGCCCGCTGTCGCGCGCGCTGCCGGAGGGGTCGGACGTCTGGTCGCACTGCGGCATCTATCATACAGATTATGGCCGCACCGTGACGGCGATCGAGGCGTGGGTGCGGAGCGGGGTTCTGTCGGTTGACGACCGGCGCGTTGACGGGCACTTCGACGTGGCGGAGGACGTGTTCTTGTGGGACCACATCTGGTTTCGCAAGCGCAAGGCGGACTACACGCCGGAGAGGGACTGGTTCGACTTCGGCTGGGGCTATCAGTCGGGCTGGGAACGGTTCCCGGAGTACTACCTGTGGAAGGACGACGTGGAGAACTTCATTCGTTCGTGGCTGAACCGCTGCGCCGTGGACCTCAACTTCAGTGCGAATCCGGAGAGGGTCTGGACATTCAACGAGCACACGTTCCATGCGGAGAATGACAAGTCGCATGGGCGGGCCGTCTTCCTGTCGAACTTCCGCAACATGCTTGTGACGGAGATCGGCGACGAGCTGTGGCTGGCGCGGGCGACGCCGCGGGCGTGGCTGGAGCAGGGCAAGACAATCGCCGTGGGGAAGGCGCCGACCTACTTCGGCAGCATGGGCTATGAGATCGTCTCCGACGTGGACAAGGGCACAATCACGGCCACCATCGAGCTGCCGTCGCGGACGGCGCCGAAGGGCGTGTGGCTTCGCTTGCGCCACCCCAAGGCGCTGCCGATCAAGAGCGTGACGGTCAATGGCAAGCCGTGGAAGGACTTTGACGCGGACAAGGAGGCGATCGTCCTGCGAGGGTTGACCGGCAAAGTGACCGTGACGGCAAGTTACTGAGCGCAGGTCGGACCGGTAGTTTACCGGGTCGGCCCGCGTTCTTCACCGAAAAGCGAGAAACAACGCGGTTTTCAATAGCAGCTTAAGGATAGGGGGAGAACGAAGGATGCAGAGCAGGTACAGTTGGCTTCCAGGATTGGTGCTGGCGGCGGCAGCGCTGGTGCGAGCGAGTGTTGCGCCGGCCGCAGACGTGGATTACGGCGGACGGGTGCTCAACGAACTCCGGCAGCCGATAGCCGGCGCCAAAGTCGCGGTCGTCGGTACACCGCTGTCGGCCACCACTGATTCTTCCGGCGCTTTTACGCTTAAGGGCGCGGCGCGCGCCGCCCGTGAGACGGTTTCCTCGCTGAATCCGCTGGAGTTTTCCGCTGAGGGGTACTTCGCCAGAACGCTGGTTCCCGATTCCGCGGAGATGCAGGATATCGTCGTCGTGCTCGATTCCACGGCGAGTGCCGTGGAAGGGAAGGCCGTTGACGTCGGGCGTTTCGCGTACGGTTACCGCAAGGGCGCGCCGGACAATCCCGTGGAGAGCAAGTGGCTGCCGCCCTATCCGGCAGCCGGTTTCGACAACACGCTGCTCTGCGGTTTTCTCTGGGAGGGACTGCGCCATTTCAGATGCGTCGAAGTGGAGTTGCCGAACACGGATGGCGCGGCGCCGGACGTGAAGGACCTCCATGTCGTGGCCAACAAGAGCCATTGGTGGAATGCCACGAACTGGGAACATTTCGTTTGCACGGAAAAGCCCGTCACAACTTCCCGAGGGACAAGAACGTTCGCATTTCATACCGGTGGCGGACATCCAATCAAAGCAGCCAAGCTCAGCGTGATCTACAGCGATGGCAATCCATCCGCCGTCGTGCCAATTGTGCGTGTGGTCGGCAACGCCAGATGGAGCACGCCGCAGGCCGTGGAGATCGAATGGGGCTTCGACAAGGCCGGCAAATCTTTTAATGGGAGCATCGAAGCCTACAACGGTTTTGTCGGTACAATCGAGCCGTTGGAGAGCGGTAACGGGATCGTTGCGACGGGAGAGCATCATTGGCGGCAGAGCGCTGCGTCAGGAGGCCGGCGTGGAATACGCGTGACGGTGTTTCAGACGTCCGACGGCATGAGCAATGTCACTGTCCGGACCAGCGGTGGAACCGTCACGTTTGCCCCGTCCGATCTCGAGAGCGGTCCCATCCTTGTGCCGAGCGTGGGGGTGTTCATCACCTCGGCAGGGAGCGGCGTTACGGCGCGGCAATTCCAGGAGACGCTTGCTGCCGAGAAGAAGCAGACGCTCCGCCAGCGTGTGCGGGAGCACGTCGAGCAAAGCTGGGCGGGGGCAATGGGGACGTTCTTCGAGCTCGACAAGTTGCCCGCCTTCCCCGTTCCGCCCGAGGAGCCGCCGATGCAGATTGACGTTCCGGAGAAGGAATTGGTCGCTCAGTGGAAGCTGGGCGCGTGGCATCTCATGCGTCACACGAGAAAACTCAATGATAGAATGTATGGCGTCAGCATCTTCGCCTCGCCGTTCTACCTTGCCCAGGAATCGTGGCTCATCATCAAAGCGATGGACATGCTGGGTCTCCACGACGTTGCCGAGGGAGGGTTGAACTACTGGATCTTTGCAGAACAGCATGGTTCCAACCCGAATTTCTCCGACAACGACGGGTATCTGCCTCGTGACGACCGCGCCGATATGCGCCACACGGTCGGGCACGGCAACATTCTGGAGACCGCGGCATTTCACTACCGTCTGACGCGGAACAAGGCCTGGCTCGACGAGGCCGCGCCCGTGTTGAAGAATGCCTGCCGGTGGACCATACGCCAGAGGCAATTCTGGAATAGCCAGGTGCCGACGGGGAGCTGGTTCTATGGTCTCGTGCCCCCGCTCAGCACGGGCGATCTCAGCACGGAGAGCCAGGTGTTCTATATAACGTGTTTGACTTATTACGCCGGACTGAAAGCCGCGGTGGAAGTCCTTGCGGAGAATGGCGTGGACGGCGCGGCCGAGATGTTGACCGAGGTCGAGAGGTGGCGCCGGGACCTCCGGGCCGTGGGAGACCGGTCCGCGGCGCTTTCGCGCGTCGTTCAGGTCAGTGACGGCACGTATCGGCGCTTCATTCCTTTTCTGCCTTATCTTCGCGCGCCCGCATGGGATTTCCGGCATGGGATTTCGACACGAACAACGGGCGGAGACTATTTTGAAGTCACCGGCGGCGGCCTGAGGTTTATCAAAGAAGGAATCTATGATGTGCATGAGCCGCTTGCGCAGGAAATGCTCGACGTCATGGAGGAGCGGCTGTCGGCACTGAATGATTTTGGTGACACCAATCCAATGCCCCGGAGTGCGGGCCCCACACGGGCTGAAGTCGCGAGTGATGACCGATGGTTCAATACCGGCGGCAATGGCGGACATGCGCCCGGGCAGTGTGGCTATGAGCCGCATACGAACATCTATTTCGCCGCCGACGATGTGCCGCTGTTTCTGCGGGCCATGTACAATCAGTACGCGGTCGATATGCTCCCGGCCGACGGGTACGTTTTTGCGGAGCATCCCTTCCGCGGCGGCGCTCCCGACAAGCCATTCGAAGAGGCAGCTTTCCTGGAACGGGTGCGCATGATGCTGTTGACGGAAGAGGGTGATTCGCTCTGGCTGGCGCGGGCGACGCCGCGGGCGTGGCTGGAGCAGGGCAAGAGGGTCGCGGTCCGGAACGCGCCGAGCTTCTTCGGGACGGTGGCTTATGAAATCGTGTCCGACGTGCAGCACGGCAGGATCACCGCGACGGTGGAGATGCCTTCCCGCAATCGGCCCAAGGCCGTGCTCCTGCGGCTGCGCCACCCCAAGGGCCTGCCGATCACGAGCGTCACGGTCAATGGCAAGGATTGGATAGACTTCAACCGGGACGAGGAAGCCGTGGCGCTGCATGACGTGACGGGGAGCGTCAGCGTGGAGGTCAAGTACTGAACGAGTCGCAGGCGGCCGTTCCGGTTGCGGTATCGTCCTGACTCGAAACAGAAGGGAACAGACACATGAGGGGGCTGAGGATGAAACGGTGGGAAAGAGCGATGATCGCGGCTCTGGGATGTCTGAGCCTGGCAATGGGCTGGCTGGGGGCTGTCACAGCGATGGCGCAGGAAGGGGATGGACCGCCCGGCGTGGAAGAGGCCGTCGAGCTGAAGGTGAAGTTCGACTGGGAGAAACTGGACGCCCAGGCGCTCGAGGAGTATGCCCAGGCCATTCGGCCGGGGAGTCCGGGCAAAAGCGCGTTCTGGGGCAAAGTTCGTCGGTCATTCAAGTACGCGCAGGCGTTTGATTTCCTGCCGGTGGAAGGGGCCAAGTCCTACCGCTTCACGATCACGCAGTGGGACAGCGACGGGACGAACCGGATCGGTGATAAGGCGTGGTCCTTCGAGGCCGCTGAGCCCTGGGCGCCGCTCACGCCGGTGTGGACGGCGCTCCCGGTCAGTACGGACGATACGCGCTTGCGACTCACCGTCGAGGGTCTCGACAAGAAAGGCGGCAAAGCCATTGGCGCGTCCACATGCAGAGCGGTTGACGAGGCAATGGCGTGGCGCGTGCCGAGCGGGTATCTGGGCGAGCAATACCGTGACTTCAGGAAGGGCCAACCGTTCGCGGGGCCGTTCTACACGAACGAGTTCAGCCTGCACGAAGGCAGCCTGGGTTCCTTGAGGCGAACGCTTGAAAAGCCAATGTGGGCGTTCTACAAGGAGCACGGGTTGCCGATAAAAGGCGAGCGCGGGCCGGAATACGCGCAATACGCGAACCTCGGTGGGGAATGGCTGTTTGCCCACGGGTGGCTGGTTGCCCGGTCCATGGCCTCTTTGGCCAGGGAGACCAAGGACCGGGATGAGGCCGCACTGGCCATCACAACGGCGACAAACGGGGCCGAAACCGTCATCAACACCTGCTTTCCGGCGGACTGGAAGTATGCGTTCTGCCCCAGCACGCTGAAGAACCTTGGGTCGAACTGGCGGAAGTATCTGACCGGGGAGATCACGTACGAGCGGTTTTTCGAGGATGCCTGCAATGCCGTGAGCAACCATCGCATGGAGTGGGAGGCGCGGGCCAACGACCCGGGGCAGATGTACCTCGACATGTACGATGTGACCAAGGAGGAGAAATACCTGCGTGCGGCCAAACGCCTCGCCCAGACCTATCGTACTACTCAACTTCCGAGCGGCACCTGGTACGATGGCGTCAATCCCAAGACCGGCGAGCCGGCGAACGAGGCCCTGCACCCGCCGGCGTTGATCATCCTGTTCCTCGATCGTCTGGCGAGCCAGTACGGCATCCTCGACTATCAGGAGACGGCCGATCGCGCGTTCCGCTGGCTCTTGCAGAACCGAATCAGGCCTTTCAACTTCCCGGCGAAGTTCTGGGAGGATACGGCTGGCGCCATGTCCAAGACGCCGCACCTGGCCCAGGGGTCGCTGGCTGCGGCGCACGTGGCCATTTGCCTTTTCAACCGAGCCGAGGAGGATCCGCAGTACGTGGCCATGGGGGAGGAGATCGTCCGGTTCGTCGAGGACCAGTTCGTCTTCTGGAAGGACGGAAGGGGGTACGTCTCGGAGCAGTATCGCTTCATGAAGTACGTGGGAGTCAGCGGCGGAGGCGTGTTGGAAGCGTTCTGGAGGGCGTTCGAGGCGACCGGAAAGCCGCTGTACCTGGCCAAGGCCCTTGCGTTGGCGAACACGGTGGTGACTCCCGATGACTATGGCAATGGCTGGAACACCCCCGCCTGCGCGGGCATAGATGTCCTAGAGTTTTGTGCGTTTCTCAAGAAGCATGGACTGCCGGGCGCGGAGTAGACGGCGAGACCGGGGCAGCCTGAATCAGGGGACAGCATACGTATTGGGTGGGGTGCGACGTCCGGTCTGAGCCAGGCCGGGAAGATCAGGCGCAATTCTCTGTTCGCCAGGCAGGATGATCGGTGGTATGCTTTCGTCATGCCGAGGTTGGCGCGCATCGTGGCGCCTGGGTTTCCGCATCACGTGACGCAGCTCCAACGCCTCTTGTTCCCTCGCAGACCCGGCCGAAAGCCCATGTATGGGATGAAGTAGGTATGGTGTGCCCCGATTTGCCCCGATTTCAGGCCAGAGTTGACTGTGTACTCGCGGAGGTGAAACAGCAATGCGTGTGAGATTATGGGTCTATTTGCTCATTCTTGCCGCGCTGATTGTCTTGCCCAGTTGCGAGACGGCGACGTCGGGAAATGAGGAAAGCGTCAAGTACTACCGGGTCATGGACCTGCGGTATGGCTGGAAGCCGGTCGGGATCGAGCCGGTCCCGCCGGAGAAGCTTGGAAGGGACCTCGCTTCCGTCTACAAGTTCGTATACCGCGGCGGTGAGTTGTACTCGGTTTCCTCGATAGTGTGGGGCACGCCGTGTGAAGAAGTGATCGTGTGGGCGAGAGCCGTTGTCATCGAGCCGATGAGATCCCCGTACGGGATGGGGCCTTTCGTCATCGGTCCGTCGCTGGACGAGCCACGTTACGGGTGCAACTTCCCGACAGGAGATGAGGATCTCCGGTATCGCGCGGCCATTGACAAGAAAGGCCGGATTACCTACTACGAGGTAACTCGTGAGACGCGGGAAGGGGGATTCTTGTCGACGTTCCGTTGTACCTATGACAAACGGGGCCGTCTGACGCGTCTTGAGGCGATGAAGAACCAGATGCCAGACACGTTCCCATTCATCTCAAAGGAGTGGTATTACGACAAGGAGGAAGGGCCCGCCTTCGTCGAGGTCGAGCAGGGCGAGCTCGAGACACGGGCCATACTCTACTTCAAGGATGCATCCGGAGACCGGACCTATAGGGGGATTATCGCCAAGCGAACGCCGGATGGCAAGTACCACTGGTTCCGCGCACTTGGCGAGGACGGCCCTGAGGACGAGTGGCACGTGACGGACGAACTGCCGCCCGAGTTTCACAAGTACACGAAAAAGCTCCCTTTGCCGCCGGGACCCTCGCAATAGGGCAATTTGGGGGACACCGTACCTGGTTCGCACTGACCGAGCACCGCCAGGAATCTCTCCGTGCCGAGAATCAAGCATCGCCTCGCGCGAAACGGGGTCGGCGTCATCTGGCGTGCGAGGCGTCCGGAGCAGTCGGCTGGCTCTCCATGAACTGGGACGACGATGCGCTTTAGCGGGCGCTCGAGATCGCGGTGCCGCCCAACCTGTGCATAAGCCTCGGGCCGCGGGACGGGTAGCCCGCATTTCTCACGAAGAGCTGGCGCGAGGCCGTTTGCGATGCGCAACGAGCCTCACCGTACGGGGCGACAGGCCAGGAGCAGGCGGGTTGTTGTGAGAAAATGGGGACAGGCACCTATTTTTCTGCGCCACGGTGTGTCGAATGTGTCCGGCATCTATGAAAAATAGGTGCCAGTCCCCATTTTCTCCCGCGCCGTGCGCGCTGTGCGGTGATTGCGGGGTCGCGCAACCTGCGCATGGGTCTTGGGGCGCGGGACGGCTAGGCGTTTGAGTTCGCCTGCATGCTGCGGCCGGCGGGGGGGCCGACCAAGCTCGTGCCGTTCGAGGTGGACTGGTGTGTGGGGGTTGCGCTCGTCGAGCGGGAGCGGTCCGGGCCGGAGAAACCGCTATACAAGCGGCGGCGCGTGCGGTATAGAGGGTCGTTGCGGTATAGAGGGCCGTTGCGGCGTAGAGGATCGCTGATGAAGCTTGAGTTCCAACAGCACGTGCTCGAGAACGGGTTGCGCGTGGTGCTCTCGCGCAAGCCGGGGTCGCCGTGCGTGGCGGTGGCCGTGTACTACGACGTGGGCTCGCGCAACGAGACGCGGGGGCGCTCGGGTTTTGCCCACCTGTTCGAGCACATGATGTTCGAGGGCTCGGAGCACGTGGGCAAGACGGAGCACATGAAGTACGTCGCGAACGCCGGCGGGAGCATGAACGGCTCGACGAGCGAGGAGCGGACGAACTACTTCGAGGCGCTGCCGTCGAACCGGCTCGGGCTGGCGCTGTGGCTCGAGGCGGACCGGATGCGCTCGCTCAAGGTGACGCAGGAGAATTTCGAGAACCAGCGGGCGACGGTCAAGGAAGAGCGGCGCCAGATGATCGATAACCAGCCGTACGGCCCGGCCAGCCTGCGCATCAAGGAGCTGGCGCTCGAGAACTGGGCGTTCGGCCACTCGGTCATCGGCGACATGGCGGACCTCGACGCGGCGGGCGTCGAGGACGTCCAGGCTTTTTTCAAGCTGTACTACGCGCCGAACAATGCGGTGCTGACGGTGGCCGGGGACATCGAGTACGGCGCCGCGCTCGACGAGGTGCGGCGATATTTCGGCGCGATCCCGCGCAACGAGCCGCCGCCCGAGCCCGACACCACGGAGCCGCCGCAGGCCGACGAGAAGCGCGAGGTGCTGACCGACCCGCTCGCCGTGATGCCGGGCTTCTGGCTCGCGTACCACGTGCCGCCGAGGCGCACGCCGGATACGTATCCGCTGCTCTTGCTGCAGCGCGTCATGCTTCACGGGCGGAGCTCGCGGCTGTACAAGTCGCTCATCAAGCAGCACGAGGCGGCGATCGAATGCGTCGGGTTCACCGAGTTCGTGCGCGGGCCGAGCCTGTTTCTCATCTGGACGGTGTCGAAGGGCACGGACAACGAGGTGTGCAAGGGGCTCATCGCCGAGGAGCTGAGGCGCCTCGCCGACGAGGGCATCAGCGAGCACGAAGTGCAGAAGGCGAAGAACCTGGTCAAGGCGCAGTACTTCGACCGGCTGCAGAGCGGCCTGGGCCGGGCGATGGTGCTGTCGGAGTTCATGCTTTACGACGGCGATCCCGGCCTGGCGAACACGGAGCTGGATCGGTACCTGGCGGTGACCGCCGCCGACGTGCAGCGCGTGGCGCGGCAGTACTTCGGCGAGCAGAACCGGACGCTCGTCGAGGTGATGCCAGCTCACGCGGCGGCGGGAGGAGCCACGTCATGAACGAGCCGGTCGCGACGCCGTTCCCGACGACCCCGCCGCCGGCGGGCCCGGCGGGCGAGTTTCATTTCCCTGCGTTTACCGAGGACCGGCTCGCGAACGGGCTGCGTGTGGTGGTGTGCGAAGACCGCCGCGTGGCGCGGGTGGCGGCGACGCTGCTGATCGGCACGGGGCTGACGCGCGACGAGCAGCGCCTGCCCAAGCTGTCGGCGTTCCTGGCCGAGATGCTCAAGGAGGGCACCGCCGGGCGCAGCGCCGACGAGATCGCCGAGGCGGTGGACTTCATGGGTGCCGAGCTCGAGACCGCGGGCAGCCAGGACATGGTGCAGGCGACGATCTCGATGCTCGACGAGTATTTCGCCGACGGGCTCGCGCTGCTCGGCGAGATCGCGCTCGAGCCGGCGCTGCCCGAGGACGAGCTCGAACGCCTGCGCCGCCGGGAGCTCGCGTCGCTCGCCAACAAGCACGCCCAGCCCGGCTACCTCGGCCGGAAGGCGTGCTACCGGGCGCTGTACGGGGAGCACCCGTACGCGGTGTTCGACGCGACGGAGGAGTCGCTCACGGCGATTGCGCGTGCGGACCTCGCCGCGTTTCGCGCGGCGCATTTCGACCCGTCGAACGCGTGGCTCGTGCTCGCGGGCAGCGTCTCGCGCGCGGGCGCGCTGCGGACGGCGGAGGCCGTCTTCGGCGACTGGGCCAGGGCGAAGCGGGCGGCGCCGCCGACCGCGGAGGTTGCGCCGATTACCGAGCGGCGCGTGCTCGTTGTGGATTTTCCGAACGCGGTGCAGTCCAACATCTTCATCGCCAATCACGCGCTGCCGTTCGGGCACGCCGACTTCGTGCCGTTCAAGGTGATGAACCAGGTGCTCGGCGGCAGCTTCGCCAGCCGGCTCTTCATGAACCTGCGCGAGGAGAAGGGCTATACGTACGGCGCGTACTCGCGGCCCGACGCGCGCGTCGAGGCCGGCGGCCTGATCGCGTCCGCGGCGGTGCGCAACGACGTGACCGCGGGCGCGCTCAAGGAGTTTTTCCACGAGCTGAACCGCATCCGGGACGAGCGCGTGGGCGAGGACGAGTTGCGGAACGCCAAGGCCTTTCTGACCGGGGTGTTCCCGATCGCGCTCGAGCGGATCGAGGAGGTCGCCGCGCACATCGTGTCGCTCAAGCTCTACGGCCTGCCCGACGGGCACTGGGACACGTACCGCGACGTGATCAACGCCGCCACGCCCGAGAAGGTGCAGGAGATGGCGCAGCGGTACGTGCGGCCCGACGAGTCGGTGGTGGTGGTGGTCGGCCGCGCCGATGAGCTTCGTCCCGTGCTCGAGCCGTACGGCCCTGTAGTCGTCCTGGACAGAAGCGGCGAACCAGTGAAGCGAGGCTAGCTTTCCGGATTTCGACCAGAGAGGAATACTGAATGTGCCCGGAGTCCAGGAGACGCGCTGTCGCCAGACGGGCTGTCGATGGCATCCTGGAATGGTGCGCCGCCATTGTGGCGGGTGTGTGGGTTCTGATCCTGGTTTTTGGCGTCTTTCGACTTGGATGGGAGAGGGTAGCGGCAAGGATCCCCAACTGGCTGCTCTACATTTCCTGGATCGGTGTGTTTGCCTGGACTTCCGTCCTGTTGCCGCCGCTGAAGCGTGGCATCCGGAACATGTTTCGTAAGGACCAAATCATCGGCCTCTTAGGTCCTGTTGCGCTCATTGTGGGATCTGTCTACGTCTCATGCAGTGTCTTTGCGGTTCGCAGACAACAAGAGCATCTGAAGAGCACGATTACGGAGGCAGTCACATTAGCATATACCTCTCCTGTGCCCGACAGTGCTGCTTCGCCGAGAATCCCACGTGCTGCGTGTCTGCTAACAGTCGATATTTCCGCTCCTCCTGAGGACCGGAAGCTGCTAGGTGATCGCGCGTTCGTTGCTGAGGCTGGGGGCATGTTCGCGTCCTCCGCGTTGGGAGACATACCGAGGCACAGAGAGCAGATCGAGTGGGTTGTGGTCGTGGAACGGACTGAGCGGGTCGTTGGCAGATACACCCATAGCGCATCCTATCAATGGGTCTTCAGGGTAACCGTGATTGATTGGGGGCGGCGCCGGGTTGAGGCCGTTCGAACGTTCGAGGGCGAAAAACCCGGTACACCCGATTTCAAGGTGGATGGCGGGGGCTCTGACTACGGGGAGGAACCTTGGGACGCGATCCGTTCCTGGCTGATGGAAGGGTAGAACCAGGCACGTTTCTCTCTCGCCACGAAGGGCCTCAAGATCAGATGCCGGGCGCGGCGGGAATAGCCTGGAGCATCGTCGGCCTCCTAGAATCATGTCAGGCACTGCGGTACGCGCGATCTCCCTGATGTCTGAGCACCCATATGTGGCCCGGGTGGGCGGTGAGGCCGACCCGGCCACTGCATAGATGGGAGGATGGGATGACGACGGCGAGCGGCAAGTCTGTGCTGCTGTGTGTGGCGTTGCTGGCGGCGGCGGCGACGGCGTGGGGGGCCGGTCCGCGCGGCGCGGCGCGGCCGCTGGAGCTGACGTCGAAGGCGGGGATGCGCACCCTCGTGGCCATCCCGGTCGAGGACAAGGTCAAGAGCGTCGAAACGACCAAGCTCGATATCGGCGCGGGCGAAGGGCGGCGCATTTTCCGGATGCCGAAGCCGGGGGTGGACACGCTGATTCGCACCCCGTCGGTCAACCCGATGTTCATCCGGGTCGAGCTGACTGAGCCGATCACGTTCGAGGGGCTGCGACTGCGCGTCTGCGACACGCAGCACACGTGGACGTTCGCCGTGGCCGACTCGATCGAGGAGCTGCGCGCGAAGTCGGGTTCGTACAAGGTGGTCCTCAAGGACGTGGTGACGCCGCGCGGCGACGTCGAGGTCCTGCTCGACCGGAAGGTGACCGCGAAGGCGATGGCGCTCGACCTCAAACGCCAGGGCGGCGACGACTACGTGCACGTCTGGCAGTGGCAGTTCTGCGTGCCGGGCCGGCTCGACGAGACAATGACGATCCGGCGCGCTACGAACCGGCGCAACGCGGCGGAACAGCAGGAGGTCCGGGACGGCAGGGTCGAGGTGATGGCGCAGACGGTCGTCTGGCTGACGGCGACGGGTTCTGCCGGCGGCAAGCCGGCCGACATCGGCGACCGCATCGTCTGGCGTGCGGGCGGCGCGGACGCTGCTGCGGGCGACGGCATCGAGCCGTTCGGCGCGGAGAAGGGGATGTTTCTCGTCAAGGCGGCGGGGGAGTCCACGGTCACCGCCCGGTGCGCCGATACGTTCGAGGAGTCGGTCACCATCGTCGGCACGCCGCGGCCGCCGCTCGAGAACCGCGAGCCCGACCTGGACGTGTGGTATATCGAACGGCTCCCGCGCCTTGATTACCCTTCGGCTGATAACACAGACCCCGAGGCGGGGTGGCCGAAGGCGGGGAGCACGGTGACCTGGCGCGCGCACGTGTATAACTGGGGCCGTGAGCCGGTGCCGGTCTCGTACCTATGGTCGCTTGACCGCCTGGTCGTCAAGCACGGCGAGGCCGTGGTCCCGGTCGGGCCGCCGTCCAAGGAGGCGATGACTTTCGACCTGCCGTGGAGGTGGGAGCGGGTGCGCCACCACCTGACCTTCGAGGTGTGGCCGAAGGGCGAGCTCGACGAGGTGGTGAGGACGAACAACACGTTGACGATCCAGACCGACGCCGTCACCGTCGGCTTCTGGGTCGAGCAGGGGCTGTGGGACTACTACCACGACTACCAGCACCGCTTGCCGCTGCCGGATAAGGCAAACGGCTTCGCCGATTGGGGCCAGCGGATGATGCGCGACTGGAACACGATGTTCGCCGAGGCCGTCTATCCGGGCGTGACCCCGAACGGCGTCACCGAGCGCGTGCGGCTCGACCGGGTGGTGATCGTGCCGGACTTCGCGCTGCCGCTCGCGGGGGGCCTGCCGTCGAACAATCCCGACGTGCGCGACAAGACGGTGGACATTACCTGGGGCTTCGAAGCCGAGGGGAGGCCGGTGACCGTTCTGCCCGACGACGACTACTGGTCATGGAAGCGCGTCGTTCGGGGGTGGGAGTCGGGCCGGATCCAGCGGCACGAGGCGGACCCTCCGTTCGGGATCGCTCGCGGCTACATGCACGAGATGTGCCACGCCCGCTACCTTGTGGACGGGTACGGGTTCAACGTCCACACGGGTCACGGCAAGGACGTCTCGAAGCGCGGCATCCGGATCACCGACGAGACGGGCCCGATCGTGGGCCGCTACTGGCCGTGGGACCTCGAGCGCGTGCACGCGAGCAAGTACCCCGGCATCATGTCGAGCGCCTACTGGTACTTCAGCACGTACGACGCCATGTGCTGGGAGCGCGTCAAGGGATGGCGCGCGCGCGGCGGCAACTGCAACGCGCCGCCCGTGATCGGCGAGTTCCTCAACGATTTGCCGACGAAGATGGTGTACCAGTACGAGGACCAGAACGGCCGCCGGCTCGCCGGCGCCGAGGTATGGGTCTACCGGGCCGAGGGCGACGGCACAAGCTGGTACGGCAAGGTCTTCGACGACACGCCCGATATCAAGACGACGACGAATGCCGAGGGGCACGCGGTGTTCGACGGGACGCTGTTCTCGGCCGACGGCAGGATCACGCACACCTACGGCTGTTCTGAGGGCGTCGTCATCGTCCGGGTCACCTGTGACGGGAAGCACTACTTCACGTTCGAGGAGTGCACGGACCCGAACATCGCTTACAACACGGGCCACACGGACGAGTGCGTCTTTCGCCGGATGATCACCCTGCGCGAGAAGGACGAGCCCGACCCCGACGAGTGGGACATCTGGAACAGGTGGGAGCCGAAGGACGGCGCCGGCTCGGGCGAGGGAGCATCGGCCACGGAGTAGGCGTTCCCCGGTGCTCGTCGGCGGTGCCGACGAGCTTCGTCCCGTGCTCGAGCCGTATTGTTCCGTCACCGTGGTCGACAAGACGGGTGGCGTCGCGTAGAAACAGGCGACAACTTTTATCTTCGAGCCCTGCCGTGGCCAAAGCGGCATGTTACGTGTGTCTGCAATGACCGATGGCGAACGCCAAGTCAGCGTCAAGGAGGCCTACAAGAACTACGTACCTCCTGTGTCAGCCCGCCGGGTTGTCGAACGCCTTCTCTCGAAGGTGCCAAACAAGTATCTTGCAGGCCTGAGTGCCGTCATTCTTAGAAATTCCGGAGGGCT
>CAZJXV010000082.1:0-14949 GCA_964550015.1 uncultured Verrucomicrobiota bacterium
AACACCATGACAAGTGGGACCCGCCTGATTTCATCTACGTTGACGACCTGAGCATCGAGGGCCAGAGCGGCGCCGGGCCCGGCGACGTGGACGGCAACGGCGTCGTGGACGGCCTTGACCTCACCGCCGTCCTCACCGCCTGGGAAACCGTCCCCGGCGACCCGCTGTGGAACCCGGATGCCGACCTCGACGACAACAACGTCGTGAACGGCCTCGACCTCACCGAAGTGATCTCCAACTGGACCACGGCCACCGCCGAGCCCGAGCCGGCTGCCGCCAACGTCAACCGAGGCAAGGGCAACGCGAAGGGGAAGAAGAAGTAACCGCTCTCAAGCGGCAAGAAACAAAGCAGTCCGGGGCAAACGCCTCGCCCTGGACAGGCATCAGATGCCGGCACGCGCACCGAGTGCCCCCGGCACAGGGCCCTTGCCTTGTTGCCCGATCCGCGCAGCCCGGCCCTGACGAAAACGTTGACGAAAAAAGGATTGACTTCAGCCCCTCAAGTCAGCTATAGTAAAAAAGTTGAGGGTTGCATCGGGAACTGCCCGACTGTGGCATTCGCCTCTGCGACAGGTGCTTACCGTTCGAGCGGTTCCGGAAGGACCTTTATGGGGACTGCATCCATCTACGCCCAGCAGTAAAGGAGGTGCACTGTCATGAAATGGAATCTGTGTCTCGCGGGGGTCTTCGTGATCGCTGCGGTCGCCGGGGCCCCGGTCCTCGCCGACGTCACCTACACCAGCACCGACATGGTCGGTTGGACGTGGGACTACTACGACACCACCGAACCGATCGGCGCTTCGTTTGACAACACCACAAAAGAGGACCCGGCCACCAACTGGTGGCTGACCATCCACCTGCCCGAGGACGGTGTTGAGGATCCCCCGGGTACCTGGACCGGCGTGAACTCGAACCGCAACGATAACAACCCCATCCTGTCGCGTGTCGGCCTGGGAATTGACGACGCGCTCACCGACTACACGGTCGAAACGCACGTGGATTTCGTCAACGGCGGCGGTCGGCGCGCCGGCGTCATCATTTTCCAGGATCGCTCCCACATGATCGAGATCTCCCAGCAAGATGGCAGATGGCTTCTGTTCAGCATCAACAACGACGCTGGGAACTTCAAGCACATCTTCAGCCCGTGGAGCGATCCGCCCGGCGGCTTCGACCAGTATGGCGACTGGATGAAAATGGACAAGGTCGGCTCGGTCCTCAGCTTCTGGAGCAAGGAGAACGAAGCCGACCCCTGGACGGCGCGCAACAGCGTGGACCTGGCGAACCCGCCCGAGGGCTGGGGAACGTTCGACTGGTTCCTCAACGCTGACAACAGCGCGCTCAACCTGGGCCTGACGAACATGACGTGGGACGTTTGGCCCGCCGACCGCGACGCCCATTTCGAGTACATCACGATCAGCGACGGCGGCGCCGGGCCCGGCGACGTGGACGGCAACGGCGTCGTCGACGGCCTCGACCTCACCGCCGTCCTCACCGCGTGGGAGACCACCCCGGGCGACCCGCTGTGGAACGAGAACGCCGACCTCGACGACAACAACGTCGTGGACGGCCTGGATTTGACGGAAGTGATCTCCAACTGGACCACGGCGAGCGCCGCCTCGCCCGAGCCGGCTTCCACCAAGACCAACCGCGGTAGAGGCAACGTCAAGCCAAAGAAAAAGTAAGCGCGTCTCGGAGCCGGAGCCCTCGAGACGCACCGCACAGACTAAAACGGGCGCCCCTTCCCGGGCGCCCGTTTTCCCATCATCCGCAAATGCCGCCTGCTACGCGGCCATCTCTTCCACCCGGCCGGCGTAATCCGCGCGGCCCAGGCCCATCTCGTCGGCGATCCCCACGAAGCGCACCTCGTCGAAGTCCTTTGAGAAGATCTCCTTCGTGACCCACGCGTCGGCGGCCACGATGTCCTTGGCCGCCACGATCGTGTCGCCACGCTCGACGTCCGTCGGGCTGCCGCCGTCCGGGCCGTTGCGCATCATCGGGCGCGTCGCGTCAATGAGCGTCAGGTCGCACGGCAGCGCCGAGAGCCAGTCGGCGAGTTTTTGGTGGATGTCCGGGTGCCACCGGCCGCGATTGCCGCCCGCCACCCCCATCAGGTTCTTGATCGCCAGCGTCACCCCCGACGTGTTGTGCACCTTCGCCACCGGCGCGTTGATCACCACGTCGGCGTCAAAGAACTCGCGGTACACGGGCCACTTTGTGAGCGACTTCCCGCGCGGAACCTCGAGGTCCACATACCCGCCTTCGCCCACGAAGCTCACCTTCGCGCCCGCGGCCTTCGCCGCGGCCTCGATGCCGCTCGTCGGGTACGTGAAGCGCGCGTCACGGCAGGGCCGGTCGAACACCTTCACCTGCGCCGCGCCCGCCTCCAGGCACAGCGCCACCAGCGCCGCCACCGCGTCCGGGTGCGTGCAGCCGCCGAGCTCGGGCCGCGAGATCCACGCGATGTTGGGCTTCACAACCACCACGTCGCCCTTTGTCACCACGGCGCCCATCCCGCCGAGCGCCGCCACCGCTTTGCCGACCATCTTGCCGACGTCGGTGCCGCGCACCACGGCGACCTTGTCCTCCAGCGTATTCCCGCGCGCGGACCGCTCCGTGCCCGCGCCGCCTGGATCGTCCTTGCCGCTGACGCAGCCCGCGAGCCCGCCCAGCGCGCAGAACCCGACGCCGAGCGCGCTGGCGTTCCGTATGAATTCCCGTCGAGAAATACGTCTGCTCACCGATCCGTCCCTGTGTTCGTCCGCTCGCGAACGTGCTGCTCGAGCTGCTTCATCAATGTATTAACGCGCTCGGCATCCACGATGTTCCATGCGCCATAGAGCACGTTCCTGCACCGGTTGAGCTTCAGAAACTCCGCGTCCCCCTTCAGCACGATCAGCTTCGGCTCCGGCCCCTCGGGCACGCCGAAGACACGGTACGCTTCCGACGCAAGATGCTCCTGAGCCGCCTCGAACGCATCCAGCGCCGCCTCAGCGGTCGGGTACTCCATCACGAACAACGCGTTGACACCAACCTTCGTTCCCGCCTCCGTCGTCTTCACGTCGTAACAGGCCGACACGCCGAAGGTCGCCTTGCCCAGACTGAACACGTTCTCATCGGAAATGTAGAACACGTCCGCCTGCGTCGCCGCCGTCCGAAAGTACTTCGTCCCGCCGGACTTCCATCCGACGGGCAAGAACGCAGCCACGGGTGGTTCAGAGATCCCCGACTTAAACAAGGAACTCGCTACTTGAACCGCAAACAAGGCCGCCGCACTCCGCCCCGGCTCATTCCCATGCGACAGAACACGCACATAGTGACTTCCCGCCGCAAACTCGTAGCGTCCCTCGCTAGTCCTTGCAAGCGGGCCAGTAGCTTCCGACAAGCCAGGAGACGGAACTGCGATGAACCCGTGTGTTGCATTTACGTCGTCATACACGCTGTAAATGCCGCAGGCGTCGTCGGGCGAGCCCATCTCGTAGATCTGCACCTCGAGCAGCCCCTCACCCTTTGCGTACATCCCGAACGCCGCCTCCTTGAAGCCAAACTGGAAGTACTTCTCAGCCGCGCCGTTGATCGGGTCACACAACTCTTCGCCAACGTACAGCTTGCCCGGCTCCACGAGCCTCCAGCCGGCGAGATCGCCCTCGTCGGGCAGCAGGTCGAGCGCCGTCGCCGAATCATCGGACTCGTCTTCCGGCTCGCCTTTCTTGCCCCCGCAGCCCGCAATCAGCGCGAGCGCACAGGCCAAACACAGAGCGCGCCTCATCAGGTACATGGTCACGAATCCTCCAGGTCAGTGACGAGATGATAACAGAAGGCGGGAGACACGTCCAGCCCGCCGCGAAGCGGCGTTCTGTGCCCATCTGTGAAATCTGCGGCTACTTCTTCCCCTGCCCGTACTTCTCCACATACCGCTTATGGCCGCGGGCGACTTCCTCCGGCGGGATCTCCTCGAGGCCGCCCGTGTCGAGCTGCTCGGCCAGATACACGGTCTTCGCCACGTCCTCGACCATCACGGCCGCCTTGAGCGCCGCCTCCGGCGTCGGCCCGACCGTGAACACGCCGTGGTTCTTCATCAGAATCGCGGGCGAGGCGCCGATCGAGCGCACGATCTCCTCGCCGATCGCCTCCGCGCCGATCTGGCAGTAGGCGCCCACCGGAATCGGGCCGCCGAACTCGTCGGCGATCGCCGTGAGCACCGGCGGGATCGGCCGGTTGGCCGCCGCGAACGCCGTGGCGTACGTCGAGTGCGTATGCACCACCCCGCCCACGTGCGCCATCTTGCGGTACACCACCAGGTGCGACGCCGCGTCCACCGACGCCTTGAACGGACCCTCCACCTGCCGGCCGTCGAAGTCAACGACGGCCATCGCCTCCGGTGTCAGCTCGTCGAACATCACGCCGCTCGGCTTGATCACCACCAGGTTCTTTGAGCGGTCGATGCCGCTCACGTTGCCGCTGGTCCAGACGACCAGCCCCCATTTCAGCAGGTCCTGATTGAGCCTGCAGATCTCCTCTTTGAGCTCCTCGAGCATGCGTACGCTCCTCCGCCGAACCCCAAAACTATCACCCTGCATTCTACCGCAAGAATGCCTCTTCAGCCAGCCCCCTGACAACCGGCCCTCTGCGCTCTCTGCGCCTCTGCGAGAAACTCCGTTCTTCCTCTCGCAGAGGCGCAGAGAACGCAAAGACTTCGGAAAGCCCGCGTCGGCGGTCGCGCAACGCTTACACGGCGGTGGCGCCCTCGACGTAGCGGCGCACCACACGCTTGCTGATCGAGCACGTAACGATATACGGGATCGTACCCATGTGGGCGGCGAGCTCGGCGACGCCGATTGCCTCGTCCCCCTGCCGACCGATCAGCACGGCCTCGTCGCCCACGCGCGCCTCGGGGATGTGGGTGACGTCCACCATCGTCTGGTCCATTGTGACCGTGCCGAGGATGCGCGCCCGCCGGCCGCACACGAGCACCTCGCCGCGGTTCGACAACTCGCGCGAGTAGCCGTCGCCGTACCCGATCGCCAGCGTCGCCACGCGCATCCGCTCCGTCGCCGTGAACGTGCGCCCGTAGCTGATCGTGCGCCCGGCGCCGATCTCCTTGATGAAAACCACCCGCGTCGTGAGCCCCAGCACCGGCCGGACCCCGAGCCGGTGCTCCGCAGCCAGGTGCGCCGAGGGGTACAGCCCGTAGAGCACCAACCCGGGCCGCACCATGTTGAACCGGCCCGCCGGCAGGTGGGCGATCGCGCTCGAGTTCGCCGCATGCCGAAGCGGCACGCGCACGCCGCGCGCCTCCAGCGCGCCGACGATCCGCTCGAATTCGGCGATCTGCTCGCGGCTGAACGACTGGTCCTCCTCGTCGGCCGACGGGAAGTGCGTGGCGACCCCCTCGATTGACAGATGCGGCAGCCGCGCGATCCGCTCGATCTCGTCCACGCACCCATCCTTCCACAGGCCGATCCGCCCCATGCCGGTGTCCACCTTGACGTGCACCTCGAGCCTCACACCGGCCTCGGCCGCGCCCGCCTCGTAGGCGACCGCCTCCTCCCACGAGCACACGAGCGGCACGAACCCGTTCGCGATCACCGCGTCCATCTCCCCGACGAGATTGGCGCCGAGCGTCATGATCCGCACGTCGTGGCGCAGGTGGTTGAGCGTGTCGCGCACCTGCAGCGCCTCGACCACGTTGGCCACGCCGAGGAAGTCCACGCCCTCCTCGACCAGCGTGCGGCTCACCCGCTCGTACCCGTGGCCGTACGCGTCCGCCTTGACCGTGGCGAGCATCCGCGTGCCCGCGCCCACGGCCGCACGCACGGCGCGCACGTTGTGGCGCAGCGCGTCGAGGTCAATCTCCGCCCAGGTGCGGACGAGCCGCTCGTCAGGCCCGGCCGCGGCAGGGCTTATTGCGCGCGCAGGTTGAGATACACCTTCTGCAGAAGCCACAAGTTCTCTTCGTCGAAGTGTCGGATGCCGTCGTAGGAGTACGTCTTCTCGGGCGCGTTCTCAAGAAACGAGTTCAGCCCGCGGTTGCCATAGCACGACGTGGCCAGCCGGACAATCTCGCCCACGAGCACCCGGAAGTTCTCGTCGCCGCGCGGCCGCAGGTCCGCCCCCAGGCACGCGTAGCTGAACGCGTTGTGCTCGATGCGCCAATGCCCCTCGGCCGGCGCCCTGCCGAAAATGTCCAGCACGTACGTGGCCTTCGTCGTGATCTTCTGCTTGGGTTGATCGTACTCAGGACCCGTCAATCGCGCGCCCCCCATGTAGTAGGGGCCGCCAAGAACGCCGCCAGCTCCCGCCGCGATCCCTTGCTCGACGGCCGTGTCGCCCAGGCTGAAACGCTCGCGCTGCTGTGGGCCGATGTGGCCCACGCTCAGCAGGATGATCGAGCCCCACGGCACCGGCACGACCCGGCCGTAGAGGTCCATCGGCCCGAACGCCTCGGGACCAAGCTCGATCCGGCTCAGCACCCGCGCCTCCGGCGGATAGTAGAACTCGGCCATCGCCATGACGAAGCAGCCGACCCCGTTCGCGTTGAGCTCGGCGGCAATCGCTTCCGCCTCGTGCGCCGGCAGGTTCTTGGCGAGAATGCCCGTGCACGTGCGCACCGCGTGCGTCGCGTCCCCGTACACCAGGTTCTCGGCCTTGGCGAGGATGGTGGCCGTCTTCTGCAGGTCGAGCCGCTGTTGCTCGTTGAGCAGGATCGCGTACACCGTTCCGGCCTCCGTGCCGGGACGATTCTAGCAAAGACGCCCCGCACCGCCCAAGCAAAGTTGTTGCGCCGTCGCGCGGCGAATTGTACCAGTGGGGCGTGCGTGCCCGCGCGACGGGCCGCAGAGAGGCACACGCATGAGCGCCAAGCGCAACATCGTCTTGTTCGGCTTCATGGGCACGGGAAAGACCCGCGTGGGCCAGGCCGTCGCCGAGCGCCTCGGCATGACCTACGTGGACCTCGATGACCTGATCGAGGCCCGCGAGGCCACCACCATCTCCGAGATCTTCGCCACCAAGGGCGAACCGTACTTCCGCCGCGTCGAGGCCGAGGTCGCCGCCGAGGCCGCGAACCTCGAGGGCCGCGTGATCGCCACCGGCGGCGGCGTCGTGCTCAACGAGGCAAACATCCACGCGCTCGAGCGGACCGGTGTGGGCATTTGCCTCAGCGCCACGGCCGAAGAGATTCTCGAGCGCGTCAAACACGAAACCCACCGGCCGCTGCTGGCCACCGAGGACCCGCTCAGCAAGATCCACGAACTCCTCGCATATCGCGCGCCCTTCTACTCGAAGGTGGACCGCCGGATAGACACCACCGGACAGCCCGTAGAGGCCATCGTCCAGAAAATCGTGGCGATCTGGCGGCGTGCGTCCCAGTAACACACGAGCCCAAATCTGCGCCTCACCGCACTTTGCCCCTTCCCGCCCGGCATCCTTCGTGCTAAGTTACTTGCAGAATGGGACCGCGGGCCGCCGACAGGCGGCCCGGCGTGGCTTTCCGCGTTCCGAGCGCAACCAACGACGGGACTTACACGTTTAAATGCCTGCATCAGCCAGGGGAACCATATGAGCCTCAAAAGAACCCTGTTGGCCATCGCCCTGTGCCTGGGCAGCGCGCTGCCTGCCTCCGCCTATGTGGTCCGCCGGGACGCCCGGGGGTTTCCCGTGCGCTGGCCCACCGCCTCGCTGCCGGTCCGCTACCGCGTCGGCGTGAGCGGCGCCGCCTGGGCCGACGAGGCGCTCACCGGCGCCGTCGTCCGCGCCTTTCAGGCCTGGAGCCGCGTGCCCGGCTCCTACCTCCGGTTCCGCTGCGTCGGGCGCACCGACGCGACCCGCGCCGCGCCCGACGGCGACAACTGCGTCATCTGGATCACCACCCGCTGGCCCTACCGCCCCGAGACCATCGCCTACACCACCGTGTGGTTCGACGGCTCGGGCCGCGTCGCAGAGGCCGATATCGAGCTCAACGCCGAGGCGTTCACATGGTCGCCCGTCGGCGCCCCCGGGGCCGTGGACGTACAGAACACGGTGGCCCACGAGGCCGGCCACGTCGTCGGGCTGGCCCACTCGCTCGACTCGACCGAAACGACCATGTTCCCCATCATCCTGCTCGGCGAGGTGCTCAAGCGTTCCCTCGATTCCGACGACGTCGAGGGCCTCCGCGCCCTCTACCCCGTGCTCTCGACCGAACTCGTCCTCTACGCACCCGCCGAAGGCCCGCCGCCGAGGCTCTACCCGGTCCTCGACGGCCTGCTCACCGCCGACGCCTCGGAAACACCCTCGATCGTCTTGCGCGCCGACGCCGACGGCGACGGCACGGACGAACTCGCCCTGTTCCGCACGGGTGAGCGCCCCAGCTTCAGCGTCCTCAAGCCGGGCCCTGCCGACGACGGGCCCGCGCTCGTGGCGTACGACGAGTGGGTGATCCCCGCCGGCGGGGAGGTCGAGGACGCCGCCGCGCTCGACGTGGACGGCGACGGCTTCGACGAGTTGGTCGTGCTCAAATACGACTCCACCCTGGCGAGCCAGGAGGTCCTCGTCTATCCCATGCCGGCATGGGGCGCCGTGACCCAGGCCGACGCGCAGCCCGCCCTCGCCCGAGACGCATGGCGCATCCCCGACGGGAACAATCTGCTCGCGCTCTTCGCGCTGCGCCGGCCCGGCGGCGGAAGCCTCGGCATCGTGCGCGCCGCCGGCGGCGCCCTCGAGCTCCAGCTCGCCACCCCGCCCCGCGTAGGCGACACCACGGCGGCCGACGCCGCACGCGGCGAGAGCGTCGCCGTGTCGCTGCCCGAGGGATTTGCCGCAACCGAGATCGACGCCGCCGACCTCGATGGCGACGGCACCGACGAGGTCATTGTGCTCGACCAGGACGGGCCCAAAGCGACGGTCCGCATCTACGACCTGGTCCCGCACACCGACGGCCCGGCGCTGATGCTCACCCTGCGCGCCTCGCTGCCGGTGCCGATGCCGAAAGGCGAGCGCGCCCTGGGGCTCGTCGGCATTGACCTCAACGCGTCCGGCCTCGACCGCCTCGGCCTCCTCCACGCCGAGATCCAATAACAGACCCGTCCCGCGACCGCCCGCGCGCAGCCCGCCGGCTACAGCTCCCGGATCACGTTGATGACCGCCTCGGGCGTGGTGGCCGCCAGCAACTGCTTCGTCGCGTCCGGCAGCCGGATGAGGCGGGAAATCTGGCTCAGCAACTGCAGGTAGGCCTCCGGCTTGTCGCCCGGACCCACCACGAGAAAGACGAAGTGCACCGGCCGGTCGTCAAGCGCCTCCCACTCCACACCCTCCTGGAGCACGGCGACACTCACGTGGAACGCCCGCAGCGCATCCGAGCGGCAGTGGGGCACCGCAAGCCCGCGGCCGATGCCCGTCGAGCGGTCCGCCTCGCGCTCGAACACCGCCCGGTGCACGTCGTCGCGGGAAGCGATCCCCTCGGCGGCGCAGACGGCCCCGATCATCGCATCGAGGATCGCCCCTTTTTCGCACACCTCACACTGAAGAAAGACCGCCTCGGCCTTGATGAACTCGGCGAGCTGCAAGCTGTGCCCTCCTCCGGGGCCGTGACATCGCATCCGCGTGCGGCCGCGCGGGCGTCACTCCTTGATCGGGATGAACAACTTGTCGCCCGGCCGGATGATGCTCGTCGCCGTCAAGTTGTTCGCATCGAGGATCGCCTTGACGGTCGCGCCGTACTTGTCGCGGTACTTGGCGGCGATGGCCGACACCGTCTCGCCTTCGCTCACCGTGTGGTAAATGCCGCGCTCGGTCCGCGTCGCGCCGGATGTGCTCGGGCCCGCGCCGCCCAGGGCCCGGCGCATCTCGGCGACGATCGCGTTCATCTTCTCGTTGAGCGCGTTCTTGTCGGCGACGCGTTTCCGCTCGATCTCGTTGATCTTGGCCGCCAGCTCCTTCTTCGCCTCGGCCACGCCGCGGTCCGCCTTCGCGTCGAGACTGTTCACGTCCCGGCGCAGCGCCGCGATCTCGTCGCGCAGCGATGTGTCGGAGCGCGACACCTCACGCCCGAGCGCCTCGACCTCCAGGCTCAGCCGCGCGACCTCGCTGCGCACGGACTGGAGGTCCGCGCTCGTCTGCGCGTCCTGCTGTTTCCGGCCCGAGTTGCCGAACTCGCAGCCGGCCATCCCGACAAAGAGCACGACCGCCACCACGGCGAGCGCGCGCCGCATCATGGGCCGCATCGCGATACCACCTCCGTGCCCGGGGCCGCCCGCCCCGGTGCGTCTACCTGTCCACAATGAAAAACTCGACGCGGCGGTTCTTGACGTACGCGGCTTCCTCGAGTCTCGGGTCCACCGGCTTTTCCTCGCCCTCGCTCAACGTGTGGATCCGCTCCGCCTGCACGCCCAGCGCGACAAGGTAGGCCCGGATGCTCTCAGCGCGGCGGTCGCCGAGCGCGAAGTTATACTCGTTCGTGCCGAGCCTGCAGCAGTGACCGACCGCCCGCACGTGTCGGCCCCGGTTCGCCTTGAGGTCGTCGGCGATCGCCTCGAGCGTCGCGCGGTGCTCCGGCCTGATAAAGCTCTTGTCGCGGTCGAAGTACACGGTCGTGTACACCGCGCCCAGTTCCGGGTCCACCGCCTCGGGCGCTTGCCAGTCGCCCTCGTCAATCTCGATGCCCGTCTTCTCGAATTCGCCGTCGCCGAGCACCTCGGGCTCGTCGCCGGTCCCGCCCCGCTTGCGGCAGCCGAAGCCGGCGAACGCAAGGCAGCAGATGACCAATCCCAGGAGCGACGCCTTGAACAAGTTCAGCATAGCAGAACCCTCCCGCTGAATTGTAAAACACGATCTGCCGAGTTCTCGTTGCTCCCCCGGCCGGGGCGCAGCCGTCCTGCCGCCCCGGGATGCGTATCCTACCACAGCACGCGGTAAGAACAATCCCTTTTTCAGTACCCGACCGGCGACCACGCCGGATAAAACTCGTTGCCCTTGAAGTTCGTGATCCGAACCGGCTTCGGGTCCGCCACGTCCAGCATATACAGGTCCGCCGCGCCGTAGCGCCCCTCCCGCACGTACACGATGTGGCGGCCGTCCGGCGCAAAGTTCGGGTCTTGGTGATCGGCCGCCTCGGAGGTGAGCTGCCGCACGACGCCGCGGCCCAGATCGGCGGCGAACAACTGGAACCGCCCGCTCACCTGCGCGCTGAACACCACCAGCTCGGCCGTCGCCGCCGCGGGCGACCAGTCGAGCGAGCTCATGTTGCGGTAGCCCTTGAGCAGCCGCCGCTGCCGCCCCCCGTCGGCATCCATCACATAAAGCTGCGGCCCGCCCCCGACGTTCGAGACATACGCGATCCGCCGCCCGTCATGAGACCACACCGGGCACGTCGAGAGATTCCCGACGCTCCGCGTGAGCCGCCGCGGGTTCCGCCCGTCCACGTCCATCGTGTAAATATCGGGCGTACCGCTCTTGCTCAGCACCACGGCGAGCCGCCGCCCGTCGGGCGAGACCGCCGCCGCGTAGTTCAACCCCGGAAACCGCGCCGTCGGTACCCGCTCGTTCCTCTTCAGGTCCACCCGGTACAGGTGCGGGCCGCCCTTGTGCGTCGAGGTGTAGTAGATCTGCCGGCCGTTCGGCGCCCAGTCCGGCGAAACGGCCACCCGCCCGTCGCGCGTCACCCGCCGCAGGTTATGGCCGTCGTAGTCAACAAGATACAGGTCCTTGCCCCCGTCGGCGTTGTCCTTGATGAAGGCGATCCGCGTCCGGGCGAAGCCCTCGACCCCGACCAAGGTCTTCACGATCTCGTCGCTGAGCGCGTGCACCAGCCGCCGCCCGTCCGCCTCGGCCCCCTTGACCTCGCGTTTCAGCACGAGCTTGCCGCGCGCGGTCTCGTACGCGAAGCAGCTGATCACGAGCTTGCCGCCCCTGCGCCTCACGTCCGGCTTGAACACCAGCCGCGCGCCGACCCCGCGCCAGTTCGGCAGCGACACCTTCCCGCTCTCCACGTCGCGGCGCTGGGCGTCCGCGACGCCCCCCGAGTCCGCGATCACGCTGTAATAGCCGCAGTTGTCGAGATCGAAGCGCAGCGCCCCGCTCAGCTCCTTGCCGAGCGACGAGTTCGCGATGCGGCCCTCTTCCGTGAAGTCGGGCACGGCGACCTTGGCCTTGTCGCCCGCTTTGACGCGGACCACGCCGACGCCCGCGGCGTCCCGGCCCCCGGCCGCAAGCAGGGCCACGATGGGAACAATGACCCAGAGCGGTCTTCCTCGCATCCACTCCTCCGTCAACTAGAGTTCGAGAACGAAGTCGATTTCAAAATCCTGTTGCGTGCCACTCATCTCCCGCAGGAAAGGCGGCGGCTTGGAAAGCCGTATCGCCTCGCGCACGGAGCTGTCCACCGCCGGAACGCCGGACGCGCGTGTGATCCGGTGATCAAGGATCCGCCCGTCGCGCCTGATCGTGATCTCGACACGCACAGTCGGCACGCTGCGGCCGAGCACGCCGCGCTCGGGCTTCGTGTTTTCCCAGTTGCGCTTGAACTCGGCAACAATGAGGTTGATGTACGTCACCTCGGACGGCGAGAGCCCGTCGGCACCGCCCGCAGCCTTGACATCCGGCGTGTACGGCTTAAACGTTTCCTTCTTGATATCGGGGATCTTGCTCGGGTCGAACGGCCTATTCGGGGGGAAGGTCGGGTCCTCACGCTCCCGCTCGACGATCTCCGGCTCCGGTTCGGGTTCGGCCTCCGTCTCCTGCTCGTCGTCGGTCCCCTCGTCCTCGACGCCCGCCTGCACCGGCGCGAGCAGGTCGAGCTCCGTCGTCCTGAACCTGAGCGGTCGCCGGGCAAGGATCACCCCCGTGATGAACAGCGCAATGATGATCGCGATGTGCACACCCAACGAGAAGAAGAACGACTGACGCCGGGTGACCCTCATCGTTGCACCTTTACCGTCCCCCTGACCTTCACCGTCCCTTGACCTTCACCTCGGTGGCGAGGCCGATGCGCGTGATCCCCGCCTTGCGGATGATGTCGAGCACGTCAACAAGCTCCTGGTACGTGATCGTCGCATCGCCCTGCAGGTTGACGGAAATCGCCGGGTAGGCCTCCGCGTAGCTCGCCAGCTTCTCGCCCAGCTCCTTGGGCGTCACCCGGACCCCGCCGAGAAACAGCGCCTGGTTGCGCGCGACCTCGATCTTGACCTGGTCCGGCTCGCTGATCTTCTTCTCCTCGGCCTTGGGCAAAGTGACGCGGAAACTGTGCTCGATCAGCGGCGCAATCAGCATGAACACAATCAGGATCACCAGCGCGACGTCCACGAGGTTCGTCACGTTGATCTGCGCGTTGAGCTCCGGTTTCCGGCGCGTGCTCCTGAAGCGGCGCATGATTCGTTCCGGCCCCTAATCTTCAACGTACCGGCGCCCGATATCCTCGAGCACCTCGCTCGCAAAGCTCTCCATCTCGGTCTCGAACCGGCGGATGATCGTCGTCATCCAGTTGTACATCACCAGCGACGGGATCGCCACGAGCAGCCCCACCACCGTCGTGCTCAGCGCCACCGAGATGCCCTGGCTGATGACGTGGATCTGCGCCGACGCTTCCGCCGCCACGCGCTGGAACGCGAGCAGCACCCCCCACACCGTGCCGAGCAGCCCCATGAGCGGGCACGCGCTCGCCGCCGTCGCCAGCAGGTTCAACCCCCGCTCGAGCTTGAGCGTCTCGTCGCTGATCGTGCGGTCCAGGCTCTTCTCGATCGCCTCGACGGTCGCCATCGGCACCGTCGCGTGCGGGTTCGCGTTGCGGCGCTTCACCTCTTCCTGCAGCGAACCGAGCGCCCGGTCGGCGATCTCGAAAAACGGGCACTCGTCGAAATAAACATCTTGCTCGACGAGCTGGACCGGGTCGCTGCTGTGCTTGCGGTACGTCGCGCGGAACCGGCGCGACGCCGCCTCGGCCGCGCGAAACGCAAGGTACTTGCGCAGGATCACCGACCACGCGAACACGGAGAAGGCGAACAGGGAAAGCAGGATCAGCTTGCCGAAAAGGTCTGATTCCTGAAAGGCACGCAGTATAGGCATAGGCTATCTATATTCACAGCGCTTCGGGCGCCAACACTCTTCGCTCGCCCCTTGAGGTGCACACTACGCCCGGCGGCACCCGGCGTCAAGAGGTTTCGCACACCATTGCACAGCCCCGCCGGGCAGCAGCGCAATCCGTTGCCCGAACGCAGGATAGCCCCCAAAAAACCTAATCTACCCGGCATCGAGCCGCGTCCACCGGTTGCGCAGCTCGACGAACCCGTCGGCCAGCGTCTCGCTCACCACCCAGAACACCCAGGCGTGGTCGAGCCGATGGTACTGCGTCTCGTGGTCGCGGCTGTGCAGGGCGAGCGAAAGGAAAAACTTGCCGCGCATCAGGTTCAGCGGCTTGATCGTGAGCTCGATGGCGCCTAAACCATTGACGGCACCGACATCGGTGCCGCCAATGGCCGTGTTCGAGCCGTAGCAGAGCTTGCCCTGATAGTCGGCCACGCTGAAGCCGAACACCGGGTCCGCGATCGGCTCGTGCGCGTCGAAACGGATCCGCACCCGCATCGTCTCGCCGCTGCGGAACCGCTCGGTCGGCGCGCCGGCCTCGTCGAGAATCTGCACGTCCGTGATCTCCGCCGCGCGCGTGCCCCACTCGCGCCGGAACACGTCGTCCTGCTGCTGCAAGCCCAGCCGCTTGTACTCCTCGACCACGGCCTCCGGCTCGCCCAGCTCGATCACGCGCCCCTCGCCCAACAGCATCACCCGGCTGCAGATCTTCTTCACCGTCTCCAGGTCGTGGCTCACCACCACGATCGTCTTGCCCGCCTGCTGGAACTCGGCCATCTTGCCGAGGCACTTCTTCTTGAAAACCTCGTCCCCCACCGCCAGCACCTCGTCCACCAGGAGCACGTCGGGGTCCACCTCGACCGCGACCGCGAACCCGAGCCGCACGTACATGCCCGA
>CAZJXV010000083.1:0-14839 GCA_964550015.1 uncultured Verrucomicrobiota bacterium
GCGGCTCGGTTGCCGATGCCGTCCGCAAGTGCAAGGAAGCCAGGGAGGCCTACGAGAAGGGGCAGGTCGAGCTGGCGATCAAGCTGTACACGGAGGCGATCGAGATCAACCCGGACTACGCCGAGGCGTACTACCAGCGCGGGGAGCTCTACCGCGGTCGGAAGCAGTGGAAGAAGGCAATGGCCGACGTGGAGAGCACGCTGGCGAGGGACCCGAAGCATCTCGGCGCCCTCCAGCGGCGAGGGGGTCATTTCTTCCACACGGGCAAGTACGCCGAGGCCGCGGCGGACTACACGCTGGTGGTCAAGATGAAGGACCACACGTGGTACGACTACTACATGCGCGGGCGGGCGCTGGCGGCCATGGAGGAGTATGAGTCGTCCCTGAAGGATTTCAACCGTGCGATCGATGAATGGCACAAGGCGTCGCACGTGTACTACGAGCGCGGTAAGGTCTACGTGCAGTTGGGCAAGCTGACGCGCGCCGAAAAGGATTTCACGAGCACCGTCACCTACGACCGGAAACACGCCGGGGCGCACTTCGAGCTGGGCACGCTGCGCTTCGGGGAGGGCAAGTACGATGAGGCGCTCAAGCTCTTTACGCAGGCCCATCGCTACGCGGACGGCGGGGACGGGGCGTCCCTCTACTGGCGGGGGAGGACCCACGCGGCGCTGAAGGACTACGAGAGCGCCATCAAGGACTACACCGCGGCGATCGGGCGCAAGCATGACACGCCGGAACTCCGCTATTACCGGGCGGCGGCCTACTTCGCTCTCGGCAAGCTCGAGGAGGCCCGGGGCGACCTGACGCGCGCCATCGCGGGCGACAAGGAGAACGAGCGCTACCGGTGGGCGCTCCGGCGCGTGGAGCAGCTCCTCGAGAAGCAGAAGTCCGGAACCGAGGGAGACGGCGGGGCGAAGGACGAAACCGGGCGCGATTCAACACGCGGCGGAGGGTAGGCCGAGGCCGGGCCCGAGGGCCACCGGGACGCGCGGCGATTGCGTTGCTCTCTTATGGATATGCAGGTGACTTCAAGGCGTTCGACAGGGGAATCAGGAATGCGTGGACAGTCCCATCTCATCGTGGTGCTGCTTGTTGCCGTGTCGGCGGCAGCGGCCGTGCTGCGGTGGGTCCCGGCCTTCGGTGGGCCGCTGACGGAGGCCGTCCGCAAGTGCAAGCAAGCCCAGGACGCCTACGAGAAGGGCCAGGTCCAGGAAGCGATCAAGCTCTATACCGAGGCGATCGAGATCAACCCGCAGTACGCGGAGGCGTACTACCGGCGCGCGCAGCTCTACAAGGAGCTGAAGCAGTGGGACAAGAAGGCGGCGGACATCAGCAGCACGCTCGCGGTGGACCCGAAGCACGTGGGCGCGCTGCGCGACCGGGCGGGCGACTTTTTCTACAAGGGCAAGTACCTTGACGCGGAGCTCGACTACAGCGCCGCGATCAAGATCAACCGCCACAACTGGTACGACTACTACATGCGCGGCCGGTGCCGGGCGGCCCAGGGGCACGACGAGGCCGCGATGAAGGACTTCGATAGCGCCATCGAGGAGAACACCAAGGCGTCGGACGCCTACTACGAGCGCGGCAAGCTCTACGTGCGACAGGGCAAGCAGAAGCGCGCCGAGAAGGACTTCAACAGGGCGATCGAGTACTCCTGGAAGCACGCCGGCGCGCACGTCGAGCTCGGGAAGTTCCGGCTGGCGGAGAAGGACTACGACGAGGCGCTCAAGCTCTTCACGAAGGCTGAGCGCCTCTCCTATGGCCAAGGCGGCGAGCAACTCTTCTGGCGGGGCAACACGTACAAGGCGCTGAAAGACTACGCCCGCGCCGTCGAGGACTACTCGGCCGCGATCGGGCGCAAGTTCGACACGCCGCAGCTCCGCTACAACCGGGCCGCGGCTTACTACGAGCTCGGTGAGCTCGAGAAGGCCCGGGCCGACCTGCGGCTCGCGGTCAAGGGCGACGAGAAAAACAAGCAGTACGCGTGGGCCCTGGGCCGGGTCGAGCAGCTCCTCGCCAAGAAGCAGGCGGCCGAGGAGGCTCGGCGGAAGGCTGAGGAGGCCCGGCGGAAGGCCGAGGAGGAAGCCCGGCGGAAGGCCGAAGAGGAAGCCGCTGAGGAGGCTGAAGAGGCCGAGGAACCTGAGTCCGGCGAGGACGAGGGCGAGGGCGAGGGAGACGACGACGAGTTCGTCAACCCGCTGTGATCCCCGCCCAAGGAAGCACCCCCCTTTCCTTTTGACCCCGACGGCGCGCTCGCGTAGAATCACGCGTTCCCGTTCAGGAGTGAGGAGCCCGCTTCTGTGAAGATCGTCCGCGAGCCGAAGGTGTACGTCATTGGGCGGCAGGTGGTGGACCGTTCGGAAGTGGACGGCTTTCTCGACGCGCACGGGCTGACGTGGGAGACCGACACGGAGGTGGGCGCCGAGGCGCTGAGCGAGATCGGCGGGCGGCTGTGTTACATGTCGTTCGGCGCCGGGCGCAAGACGAACAGGGAGTACCTCGAGCACCTCGTCGAGATGGGCCATGGCAGCGTGCTCGAGCACGCGGTCTGGAACCTGCTCTTCACCGGCATCTCGCGCTCGTGCACGCACGAGCTGGTACGGCACCGGGCCGGGTTCGCGTACTCACAGCTCAGCCAGCGGTACGTGGACGAGTCGGACACCGACTTCATCGAGCCGGATCTGATCGCCGAAGACCCGGAACTGCACGCGCTCTGGGTCGAGGCGTGCGAGACGACGCACCGCATCTACTGCGACCTCGTCGAGAAGCTCATGGCGAAGGTCGCCGAGCTCCACCCCGACGAGGCGAAGACGGCCCGGCGCAAGATGGCGCGGCAGGCCGCGCGCAGCGTGCTGCCGAATGCAACGGAGACGAAGATCTTCGTGACGGCGAACGCCCGGGCGCTGCGGCACTTCATCGAGATGCGCGCCCACCCGGCCGCGGAGGTTGAGATCCGCAAGCTGGCGGTGGCGGTGCTGCGGGTCATGCAGGCGGAATCGCCCAACCTGTTCGGCGATTACGAGATCTACACACTCCCCGACGGCACCGAAGCCGCCCGGACGCCGCACCGGAAGGTGTGAACTTTCCCGGCGTTCCTTGGCGTGTTCATGCCTTGGCGTGAGTCTGTTCTTGCCTTGACGCAACAGCGCAATAATGGCCCTGCATTTACGCGCTGTGGCCTGACGACGCGCTTGATCATTGCCGCCAAGCACTCCTTTCAGTCGCCCCGCTTCGGGGGCTCGGTGCATGTGTCTTGTCCGCTTCCACGGGCTGGCGGGCCTGTTGAAAAACCTGTGCGCTCGACGCCCCGTCGGGGCACCACGTGAGTAGCCGTAGGCGTAAGCCTACGGATCGCGAGCGAGGCACAACCAACCTTCGTCGACGGGCGACCGGCCCCGTCCGGGCCGGTCGCCCGTCGAGAAAGAAAACCTTCATCTGCCGCGTCTTGCCCGTAGGCTGACGCCTACGGCTACTCCCGTTCGGCCCCTTCGGGGCACGGGACGACGTGCGCCGCACCCTGGAGGACGTGCTGGTGGCGATTTCTTCAACAGGCCCTTACGCCCGTGGAGGACAACACGGCAGCGACACAGGGCCCCGTAGGGGCGATTGAGGCCGACCGGTTCGGAAGGAGCGAAGGCTAAGCGACGGGTTCGCCGGCATGCGGCTTGCCCTGACAGTCGACCGCCGCTAGAATGCTTGCCTCACGCTGCTGAGGAACTGGATGGCACCGACGACCCCTCAGACGCCTACCGAAGGGCCCGCGCCACGGTCTAATGAAGCTCCCGCGGCCGAGGAGCAGGCGCTCGGCAAGGGCGGGATTACGCGCGCGGCGACGGTGTTCGGGTCGGCGACGGCGGTGAGCCGGGGTCTGGGTCTTGCGCGCGACGTGCTGGTGGCGAGCATCTTCGGCACGGGCACGGCGATGTCGGCCTTCACCGTGGCGTTCTGGATCCCCAACCTTTTCAGGCGGCTGTTCGCCGAGGGCGCGCTGGCGGGCGCGTTCGTGCCGGTGTTCACGGAGGAGCTGAAGGACAAGGGCCGGGAGCCTGCGCTGCGGCTCGCGCGCACGGTGGCCACGGCGGTGGGCCTTGTGCTGATCGGCATCATCGTCGTGGGCCTGGTCGTGTTCGCGGTCCTGGACCTCGTCGTGCATACGGAGAAGGTCAACCTGGTCGCGCGGCTCGGCAGCATCGTGATCCCGTACGTGTTCTTCATCTGCCTGGCGGGGTTCGGGATGGCGGTGCTCAACTCGTTCAATCACTTCGCCGTGCCCGCGTTGTCGCCTGCGCTGCTGAACGTCGTGCTGATCGGGGCGCTCGTGTTTCTCGTGCCGGTCTTTGGGCACGAGCCGGAGGAGCGGATTTTCGGCCTGGCGTCTGCGGTGATTCTGGGCGGGGTGGTGCAGCTCGCGGTGCAGGTGCCGGTGCTGCGGCGTTACGGGTTCCGGTTCCGGCCGCTGCTGCGTTTGAAGGACCCGCGATTCCGCAAGGTGCTGGCCCTGTTCCTACCGGGCCTGGCCGGCCTGGCCGTGGTGCAGGTCAACGTCGGGCTGGATTACGTGCTCGGCTTGATCATCAGCCGGCGCGCGCCGTCGGACCTGTACTACGCCAACCGGCTCGTGCAGTTGCCGCTGGGGCTCTTCGGGGTCGCGATCGCGACCGCGACTCTGCCGACGCTGGCGAAGCTGCGCGCGGCGGGCCGGATGGAGGGTTTCAAGACGACGCTTTCGTACTCGCTGCGGCAGACGCTGGCGATCGCGGTGCCGGCGGCGGCGGGGCTGATCGTGCTGCGCACGCCGCTCGTGAGGCTCATCTACGAGCACGGCGCGTTCGGGGCCGAGGACACGCGGATCGTCTCGGCCGTGCTGATGTTCTACGCGTTCGGGCTCTTTGCCTACGCGACGACGCGGATATTCGTGCCGGCGTTCCTGGCGATGCAGGACCCGAGGACGCCGATGCGCGTCTCGATCGGGACGACGGTGCTGAACCTGGCGCTGAACATTGTTCTCGGCATCGTGCTTGGGATGGCGGCGCGGGGCTTCGCACTGGCCACGGCGATCTCGGCCACGTGCAACCTGGTGCTGTTGGTGGTGCTGTTGCGGCGACGGCTCGGCCCGATCGAGGGGCGCGAGATGCTGCTGTCGGTCGGCCGGATCGTTGTGGCGGCGGCCGACATGGGCGTGGCCGTGTACCTGACGCACTTGCTGCTGGCGCGGCTGGTGGGTGGTGCGGGCGGCTTTCTGAGGGGGTTGTTTCTGGTGGTGGTGCCGACGGCGGTTGGGATAATTCTCTATGTAGCCGTCTTGCATGCACTTGGGTCGCGCGAGGTCCGCGAGTTCATGAGGGCATACAAACGAAGGACTTCAGGTTAGAATAGTTGCCCAAGCGGCCCGTGGCCGAACGGATGCCGCCCGGACGAAGCTGGGACTTGGAAACGAGGAACAAGAGGGGTCTTTTTGGAGTCGAACAGGGACGGGCCCGGTCGGTATGAGAAGGTCTGCGACGATCTGTGAGGGTCCGCCAAATCCACACCGATTGTAGAGGGGAGACATGGACACCGTTCTGGAGGAAAAGAAGGAAGAGCTGAGGGAGTTTCGCGAGACCTTCCACCGGCTGCACGAGGAGATCTCGAAGCGCATCGTGGGCATGACGGAGATCGTGGACGGCGTGTTGACCTGCCTGCTCGCGGGCGGGCACGTGCTGCTCGAGGGGGTGCCGGGGCTGGGCAAGACGCTGCTCGTGCGGACGCTGGCCGAGGTGCTGCACCTGGAGTTTTCGCGCATCCAGTTTACGCCGGACCTGATGCCCGCGGACCTGATCGGCACGAACATCGTCGCCGAGGACGAGCGCGGCGGCCGGGTGTTCGAGTTCCAGCCGGGGCCGGTGTTCGCCAACATCATCCTCGCCGACGAGATCAACCGCGCCACGCCGAAGACGCAGTCGGCGCTGCTCGAGGCGATGCAGGAGACGAGCGTGACGGTGGCCGGGGTGACGCACGTGCTCGATGCGCCGTTTTTCGTGCTGGCCACGCAGAACCCGCTCGAGATGGAGGGGACGTATCCGCTGCCCGAGGCGCAGCTCGACCGGTTCCTGTTCAAGCTGCAGGTGAGGTACCCGTCGGCGGGCGAGGTGGCCACGATCCTCGAGCGCACGACCAGGCGGGAGATGCCGGCGGTGGAGCGCATCTATGAGGGGACGCAGGTCAACAAGCTGCGCGGGCTCGCGCGCGACATCCCGATCGCCGAGCCGGTGCAGAACTACGCGATCCGGATGGTGCTGGCGACGCACCCGGATAATGACAACGCCACCGAGCTGGCGACGCGGTTCGTGCGCTACGGGGCGTCGCCGCGCGGCGCGCAGGCGTTGATCCTGGGCGGCAAGATCAAGGCGATCCTCGACGAGCGGTACAACGTGAGCCACGACGACGTGCGCGCCGTGGCGCACCAGAGCCTGCGCCACCGCCTGATCCTCAACTTCGAGGGCGAGGCGGAGGGCATCTCGACGGACGAAATCCTCGACGACATTATCAAGCGGCTGAAGGACTGAGCGGCCGCGGGTCTTCATGAGAGCGATCGTGATCATCGTCGGCGGCCTCGTGGTCGTCGCTGCCGTTCTGGTGCTGATCTTGGCGCCGTGGCGGCCGCCGTCCGGGCCGGAGGACCGCACGGGTCCGGACGGGCCGGGAGAGACGCCCTCCGAGGAAGGTGTGTTCGAGGACGGGCCGGTCGGGCCCGCTGAGGACGAGGACGAAGGGCCGCACACGCGCGAGACGCCCGACGAGCTGAGGCGGCGGGTGCCGAAGGGCGTCATTGCGGGCCGGGTGGTTGACGAGGCGGGCGAGCCGGTGGCCGAGGCGGAGATCGCGGTGCTTATGAGCCGCCACGTGGAGGCCGGCGCCCAGGACGGCGCTGGGGAGAACGAGACGGCGCGGCCGCTCAGGCGTGAGGACCTGTTCGAGGCGACGCTCGAGACGGACACCAAGGGCGAGTTCGAGGTGTCGGGTGTGCCCAGCGTCGAGACGGCGCCAATGAAGAAAGTGTCCGACACGCCAGAGCCCATTACCTGCATCCTCGTCGCGCAGAAAGCGGGGTACCGGACAACGTGGCTGGACGTGCGGCCCGGCCAGTATGAGCTGCTCGTCGTGCTTGAGGAGACCGTGGCCGTCGTGTCGGGCCGGGTGGTGGCCGCGGAGTCGGGCGAGCCGCTCGAGGGCGCGCGCGTCGAGTGCCGTTCGGCCACGGCGGAGACCGAAGCTGATGGGACGTTCCAGGTCAAGGTGCCGGTGGAGGTGGGCCCGCCCCGGAGCATCAAGGTGGGCGTGCTCTGTTATCCGAGGGAGGTGTTCTACGCAGGCAAGGAGCTGCGGGACGTCGAGCTCGTGCAGGGCGAGGAGATCGACGGGCTGCTGTTCGAGCTCGATCGCGGCGTCGGCACGGTCCGGGGGACGATTGTCGAGGGCCGTACGCGCGAGCCCGCGGCCGGCATGCAGGTGCGGCTGTATGAGCGGGACCAGAGGCGCCCGTACTACTTCCCGGAGGGATCGCGCTCGGAGCTTGTCGCCGACGCCCCGGACGGCGCGTTCGTGTTTGAGCACCTGCGCGCGGGGACGTATCAGCTCGAGGCGGTCAAGACCGAGTGGAACTGCCCGCTGGGGCGTCACCAGGTGGTGGTGCCGGAGACGGCCGAGCCGGTCGAGGTCTCGATGTACGTCAACAGCACGAGTGCGCAGGTGATCACGGGCACGATCAGGGACGCGGCGGGCGCGCCGGTCGAGGGCGCGGCCGTGTGGCTCATCAGCTCGAACCGGCTGATGTACCAGCCGGCGTCGTCGGATGCCGAGGGGCGCTATGGGCTGCAGAGCTACTCGAGGCCGTCGCAGATGAAGCTAAGCGTGATGGTCTTCCACGAGGACTACGAGCTGGGGATTGTGCCGGTCGGGTCGGAGGACGAGCGAGTGGTACAGCTCGACGTGGCGCTCCGCGAGGCTGCGGAGCTTGCGGGCGTTGTCACGAACGAGGCGGGCGAGCCGGTCGAGGGCGCGACGATCAGGGTTGGCGGCGACGCGCTTGGCCCGGAGGTGCGTGTCTATTACGCGTATTTGCCGAACCCTCGGGCCCCGGCGACGACGAAGGCCGACGGACGGTATGCGTTCACGCACTTGCCCCCGGGCGAGTACGTGATCTCAGCAGCGCACGAGAAGTACGTCATCGCCGAGGAGACGATCGAGATCGCTCCGGGCGCTGACGAGCGCTGCGACTTCGTTCTCGACGCCGGCGCGGAGATCCGGGGCACGGTGTACGACGAGCACGGGAAGCCGCTGCGCGTGCGGTCGGTGGTCGCCGTCGGCCCCCGCGGGCGCGAGCACGACTCGACGGTCTCGGGCGCCGACGGGCGCTTCACGCTTCGGACGCTGCCGCGCGACACGCCGGTAAACGTGCTTGTGTTGGCCGACGTGGTGGACCTGCGCAGCGACGAGCCGTTCTACTACGCGAAGGTTGAAGGGATCGAGCCGGGAGAGGCCGATCTGCGGGTTGACGCCACGGTGGTCCGGCGCGGCAGCGTCGAGCTCGAGGTGGTCGAAGCGGACAGCGGCGAGCCGGTGACGCGCTACGAGGTGTATTGTTCGGGGCAGCCGGTCGGCGGTCTCAACGGGCTGGCGCGGCGTTTCGTGACGAGTCCGGCCTACGCGCGCGTGAGCGTGAACGACGAGAACGGCCGGACCACGCTGAAACGGCTGCTGCCGGGCGAGCACAGGTTCACCGTGCGGGCCGGTGGCTTCCGGTCGGCGAGTACGGAGGCGGTTGAAGTGACCGGCGGGGACACGGTGCGTGTGCGCGTCGAGCTCATGCGGTACGAAGGGCGCTGAGGGGGGAGCGGGACTCATGCCGGAAGGCATCTTGTTCGACAGCGAGTTTCTCAAGAAGCTCGAGTACCTGTACATCGTGGCCAAGAAGGTGATTACCGGCCGCGTCAAGGCCGAGCGCCGGAGCCGCAAGCACGGCTCGAGCGTGGAGTTCGCCGACTTCCGGCAGTACACGCCCGGCGACGACTTCCGCTACCTCGACTGGAACATCTACGCCCGGCTCGACGAGCTGCTGCTGAAGCTGTTCGAGGAAGAGGAGGACCTGCACATCTACGTGCTGATTGACGTGAGCCGTTCGATGCTCTACGGCGACCCGCGCAAGCTCGACTACGCGAAGAAGGTAGCGGCGGCGGTGGCCTACGTGGGGCTGTCGAACCTCGACCGCGTGTCCATCATCCCGTTCAGCGAGGAGGCGCACGACCGGCTGCCCATGACGCGCGGCAAGGGGAAGATCTTTACGTTCCTCGAGTTTCTCGAACGGCTCGGCAACGGCGGCGAGACGCACCTCGAACACAGCTTCAAGACGTTCGTGCACCAAACGAAGCGGCGCGGGGTGGCGGTGGTCATCTCGGACCTGTTCGATCCGGAGCGTTTCGAGCGCGCGCTCAACGTTCTCAAGTACCAGAAGTACGACCTGTACGTGATTCACCTGATCGACGAGAAGGAGGCCGCGCCCGACCTGCTGGGCGATTACCGGCTCGAGGACATGGAGACGCGGCGCACGCGCCAGGTGACGATCAGCGAGCAGACGCTCAAGAAGTACCGGGCCGCGTTCGACGGCTACCTCACGGATCTCGAGCGGTACTGCAAGCAGCGCGAGATCGGCTACATCCGCACGTTCACGAGCTTCCCCTTCGACGAGCTGATCCTGAAGGTCTTCAGGTCAGGAGGTTTTTTGAAGTGAGCGCCTTGCGTCAGGTTGGTCCAGGAGCGTCAGCGTTCAGTGGGACGATGGTCTGTCCGTCCGCGGCAGGAGGATTCTTGAAGTGAGCTTTCTCAGCCCGATCGGCCTGTGGGCCTTCGCGTTCGGCGTGCCGATCATCGTGCTCTTTATTCTCAAGCTCCGGCTCAGGCGGTACCAGGTGCCGACGCTCATGTTCTGGAACCTCGTGCTGCGCGAGAAGGAGAGCACGGCGCTCTTCCAGCGGCTCAAGCAGTGGCTGGCGTTGTTGTTGGCGCTGCTGTTCATGGCGCTGCTGGCGCTGGCGCTGGGCCGGCCGCAGCTCGCGTTCATGGAGAAGCGCGCGCGCGACGTGGTGCTGATCATAGACAACTCGGCGAGCATGAACGCGACGGACGCGGCGCCGTCGCGGCTCGAGGCGGCCAAGGCGAAGGCGGGCGACCTCGTGCGGCGGCTGCGGTACAACGACCGGATGATGGTCGTGAGCTGCAGCAACCGGCCCGTGGTGGAGATCCCGTTTACCGGGCACCACCGGTCGCTGCTCGAGGCGATCGAGGGCATCGAGCCGACGGAAGTGCCCACCGACCTGCAGGGCGCGGTCGAGCTGGCGCGGTCATTCACGCACCCGCGCCGGCGGGTGGAGCGGATCGTCATCACCGACGGTACGGCGCTTCTCGAGAAACGCGACGATGCCGCGGGCGAGGCCGGCGACGCGCCTTTGGGCGACGAGACGGCGCCGCCCAACGTGCATGCGATCGTGATCGGCGCCGGGCACGACAACGTGGGGATCGTCACGCTCAGCGTGCGCCAGAGCCTGCTGAGCAGCCTCGACTACGAGGTGCTGCTTGCGGTGAAGAACTTTTCGGACGAGGCCCGCCAGTTCAATGTTGACCTGTCGCTCGACGGCGAGCTGTTCGATTCGATCCCGTTTACACTCGAGCCGGGCGAGCTCAAGCGCAAGGTCTATGAGAACATCAGCGACCGGGGGGGCCGGATCACGGCGGAGATTGACGCAGCCGACGAGCTCGCGGCGGACAACGTCGCGTACACCGTGCTGCCCGAGAAGCAGCCCGTGCGGGTGCGGCTGGTGACGGACGGCAACCTGTTCCTCGAGGAGGCCCTGGCGAACGAGACGAGCGTGCTGCTCACGACGGTTGCGCCCGAGGAGTATGACGCCGCGGAGCGGTTCGACCTGACGGTCTTCGACCGCTGCTACCCGGCGGAGGCGGGCGCGGGCAACTTCGTCGTCATTTACCCGCCGCGCGATGCGGAGGAGCTTCCGTGGCACATCGGCGAGGCGCTCGAGGAGGTGATCGTGACCGAGGTGGCCGAGGGGAGCCCGCTGCTGGCGTACGTCGAGCTCGAGCAGGTGCTGATTGGGGAGGCGTACGAGGTCGAGGCGCCGGCGGGGGCCGAGGTGCTCGTGAGCTCGTTCGAGCACCCGCTGCTGTTTCTCGAGCAGACTGCCCGGCGGACCGTGCTGTTTTTTGCGTTCAACGTCAACCGGTCGGACCTGCCGCTGCGGGTGGCGTTTCCGGTGATCATCGCGAACTCGATCACCTGGTTCACGCAGCCGAAGGGCATGCCGGACACCAGCCTTCAGACGGGCAGGCAGTTGCGGCTGGACGTAGCGGAGATCGCCGACCGGGAGTTCACCATTACCGGGCCGTCGGGAGAGCCGGTACGCATCCGGCGCGAGGGCGACACTGTGGCCTTTGGCGCCACGGAGCGGGCGGGCTTCTACGAGGTGAAGGGGGAGACACTCGATGCCGTGGTGGCGGTGAGCCTCGCGAGCGAGTCGGAGTCCGACATCGAGCCGAAGCCGGGCGACATCGGCGGCGCCGGTGAGCCGGGCGGTTTCGGCGCCTCGACGCTGCACTTCCCGCTCTGGTACTACCTCGTGCTGCTGGCGGTGCTGCTGTCGGTGGCCGAGTGGGCCATGTACCAGCGCCGGATCGTGCAGTAGTCCCGATTGAGTTCCCCACAGAGCCTGCCAAGCGTCAGACCTGCCGGATGACGCAAGAGAATCACCTCAGAGAGCACTTGGCATTCACGCGGACATATGATAATATTTGGGTAGCTTCGAGGCTCGTTGCGCCGAAGCCATGGGTCATTACTGCTCGCGAGGAATTGTGCCACGAAGACGTCGAGCTACCTCCTGATAGTCCTGATGCTGGGTCTTGTATCTGTGGAAGCTGGCGGCGCGTCTCTGGCCGAAGCTGCGGAGGCCGAGTTGCGGGTCCGGGAAGTCTCCCTGGGCCCTGTGCCGGATGGCATTGCCGTGAATGAGCTGGTCACAAGCCCCAATTGCCGACATGTCGCCTCCGTTGTCCGCGGCGAGAAGAGAGCGCGTGAGGCAAGACATCGCGATCACGAAGATCGAGGAAGGTGAGTAGAAGAGAGAGGTGCACATGGTGGGCAAGGAGGGGAAGCCAATTCCGGTCATTCCGATTGCATTCGGCCTTTTGTTTGTATTGATCGTCGTGATTGCAGTCGTCCTGGTCGTGGGCATGAACCGCGAGTACGACGACGCAGCCGGGCGGCCGGGTGGTCCGGTAACGGCCGGCGGCGACGGCCGCACGAGCGCCCGGACCAAGACAGGCCGTGGCCATGCCGCGAGCGCAGCCGAACGGGGTGAAGGAGAGCCAGGCGCAGCACCTGATGCGGAAGAGATGGTGCTGACGCCGACGGGCTACACAATCGCCGGGCAGGTCGTGGACGAGGCCGGCAAGGGCGTCGCGGAGGCGGCGGTGCTCATCTGCGGCGACGTGAGGTCTCACGAAACGAAAAAGTATCCAGTGGCGAGGCGTCTCAAGACGGATGCCGATGGGGACTTCCGGGCCCGGGACCTGCCGAAGAAGCGGCTGCTGATCACGGCGACAAGCAAAGGCCGCTGCTATTACATGCCGGGGCTTGAAGTGTCCTTCCGGGCGCCATGCTGGTATCCGGTCACCTATCGGCCCGGAAGGGACTCGGTCACGGGCGTGCGCCTCGTGTTGAGGCCGGGGGCGGCGATCGCGGGCACCGTGGTGGATACCGAAGGCGAGCCGGTGCCGAAGGCAATCGTGACGCTGCGCTATGTGCGCGATGCTGAGCTTGAGATTGTCACTGACGCTGCGGGGCGCTTCCGCACTGAAAACGTGCAGTCCGGATGGTATTCCGTTCGGGCAAAGGCGGAAGGCTTTGCTTCGCTGTGGCTTGACGCCGGAGTCAGGACGGATAGGGAGGATCTCATCGTGCGCTTGCCGCGCACGTGCACCGTCGAGGGCAGGGTTCTCCTTGCCGATACAGGGGAGCCCGTGGCCGGGGCCGCGGTGACACCACGGATTGTCCAAACACGCGCGCTGCATGTTGAGTGCGGTGGTTCGGTCGTGGGGGAAACGGTAGAGACGGATTCGGATGGTGTGTTCAAGGTGTCGGTCCTTCCCGGGATGGACGCGGAATTGTCCGCTTCGTGGAAAGAGTACTACTCGAAAGAGAAAGCAACCGTTCACGTCGAGGAGGAAGGGGTGGCGCCGCCCGTGACAATTGAACTGGTCAAGGGCGCCATGGTGTCGGGAACTGTGATTGATGACGAGACGGATGCGCCTGTGCCGGGCGTGCATGTAAGAGGGCATCGGGTCAGGCGCATCGTCACGCGCAGCGTCAGGACGGAAGGCGACGAGGAGGGCCGTTTCACGCTTGGGGGGCTTGCCGAAGGCAAGAACAGAATCCACACCACGATCGGCCCGGAGTTCCCAAGTCCTAACCTTGCAGACAGCTACCGTCTTGGCGGATCCGTTGTTGTCGAAGTTGTCGTGGGAGAGCATCAGTCCGGGATCGAGCTTCGGCTCACCAAGAAACCGGCCATCGCCGGCAAGGTCGTTGATGAAGAGGGCGAGCCGATCTTCGGCGCCTTGCTCGTGGTCAAGGGGAAAACGGACGAATCGGGCTGGTCCGGGCCACTCGGCCGGGGCTTCTCGGAGGGAGACGGCACGTTCGTCATGCGCATGCGCCAGTACCACTCGACGATCATGGGCTTGCTGGTCAGCCATCCGCTGTACGCCAACACGGAGCTCAGCTTCGAGCCGGACGGCGTCACCAGCGGGACGAAGGAGGTTGTCGTCGTCTTGAAGAAGGAGGGCGCGAGCATCGAGGGGACCGTTCTCGACGAGAACGGAGAGCCACAGGCCCAGGCGGCCGTGCAGCTTCTGGAGACGCGCAGGTCCTGGTCGAGTGTGGGGCTGAAGGCTACTACCACGGACGAGGAGGGCCATTACATTCTGGTCGCGGTTGCGGACGGCACGTACCGGGTCAAGGCGAGTCTGGGTGAGCGGGAGGTCGTTTCGGGCGTGGTGCCCATCGTCGGAGGCAAGAAGGTAACGGGCGTCAACTTGGCCCTGCCCGCCTTGGGCCATATTGCCGGGCGGGTGACCGACGACCAGGACCAGCCGCTCGCTGGATTCCGGGTGAGCATCCACTGGTCCCGGGGAGCTCGCGACGGCGCCACGGACTCGGACGGGCGTTACCGGTTCGACGACCTCGCCGAGGGAGAAGAGTATCACGTGTGGGTCTCTCAGGAGCGCGGGTTCGCCCGCGTGGGTTCGCACTCGCGGGAAGTCACGTGCAGCGCCGATGACGTTGATTTCACCTTCAAGGCGATCGGTTTCGGCACAGTCAGCGGCTTCGTGTATCAGGAGTCGGATGGCCGCCCGGTCACGGAGTTCTACCTTCGTGTTAGCGGGAAGGGAAATCGGGCCTCATCCAGCGGAAGATTCAATTCTGAAGATGGTTCGTTCTCCTTAGCGGATGTGGCTGCCGGCCTCTCGGTCATCGAGGTGAACGTCGGCGGCAGATGGAGGCATACGACCGAGCCGTTCGAGGTGGTGGCCGGCGAGGAAGTCTTCCAGGTTATCTACCTGCCGGAGACTGGGTCAGTGCGTGGGTCCGTCGTGCGGGCCTCGGATGGGCGCCCGGTCACGAAGTTCCGCTTGAGCCTTATCGTCGAGGCCCACAGCCAGAGCTGGCGCGCGGACAGTCATTATTCGGGCAAGGTATACGAATCTGAGGAGGGCTTGTTCCAGTGCGAAG
>CAZJXV010000084.1:0-14527 GCA_964550015.1 uncultured Verrucomicrobiota bacterium
GACCATCAGCCGGCTCAGGTGGGTTCCTTAGGTGCCGGGAGACCACCGGCTGAAGCCGGTGGCAAGCGGGAGTGCCGGCTGAAGCCGGCAGGGAAACGCATAGCTCAGATTGCCGAATGTAAAGAAGCGTTAGACGCACTACACGAGCGAGCGGCCAATGAAGCGAGTGTCATACATTCCGGGCGTGCTGCTTGCTGCGGCCCTCGCGGCCGGCTGTGGGCTGAAGGCCAAGGAGCGGCATACGGGGCCGGAGCCGGAGGTCGTCGAGGCGCCGGAGGAAGGCGACGCCGAAGGGCTCGACATTGACAACGGGGCCGACACGGGGCCGGCGGAGGAAGCCGCGGCGCTGCCGATGGACACGGACTTTCTCGAGTGGGAGGTCTCCGTTGACCCGGCGCCGCAGCCGGCGAAGGCCGGGGGCGAGATCACGCGCACACTGACGTTCAAGCTCACCAATACCCTCGAGCAGCTTCTCACGGGCCGGATCATCGTTGATGCGCCGTCCGGTGTGTTGTTGGTTCCGGGCACGACGATCGGGTGGCGCCTGCGCGGGGGGCGGGCCGCCGAGATCCCGGCGCAGTTGACGCTGGTCGAGGGGGTGCCGCTCGGCCGCGTCACGCTGCCGGTGAGGATCACGGTGCTCGGGGAGGCGTACCGCAGCGGGCGGCTCGACGTGTACAAGTGGCTCGACGTGCGGGTCATCGGCCCGTTTCCCGACGGGGCGGACGGCGGCGGCGCGACGGCCTATCCGCCTGAGAAGAAGGTGGACTTCCAACGCGGCTGTAAGTGGAACGGTGCTCGGTTCGCCTGGCAGCCGCTGCCGGTGGAGGCGCTTCAGCCGGACGGCATGGTGGACTTTGCGCAGATCTTCGGCGAATCAGCCAAGGGGTCGGCCTACGCGGCGCTGAATCTGTACGCCGAGGCCGCCACGGGCGTCCTGCTCGCGTTCGCGTGCGACAGCCCGAGCACGGTCTGGCTCAACAAAGCAGAGGTCCTGGACGCTCCCGAGCCGCTCGACGAGGAGAGAGCGGTGGAGATCACGCTCAAGAAGGGCCGGAATACGCTGCTGGTCAAATGCCGTTCCGGCGAGAAAGGGTGGGCGTGCATCCTGAATGTGGCGGGCAAGCAGGGGGAGCTGCCGCCGGGGGTGAAGTTCGACCTCGTGCTGAAGCAGTCCGTCGAGGAGAGCGTCGGCGATGCGTCCGGGACGACGTCCGTCTCGGACTAGTGGTTGGTTACCAGAGTGTTCGTGTGATTTCGAGCGATGTTCTGTCGCATCTACCCGCCTCCGGCGGGCCTTCGGTGCTCGGTTGACTCTTGCGTCACCCCCCCTTCCCTGGGGCTGACGCCCCAGGCTAGGTTCCGTCGCCGCTTCGCGGCTGGGCGGGGCATACGCGAACCTGCGCAGTCAGACGCTAGACGCGGGGGCCGGTGGGATCACCTCGTGTGAGGGGCGAGCCAGTGACCGAGGAGTAGGCCGCCGGCCGGGTCATTTGGCGTGGGCGGCCAGGGTCAGCTCGATCTCGCGCGTGAAGATATCTACCCGCCTGAGCCGCACCTTGAGCGGCATCCCCGCGCTGAAGACCTTGCGCCGCCGCCTGCCGACGAGGCGTTTGGCGTGGCGGTCGAAGCGGTAGTAGTCGTCCACCAGCGACGAGAGGCGGACGGTGCCCTCGATCAGGTAGTCCACAAGGCTCACCTGCAGGCCGAAGGACTTGATGTCGCGTACGATGCCGTCGAGGACGGGGGGCCGTTTGCCGCGAAGCAGGCGGTCGAGGTAGCGGAGCGTGGCTATCGTGCGCAGCTCGGTTTCGGCGTCCTCGGCGGTGCGCTCGGTCTCGGAGCTGCGGGCTGCGGCCTGGGCGAGGCGCGCCTCGAGCTCCTCGCGCGCTGTGGCGCTGCGCGGTGTGCGGGCGTCGAGGCTGCGGTGCACGACGAGGTCCGGGTAGCGGCGGATGGGCGAGGTGAAGTGCAGGTAGGCGTCCGAGGCGAGCCCGAAGTGGCCGATGTTCTCGACGGCGTACTTGGCGAGCTTCATCGAGCGGAGGTAGGCGACGCCGAGTGGATAGGCCTCGGGCGCGCCCTGTGCCTCGTCGAGCACGCGCTGGATCTCGCGCGGTGAGGGGGCGGTCGAGATGTCGTGGCCGAAGTGGCGCGCGAGCATGGCGAACTCGGCGAGCTTCTCCTCGTCGGGCTCCTCGTGGACGCGGAAGACCGTCGGCTGCGCCTTGAGCAGGAGGTGGTGCGCGACGGTTTCGTTCGCGGCGATCATGAACTCCTCGATGAGGCCGTGGGCGTCGTCGCGGCGCTCGATTTCGAACGACTCGACTTCGCCGCTTGGGCCGACGACGGGTTTCGGCGCGGGCACGTCGAAGTCCACGCATCCGCGCTCGCGGCGGCGGCCGCGCAGCACGCCGGCGAGCGCGGCCATGTCCTTGAGGGTGGCGGCGAAGCGCGAGCCTTTCTTCCCGTCGAGGATGGTCTGGACCTCCTCGTAGGTGAAGCGGCGCTTCGAGTTGATGACGCTGCGGCAGATGTCGTAGCGCTGGAGGATGCCGTCGTCGCCGAACGTCATGATGACCGAGCGGGTGAGGCGGTCGGTGCGGGGGCGGAGGCTGCAGAGGTGGTTGGAGAGGTTCGGGGGCAGCATGGGGATGACGGTGTCGAGCAGGTAGCAGCTCGTGCCGCGCCGGGCGGCTTCCTGGTCGAGCGCGCCGGCCTCGGGCACGTAGTGGGCGACGTCGGCGATGTGCACGCCGAGGCGCCAGCGGCCGCCGGCCTCCCGGTGGAGGTGCACGGCGTCGTCGAAGTCCTTGGCGGTCTTTGGATCGATTGTGACAATCGGCTCGTCGCGGAAGTCGCGTCGCGCGGCGATTTCCTCGGGCGGGACCGTCTCGGGCGCGGCGCGGGCTTCGGCAAAGACGGCTCTGGGGAACGCCTTCGGGAGCTCGTAGCGGGCGACGACGGCGGCGATGTCGGTCCGGATGTTGCCGCTGGGGCCGAGGACTTTGACGACGGCGCCTTCGGGGTTGAGGTGCTTCGATTCCCACTTGGTGATTTTGGCGACGACCTTGTCGCCGACGGCTGCTTTGCCGAGCGCGTCGTCGGGGACGAGCACGTCCTGGAAGATGGCGGGGTTGTCGGGGAGCACGTAGTGGAAGTGGCCGCTCTTGCGCAGGGTGCCGACGACCTGGGAGCTGCGGCGCCTGGTGACCTCGACGATGACGCCTTCGGGGCCTTTGGCGTGCTTGTAGGGCAGGGGCGGCAGGCAGCGCACGAGCACGGTGTCGCCGTCGAGGGCGGTGGACATGTTTTCGCGGTGGACGTAGATGTCTTCGAGCGACTCGTCGGCGGGCACGACGAAGCCGAAGCCCCGGGGGTGCGCCTTGAGCACGCCGGCGACGAGCTGGTGGGGGCGCGGCAGCGTGAAGAAGCCGCGCTTGAGGCGGATGACGTCGCCGTTTCGCGCGAGGTCGGCGAGGGTGTTGCGGGCGGCGGCCTGTCGGGGGCGCGGAATGCCGAGCCGCGAGAAGATGGCGCCGCGCCGGAGGGGGCGGCCTTTCTCGGCGCGCAGCAGATCGAGGATACGTTCTTTCAGTTCGATGATGCGTCCCCCGTCGTGATATGAAGGCGGCCAGGTAGCGGCGCCCTAGAACACGTCATCGTCGCCCTCGTTTTCGATAATGATCTGTTCGTCCCCGTCATCAATGACAACAAAGCCGCCGCCTCCGAATCGGCCGCGTTGCACGCCTCTCAGCACGGGGACTGGTTCTTCATCGCGCGCGTCGCCGATGGGTTCGCCTACCGCGTCGGCGGCCCTGAGCTCGCGGACCAGGGCGCGCGCGAGCGTGACGCGGCCAAGCACGTCCGTTTCGACGACCAGAGTTTCGGCGTCGAGTTGGACCAATCGGCCGGTGATGACGTCGTCGTTGACAAGGGTGATGCGCGCGCTGTCGTCTCCGGCCGCCGTGGCGGCCTGGCGGTAGAAGGTGACCGAGGAGACGTAGCTGCGCTGGATATCCACGGGGTCCTCGTCGTAGTCGGTTTTCATGAGCACCGTCTCGGCGTCCATGCCGAGCACGGTGCCGGAGACCTCGTCGTTGTTGGCGAGGCAGACGATGTCGCGGCCGCGGGCCTTGGCCTCCTGGGCGAGGATGCGGCCGCCGCCGAGGCGCCTGACGACGACGTCGTCGAATTCGCCGACGCTGTCGACGCGCAGCACGACGAAGCGGCCGCTCTGGATGGGTTGGGGGTCGCGATAGCGGAAGGCGTCCTTGCCGTCCACGATGAGGACGATGTGGCCGTTGTCGGGGTTGTAGTCGAGCCGGAACTGCGTTCGCTTGGTGCGCTTGGGTATCGTGTAGTTGGCGTAGTAATGCTGCTGGTCGTTGAGGGCTTTGTAGAGGTAGATGCTGCGGCCCTGGGCCAGCACGAAGTACGAGGTGCCGCCGTGGACCGACTGGTTGTTCTCGGCGAAGAAGTAGAAGCCGTACGTGTAGCCGGACAGCAGGTTGGCCGTCCACTCGTACTGGAACCGGCCGTCCTGCGTGACTTTGAGCGTGGCGTTGGAGAACGAGGCGTTGCGTTCTTTCTGGACGAGGCGGCCGTCTTCGATGGCCCACTTGCCGCTGACCGGGGTGAGGCCCTTGAGGTCGTCGGACTCGAAGTCGTTTTCGTAGACCGTGTGGGGCTTGCGCGCGAAGACGACGCCGGTGAGGCGCTCGGTTTTGATGTCGAGCGTGTCGCCGGCGCTGGTCGTGGCCTTGAGGACGTCGTTTTGGAGGCCGTTGAGGGTGACGCTGAGGCGGTCGGCGTTCGGGAAGATGAGGCGGTCGCCGGGCAGCTCGGGGAGGTCTTTGGGCGTGCGGAACAGCGCGAGCTTGACGTGTGTGAGCGGGACGCGGACGTCGCCCTCGACGAGCTCGCCGGCGGCGACGAGCATCCCGTCATCGAGCCGCAGGATCGTGCCGGAGATCTTGTCGCCGTTGTTGAGGTGCAGCACGTCGCTGGTGAGCGGCTTCGACTCGGTGATCTGCTCGAGGTCGCCGTGGGGCGGCCGCATTCCCATTCGGCCCTGTCCCCAGGCGGGGCAGGCGAGCAGGGCGAGCGTGGCGCCGAGTGCCACGGTGAGGTTTCGATAGCGTTTCATGCGTCCGTCCTTGTTTTATCGCTGGTAGATGGGGAGGTATCGCCAGTTGATCTCGAGCGCGAGGAGCGACATGGCGGTGGCAAACACCTTGCCGCCGGCGGAACCGGTCTGGGGCCAGCTTCCGTGCTCCGTGCCGGGGGCCTTGATCTGGAGCCGCAGCAGCTCCCTGGTCATGTCGTCGTTCCACTTTTTCCAGTCGGCGCCGCCGAACTGGAACATGGCTTGCGCGCAGTAGTAGGTGCCGTAGAAGAAGTAGTGGCCGGGATGGCGCGGGGGATGCGTGTTGAGGTACTCGACGCCTTTCTTGACTTTCTCGCTGTCTTCCTTGCCGAGCAGTTGGAGGAGCAGGACGCCGATGCCGGTGCGCGGGGTGTTGGGCGAGCCGCCGGGCTGGTAGCCGAACCCGCCGTAGGAGTAGCACGACTCGATGTACTCGACGCCTTTTTGAATCGTCTTGCGGGGCACGTTGATGCCGGCGTTGTCGGCGGCGCGCAGCGCCATGAGCTGGCAGCCGGTCACGGTGATGTCGTCGTCGGCCGGGACGGGGTTGTAGCGCCAACCGCCGCGCCGGTTCTGGCAGCGCACGATGAGGTCCACGGCCTTGCGCAGGACGCGCTCGACCTCGGGCCGCTTCGACATGCCGTAGGCCTCGGCAAGCGCGAGCGTGGCGAAGCCGTGGTTGTACATTTCCTGGCTGCCGGCGCGCGAGATGAGGCCGTTCTCCTCGTTGGCGTTGGCCAGCAGGTAGCCGAGCGCTTTCTCGATGGTTTCCTTGTACGGGCCGCGTCCGGGGACTTCACCGTGCGCGAAGAAGGCGAGCACAACGAGGCCGACGACGCCGGGGCTCTGGCCGTAGTAGTCGGGCCACGAGCCGTCGTCCTTCTGCGTGCGCGCGAGGTAGTCGAGGCCTTCCTTGGTTGCGTCGCGGACCTGGAGGGGGATCTTCGCGGCGGCGCCGTGCGGCACGGCGGCCAACGTGACCGCGACAAGCAAGGCCACGCTCAGGCTTGTGTGGAACGGGTGTCGCCGCTTCATGGTGCGTGCCTCAATACGGGTTCTCCTCGTCCGAGAGCCGCCTGTAGTAGAGGCTGAGCAGCTCGCGGAAGCTCTCGGGGTACTTCTCGTTCCAGGCCTGGAGCAGCTCGCGGCGCAGGCGGTCGGGCAGCCTCATGTCGGCGAGGCCCCCCTCGGGCAGTGGGATGAGGCGCGGGCGCTGCTGGGTGCCGTCGCGGTTGCCGGTGCCGGCGGTGCCCCGGGCGGCGCTCATTCCGGCGGCCATCATCATGGCGTCCATCTGGGCCTGGAGCTGGAACTGGAGCTGCATGAGGGCGGTGAGGATCTTGTCCTGCTCGGTCTGCGTGTCCTTGCCGGTGCGCAGCTCCTTGAGCATGGTCGAGACCTCGCCCATTTTTTCGCCGATCTCGCGGAGCCGGCGGAACTGACCACCCAGCTCGATGACCTCGTCTCCGAGGCGGCCCTGGCGGTTGCCGAGCCGCTCGATGAGCCGCCGGAAGGCGGCGCTGAGCTCCTGGCGCGAGGGGCGCTGGGCGTCGGTGTCCTTGGTGTCGTCGTTGATCTTGCGCTGCTTTTCGATGATCTCGGCGAGCTTGTCGAGGCCCTGCTGCATCATGGTCATCTGCGACTCGGCCATCATTTTCGCCAGGGCCTGGGCGAGCTGCCCGCGCGCCTCGAGGAGGGCCTCGAGCGCGCGTTGCTCGTCGGCGAGGGCGTCGCCGCGCTTGAGCTCGCCGAGCCGCCCGGCGGCGTCGCGCATCGAGTTGACGGCGGCCCGAAGCGGGGTGACCGGGTCGAGGCCGACGACGACGATCTGCTCGAAGATCTCGGCGAGCAAGTCGCGGAAGTCGCCGGCGCGTTCGTGCAGCCGCGTTTGCGACTCCTCGACCTTGCCGTAGCGGTCGAGCATGTCGGCAACGGCGTCGTCGCCGCCATCGCCGTCGCCGTCTTCGCGCGCCTCCTCGCCGGTGGGGAGCTTCTGCGTCGAGGCGATGATCTCGCGTTGAAGCTCGATGAGGCGGTCTATCTCGGCGATCTGCGCCTGCATCGCCTGGTCGATGTTCTCGAATTCGCTGCCGAGCTTGGCCATCTGGGCGGCCTCGAGCCGTTTGGCCATCTGCCAGAGGGTGTCCGAGGCCTCCTTCTGGGGCTTGAGGCTCTTGTTGAGGTGGTTGGCCTGGAGGTCCTGCATCGCCTGCTGCAGCTTGTCGGCGAGGCCGCTTTCTTTCATGGACTCGAGGGCGTTCTTGACCGCCTCGGCGTCCTCGGAGCCCTTGTGCTCGAGCTGACTCATCGTGCGCTGCATCTGCTCCTGGAACTCCTCGAGCTTCTCCTGGAGCTTGCGCTCGCGGTCTACGAGTTTTTTGAGGCGGCGCTTCTGTTCCTCGTCGAGCTGTTCGGGCGGCTTGCCCGAGAGGTCGCGGCGCGCGTCTCGGGTCTGGTCGGCGTTCTTGTCCTGTTGGCGCGCCATGGCTTGGGCGCTCTTGGCGAGGCTCAGCAGGCGCTGCTCGTCCTGGAGCTTGTCGAACTGCTCGTCAATGCGGTTGAGGGCCTCGAGGATTTCCTCCTCCGTCTTGCCGGCCTGGTCGAGCTGGCGGGAGCGCTCGTCGGGTTGTTGGGTCTCGCGGGCGGACTTGAGCTGCGAGCTTGCCTGGGCCATCTCGCGTCGGGCGAGATCGGCGAGGGCGGCCTTCATGTCCTTCATGCGCATGACGGACTTTGTCTCGATGAGAGGGTTCTCCTCCATTTTCTCGGTCGTGGCGTCGAAGTCGTCGGCGAGCTCCTTGGTGGAGGCGGCGATGGCGTCCTCGGCGCGTTTCGCCTCGTCGAGGCGGTCGGTTTCTTGCGGCGAGAGTTCGGTCTTGTCGGCGAGCTCGGTCTCGAGCTGCTCCGTGAGCTTCTTGTTGGCCGTTTGCTGTTCGATGATCTTGCGAAGCCGGCGCTGGAGGGCGAGCTGCTCGCGCTCGATCACGGTGAAGGAATCCTCGTCGGAGATGATGGTGATGGTGCGTTCGACGGAGCGGCCGGTCTTGGGGCCGTCCACGGTGTCGTTGTCGGTCGCCTCGAACCAGTACCGGAGCACCATGCCGGGGCGCAGCTCGAGGGTCGAGAGTTCGAGCAGGTACTCGGCGGCGAACTCGGTCGTTCCCGGCTCCGGCAGCTCGATGGGCACGGCGCCCTGGATGTCGTCCTCAGGCGTGCGGTCTTTCTCGTCGGCGGGGGTTTTGGGGGTGGCGTGGTAAAGCAACTGCATCGTGGCGAGTCCGAAGTCGTCGCGCGCCATGAAGCGGACGGGCACGTCCATATCGGTGGTGCGATCGAGCGAGCCCGTCGGCTCGGTGATGGTGATCTCGGGCTCGCGGTCGGGCAGCGGGACGATCGTATAGGGCACCGGCTCGGCGTTCGTGAAGCCGTGCGTGTCGCGCAGGTGGAAGGTGTAGGTGGTCTTGGTGTTGACGATGAGGCGCAGCGGCCCGACGGCGGCGCCGCGCACGTCGAGGTCCGCGCGGGTGCCGTCCGCGAAGACGACCCAGGCGCTCCGGACCGCTTTGGTCGCGGTGGCGGTCACGCTTGCCCGGGTGCCGCGCAGCATGCGGATGTTGCCGCCGCTCGACGGGCCAGGTTGCTTGCCGCGGCCGGTGTAGTCGGGGTAGTGATAGGTGACGGCCACGTTGATGACGGCCGGGGCCTCGATGGGCACGATGGAGTAGGTGGCCGTGCGCGCGTCGCCCGCCCGATAGCGATACTCGATGGGGCGCAGCACGTTCTTGAACGTGAACTCGTAGGCGTTGTTGCTGTCGGCGGCGATCGAGCGACGCTTCCAGCGGCCGCCTTCCGTTCGCCACGCAAGCTTGCCCTGCGCGGGGACCTTGCCCGAGGCGATTGCGGCGACCTGGACGTCACTGCCCTTCGCCACGGCCAGGGAGCCGGGCTCGACGGCGAGCGAGGTGTGCGTGAACGGGGGGATGTCGGCCGTCGGGTTGAGCATGCGCGCGAAGACGTTCTGCGCAACGAGCGGTTCGGCGATGCAGTAGGCGCCGACGATCCCGGTGAGCACCACGGCGAGCACCAGCGCCCAGCGGATGGCGGCGAACGGGGCGACGGAGCGGAAGTCCACGTCCCGGGTGCGGTCGAGGGTCTCGCCGGCGAGCGCATCGACGAGCTGTGAGGAGGTGATGAGCCGGCCGGCGGCGCGCGTTTCCGAGAGCTCGACGGTGCTTACGACGAGGTCGCCGAGGCGGGGGTGGCGGTCCTCGACGCTGAGGGCGATCTGTCTTGCCGTGTAGCGCCGGAGCAGCGGCAGGGCGAGGTTCGCCACGAGGCACACGGCGAGGGCCGCGATCGCGGCGGCGAGGACCAACACGCGGAAGGGCGTTTGCAGGTAGAAGACGCGGTCGAGCACGACGGCGAAGGCGAAGGCCGCAAGGACGGTCAGGACGACGAGGGCGAGGCCCTTGAGCGCGCTCATGGCGCGGATGCGCAGGCGCGCTTGGCCGAATTTCCGGTTCAACTCCCTCGGGAGGCCGTTGCCGGTCGCGTCTGTGTTCGTGCGCATGGCTAGACGTATCCTTTCTGCTTTCGCAAGAGCCATTCACCCGTAATGAAGCCGGCAAAGAGCAGGATGACGTAGAAGGTATCCCAGAGGCCCTTGCGGGAAGTGACGCTGCTCGTGGCGCTGAGGCGCTCGATCTCGCCGGGGATCGCCTCGGCCGTGTCGAGCATGTGGAAGCGGCCGCCGGTGATCTCGGCGAGGTCGCGCAGCAGGCCGGCGCGCATCCGGAGGCTGCGGGCCTCGAGCGCCTCGGTTTCGACTTCGATCTTGAGCGCGGCTTGTGAGCCTTCCTCGCCGAGGTCGGGCACGACCGACTGGAGGCGCCAGCTCCCGCCGGTGCTCGCCGTGAGCCGTCCCTCATACAGGCCGTTCCTGGCGTCCTGCAGTTCGAGGGGCACGCGGCGCACGCTCGCGAAGGGGTCGGTCACGTCGGCATAGACCGGCCCGGCGCTGAAGGGATAGTAGTCCTTGTCGCGTACCCGGGCGGTGATGGTGACGAGCTCGCCCTGGCGGTACTTGGCCTTGTCGGTCGAGAGGCGGACGTACTTGCCCTCGCCCTCGAGGGGGGTGGCGATGAGCCAGCGCAGGATATTGCCCCAGAATCGGTAGTGGTACACGTCGCCGTGCTCGTAGCGCCAGCGCCACGTGCTGTCAATGTTGAGCATGAGGACTTTGCCCGCGCCGTACTGCTGCGCGACGACGAGGGGCAGCTTGCCGTAGCGGTTCGACAGGAACGGGTGGACGGCGAGCGTGGTCGCTCCGGCTTTGGGGCGCTCCACGTCGGCGCACCAGTACGACGGCGGGAGCTCGGCCCAGAGGCGGTCATTCTCCTCGGTGTCGTTCGCGAGCGCAAAGATCGGGTGCTGCCAGCCCTCGGCCGTGGGCTCGAGGTTGAAGCCGGAATCCACGGTGTGGCCGGCTCGGGCCTGCGTATCGCTCTTGAGCACGATGGGGAGCAGCCTTTCGATCGGCGTGCCGGCGAAGTCGTAGGGGCAATAGCGGTCGCCGGCGACCATGACGAAGGGGCGGCCCTTCTCTTCGACGAACTCGTGCGTGAGCTCGAGCTGCTTGAGGCTGAACTCGTCGCGGGCCACGTCGCCGAAGATGATGATGTCGTACTCGTAGAGTTCCTGCTTGGTCGTCGGGTAGCGGTCGATGTACTGCTCGCCGCGCGCCGACCGTTCGTTGCTGTGGAAGAGCACCATGGTCAGGTCGAAGTCGGGGTCGCGCCCGACGGCGTTTTTGAGGTAGCGCCACTCCCAGCGCGGGAATTGCTCGACGAGGAGCACCTTGCGCTTGCCTTTGACGACGTCCAGCTCGAAGGTCTTGAGGTTGTTGTCGGCGCGGATCTCGTCGTTGAGGGGCTGGACCTCGACGACGCAGGGCATCAGTCCCTGGCGGGTCGGCACGAACTTGAGCTGGACGCGGCGCGTGCGCGATCGGGCGCCGAGGGTCACGGTCTCCTCGCTGAGCGTGTCGCCCTTGGAGCGCAGGGTGACGGTCACGTCCTGCTCGTCGTATCCGGAGCTCTTGATGTCGGCGGTGACGACGACGGTGTCGTTGACATAGACGGACTTCTTGGATTTGACGTCGAAGAGCTCGACGTCGCGCGGCTCGTCGGGATTACCGGCGCCGACGGTATAGATGGGGATGTTCTCGGCGCTGATGAGCCGGGCCTCGTCCACGGGGTTGTGGCCGGTGTTGGCGTCGCCGTCGCTGACGAGGATGATGGCGGCGATGCGCTTTTCGGCGGGGAACTGGCGCATGAGCCTGAGGGCGTAGGCGATGTCGGTTCGCCCGCCGGTGTCGGTCTGGTCAATGAGGTCGAGGTCGCTGAGCGTCTGCCCCTCGGCGACTTTGACGGGGCTCGTGGCGGCGGCGAAGGCGAAGAGCTCGACGTTGTGCTGCCCGCGCAGGGCCTCGACCAGCTTGCCCGTCTTGCCGAGCAACCCCTTGACGGGGGCAATGCGGGCGAGCCCGTCAATGGCCACCTGCTGCTCGTCGGAGAGCACGGCGTCGGGCGTGGCGCCCTGGGCAAGCTGGGTGAGCTGCTCCTCGCTGAGGAGCCCGGCGAGCCGCGCGGCGGCGATGCGCAGCGCCGGACGCGTGAGGGTGTCGTGGCGTTCCATGCTCTTCGAGGCGTCAACGAGGACGATGACGCTGGTTTCCTCGCGGTACGTGTGGCGGCGGACAATCGTCGGCTCGAGGAGGATGGTTGCCAGGCACGCCACGAGTATGAGGCGGAGCACGAGGAGCGGCCACCGGCGGCGGGTCCGTTTCGTCTGGAGGTCGCGCAGGTAGAGGGCGGTGACCAGCAGGGCGGTGGCGACGAGGATGCCGCCCAGAAACCATGGCGACAGCGGGGTGTTGAAGAGGAAGCGCGTCTCCCTCTCGACGAGTGTGCTGACATACTCCGGCGCCATGATGAACTAGACCCTGTCTATCTGGTGCGAGAGGACGGACTCGGTCATCAGCAGGAGGCAGACGGCGAGCGCCAGGTAGCGCCAGACTTCGCGGCCGTGACGGCTGGTGCGGATGCGGCCCAGGACGTCGGTGTCGGTCTCGAGGTACTCGACTTTCGTCGCCTTGAACAGTGACCGGACAACGTCCGGGCTGACCTTCGTCAGGTCGCTCTCCCGCGGGTTGACGTTGACACAGAACTGCGTTTCAACGGCCGGCGCGCCGGCCATCCGCTCGTCGGCGCTGGGCGCGAGGAGCGTGTAGGCGCCCGCCGGGTCGGTCCCTTCATAGAGGAGCGTGGGGAGCTTTGGTCCGGCCCTCTCGCCGGGGATGCCGGCGAGGACGGGCCGGACGATCTCCGAGCCGCCGCGCGGGCGCTGGAGCGTGAGCGTCGCAGCGGCGAGGCGTGAGGGCACGGGGTAGCGGATCGTCTCGCCCGGGGTGAGCTCGTGCGCCGCGCTGCCGCGCCGTGCGAGCCAGTAGGCGGTCCGGTGCATGAGCGGGAGGAACACGGGTTTGAGCGGCAGGTTCGACCACCTGAGGTCCGCGCTCGAGGTGCACAACAGGACGACGCCCCGGCCGAAGCGGCGCTCGATGAGATAGGGGTCGCCGTTGTCGAAGCGCATGAGCACGTGCACGTCGGGATCGTCCTCGTCGACGGAGACGGCCGCGTAGCGGTAGAAGCTCGCGGCGGTGAGGTCGCCGTCCTTGGCGTCCTCGAACTGCTTGATGACGGGGTGGTTGAAGTCGAACTCGGCGAGGCGCGTGGCGTCGGGCGCTTCCGGCGCGTCGAGTTCCACGGCCGTGCCCTTGAGGCCCGTGACGCGCGCCGGCAGGAACGGCTGCCCGCCCGCGGGATCGGCCAGGGACGCGTACTCGTCGGGGCGGATGCGCTCGCCGAGAAACACGACGAGGCCCCCGCCGCTGTAGGCGTAGCTCCGGAGGCTGGCGGCGACCCGCTCGGAAAAGGCCGGGGCGTCGGTGATGAGAACGGCGGCGTAGTCGCCGGTGTCGAACTCCCAGAACTTCGACAGGGGCGCGACCGTGGGTGCGATGATGTTCGCCGTGAAGCCGAGGGGCTCCTCAGGGCCGGGCGTTTCGCCCGGCGACGGGCCGGCGGGGAGCTTTTCGGGCGCGAGCGCGATGCGCAGGAAGTCCATGCCGCCCTCGAGCGGCCTCGACGAGGGCGAGCCGTCGAGACAGAGCACGCGCAGGGCGTCCCTGACCTCGTAGACGAAGTAGCGTGTGTTGTCGGGCGCGAGGGCGTCGGGTCCGATGGCGACCTTGCCCCAGTGCCAGCCCGGTTCCCTTGGCCTGAAGATGAACTTGGCGGTCGAGACGCCGTCCTTGAACTCGGTGCCTTTGACGCGGCCCGCCTCGCGCTCCTCGTCGTCGAGGTAGAGGGTCACGACGGGCGCGTCGGCGGGTTCAAACCCGTGGGCGCGGACCGTGCACTCGACCCCGTAGCCGCGGCCGACGACGGGCGGCGCGCTCGGCAGGCGCACCGATTCGATGAAGACGTTGTCGCCCATGCCGGTCGCCGACACGTCGATGACGAAGAGCTTGGGCGTCGGGTCGCATTGCTCGATGAGCGTGTTGATGCGCTCCCAGCCCGCGGAATCTTCGACGCGCCAGCCCTCGCGCCGGCCGTCGGTCACGAGGAAGACCTCGCGGTGCGCCTGCGGCGATTCCTTCATGCGCTCGAGGCATTCGGTGAGCGCGCTGACCACGTCGGTCCCGCCGTGCGAGAGCGGGGTCGCGTGGATTTGGCGCGTGACGAACTCGGGGTCGGTCGTCGAGTCGATCACGAACGATGGCTTGGGGCCCAGGGTCATAAGCCCGAGCGAATCGCCGCGGCGCAGCGTCGAGGCGATGGCGCCTGCGGCCTCCCTGGCCAGGTCGAGGGCCGTCGCGTTGCCCTGCTGCAGGTCCATGCTGTAGGAGTTGTCGAGGATGATGGTGGAGGCGGCGCGGCTCTGGCCGAGGAAGCCGGCGAAGAACGCGCCGGTCAGGTGCGGCCGCGCCAGCGCCGAGACGATGAACAGGATGATGGCGATGCGCGTGAGCAGCAGGAGAAGCTGCATGATCTTGAGGCGCCGGGCGGTCTCTTTGCTCGACGAGAGCAGGAACTCCATCGCCGCCCACATCACCGTGCGGAACTTGCGCCGGTGCAGCAGGTGGATGATGATCGGGATCGAGCCGAGCGCGAGAAAGCCGAGCAGACCCACGTGCAGGAAGGCGAGGGCGATCGTGATCGGGGCGATCGTGATCGGGGCGATCGTGATCGGGGCGATCGTGATCGGGGCGCTCGTGATCAGGGCACTCATGACCGCCTCCTCTGGCGCGTGGCC
>CAZJXV010000085.1:0-14442 GCA_964550015.1 uncultured Verrucomicrobiota bacterium
CGGCGCGCGCTGCGGTGAGGTTTGACTCTGGTGCGCGGCCGGGTGAAATCGGGGACTGGCCGGGTCGCGTTTTCCGTGGTACATTGGTTTGGCGCGGCGGACGCATCATCCGGTCGGACACCCCACGAGACAGGCCGCCGCCCCGAGAATCCCCTCGGAACGGAGGAGGCCGCCCATGCCCCGAATCCGCCCCTGGCTGCTGGTCGTGATCATCGTTGTGGGCGTGGGCGTGTACGTATTCTTCTTCGGTAGGCGTGCGCCCAGCGCAAGGGAAGATACGGCCGAGGATGGATATGAGTACGTCCCGAGCGAGACATCCATCTCTGAAGACCTGGTTCTGACGATTGCGGGGCGGGTCCTTTCGAGCGACGGGACGCCCATCGAGAATGCCGAAGTGAGCTGTTCTTCGCTGGGACCGGGCTCGGGTGGCGGGTCCAGCGATACGGACGGGGAAGGCATCTTCTTGATGGCGGACCTGGCGCCCGGCAAGTACTGGGTCACGGTCTCACACGACACGTACGCGCCGGCCGAGATCGAGTACGTCTATGTTGACGCCCAGGACCCCTTCCGGTGGCTGGAAGTGGAGCTTCCTCAAGGTGCGTTTATCGCAGGCACGGTGAGGGATGATGAAGGCTCGCCCGTGCCGGCGTTTGTGAGGATCGAGTCGTTGGAGGAGGTGGTGCACGGTTGGTTTGGGTCCTTCCTGTTTGACGGCCCCATAGAGGTCACTCACGGCTCCGGAGATGGCACGGCTGATGACGAGGGGCGCTATACGACGACCCCGGTGCGTCCGGGTGCCTACAAGATCACAGCTAGCGATCGCGGCCACTGCGATGCGGAGCCGAGGGTCGTGAAGCTCGCCGCGGGTGAGAAGCGGCTCGACGTTGACCTCGTCCTGAAGAAGAAGCGCGGCTTCATATCGGGCAAGATCGTTGACGCCGACGGGAATCCTCTTGCGGACGTCTGTGTGACGATACAGATCGGCGAGCCCGACTATGTTTGCGAACACCTCCAGACGGATGCGGACGGCGCATTCGCCTTTCGCGAGATTGCGGCCGGCAGATACCGAGTCACTGTGAGGGTCGAGGGCTACCTCGAAGAGGAACTCAAAGTGACGGCCCCGGCCGGCGATGTGCTGATTACGCTCCGACATGGCGGCTCGATCAAAGGTCGTGTTGTGGACAAGACGACGGGCGAGCCGATAGACGACTTCGTCGTGGAGATCGAGCCGCACTTTGCCCCCTTCAAGACGCTCAGCGCGGGAGGCTTTTTCGAGTACGGCGGCCTGCGCACGGGCCTTTACGAACTGCAAGTTGGCGCGCCGGGGTATGCGAAGACGACGGTTCGCGGCATCCGCGTCCAGGAAGGCGCCGAGACGGGCGGCGTCCTGATCGAGCTTCAGCCGGTCGAAGTGGCCACACTGGTTTTTGATGTCACATCCGCTCTCGACGGCAGCCTGATCGAGGGAGCGCGGGTGTCGTGGAACGAGATGATGGGCATGGGTGGGGGAGAGGCGGAAACGGACGCCGAGGGGCATTGCCTGGTTGATGGCGTCGGTCCTGGTCGCCACAAGTTTACCGTGGATCGCCCGGGGGGTGGTTTTGACGAGCTCACCGTGCGACCCCGAGGTTTCGCTCCGAAAGAAGTCGCCGTCCTCGTCGTCGAAGGGGAGCAAGGAAAGCGGGTCGAAGTCGCCCTGGATCCAACGCTGACGCTGCGCGGCTGCGTCGTGTCGAAGGCGGATGGCCGGCCCATTTGGGGCGCCATGGTTGACCTGGACAACGAAACTGACGATCGTCGGCATCGGGACTACAAGGTGCCCGTGGTCACTGACCGGCACGGGTCTTTCACCTTTGACGAAGTCATGCCGGGGCGCGGCACGTTCCGCGCCTGGCACGAGGACTACGCGCTTACCGAGACGCAGCTCCGCATCACCGGGGCGCCCGCGGAACGCCTCGTCATCGAGATGCCGGTGGGCGCGCGTATCTTCGGCACCGTTGTGGGTCCTGATGGCGCGCCCGTGCCGTACGTTATCGTTTATGCCATCGATGACCTGGACTATGTTGATGCCCGAGCCGACGAAGCGGGAGACTACTCGCTCGCGCACGTTGTGCCCGGCCGCCAACAAGTCCATCTCAGTCTCGAGAACGCGGGTGCCGGGCTCGCGTACGAGACGCGCGAGATCGTGGTCAGCGACGGCGACAGCGTCCGCGTGGACTTCCAGCTCGTTCACGGCGCAACGGTCAAAGGCCGGCTGACAAGCCGCGGCCAGCCGATCGAGGATGCCAGACTCGGGCTCCGTTCAGAGCGGACGCCGGTTTCCCATGACTACGCGACAACGGGCGATGGAGGCCGTTACCGGTTCGAGCATCTCGTGCCGGGCGCCTACAGGATGCAGATCAAGCTCGACGAGCGTGAGCACGGCTACGACGCCACCTGCCACCGGCGCGTCGAGATCGGCGAAGGAGAAGTCACGCTTGATATCGAGCTCGGCGGCAGCTCCGTCTCCGGCATCGTTCTCGACAGCGCCGGGACTCCCTTGCCTCGGGCCCACGTGAGCCTGAGGTCCTATACGCAACACGCCGACCGCCTCGGGGAGCTCTTCTCGGTGCATGAGACCCGCTTTCGCGCCCACACGCATGCGGCAAGCGACGGGGCTTTCGGTCTCGGGTCGGTCCCGCCCGGCTCGTACCGGCTCGTGGCCACCGCCTACGGTCACGCGGCGCGCGCTATTCCTGTCGAGGTCCGGCCGGATGGCGACGTCTCGGGCCTCACTGTCGAGCTTGGTGGCAGCCTTGCCCTGCACGCGCGCGTGCGCACGTACGACGGGGCGCCACCACCGGCGCTTTCGTGCGGTGTTTTCCAGGACGACGGGGTCCGCCTCGACTGGTTGTGGGTCGAGCCCGAGCCGACGACGGGCGCCTTCACGATTGAAGGTCTCAGCTCAGGGCGCTTTCTGGTCCTCGCCATCCCGTATTCCCCAGTCCCTCCCGGGCCGGCGGCACGCTACGCACCTGATGTTCGCGAGGTTTCGGTCACGCCGAACCAGGAGCCAAGCGTCGAGTTCTCCCTCAAGGCGGCCCGCCAACTGAACGTCCTGCCGCTCGACGAGAACGGAGAGGAGCTTGACGACGCGGTCCCGGTCCTTGATCCCGGGGGCGACGTGGCCCTCGCCCGGATCCTCAACGACTACGTGTTCCTCAACGACTCCCTGCGGCGGCCGGACGGCCCGATCCCTGATAAGGGGCTTACGCTCTACGGCATCCCAGACGGCGACTACACGCTCCGCGTGCGGTGCGAGGGGTACGAGGATGCGGCGGTGGCGGTGCGGGTCGCGGGTGGCGATGAGGAAATAACGGTGACGCTCAAGCGCGCCAACCTGCAACGGGACTAAGGAACGGAGCGACGTCATGAGAAGGATCCGCCTCTGGCTGCTGGTCGCGATCATCGTCGTGGGCGTGGGGGTGTATTTCGCCTTGAGAAGCCTCGGGCCGGAACGCGAGCCGGAGGCCGACCGTCGAGCTCGGCCCACGCCGACGAAGATAACCCGCAGCGACGAAGCGCGCGGCGATGTCCGGGAAGAGGGGGACACCGGCGCTGCGGGGAAGGCGGGCGCGGACATCCCCGAACCTGTGCGGGTTTATCTCGATGGCCGTGTCGAGGTCTCGGGACGCGTGCTTTCGCTCGGGGGCCGACCGCTCGCTGGCGCGGCAGTCAGATGTTCCTATGAGGAGGAAGCGCTCGACGAAGAACTCAGCTTCGACGGGACGGTATGGCGAACCGACATATGTATGACCGACACGGCAGGTCGTTTCACGTACAGTGGCTTGCCGCCGGGCAGGCACTCCCTTTGTGCCGAGCATTCGGAGTACGTTTCCTCGAAGAGCCACTCGGTGGAGATTGAGGCAGACCACGCGGTTCACGGCATCGAGATCAGGCTCGCAAGAGGCGGCTTCGTTTCCGGTGCTGTCACCGACGAGCACGGCGTGCCGGTTGAGGAGGCCATTGTCTGGTTCCGAATACGCACCGAGCCGGAAGACATAGAGCTTGCTGAAATCGGGTGGGGCGCCTGCGCCCACACGGACGCGTCGGGGGATTACAGGTCAGGCGTTCTCGTGCCGGGCGCTTACACGGTTAGGGCTAGACATGGCCATCTGCTGCCGCCTGAGGAACGAACGGTTGAAGTCGCGCCGGGTGAAACGGTGACGGGTCTGAACCTCGTTCTCGGCGTGGGCGTGGCGATCAGTGGGTGCGTCGTGGACTGGGACGGCAACCGCGTCGCCGGCGCGACCATATCTGCCGGCTGGGTAGGGGGGCGGGAGCTGGAGACCATAGCCGACCAGGCTGGGGCTTTCTTCCTGCATTCCTTCGAGCCCGGGCGATATGAAATCAGCGTCTCGGCTCCGGGCTTCTGCGTATTCACGACGCATTATTTCGCTCCCGCTGAGGGCGTCGTGGTCAGGCTCCGCCCCGCTGCCAGGATCAAAGGGCGCGTCGTGGACAAGCTCACGCAGCAGCCGGTCGAGCTTTTCAGCGTCCAGTGGGATGACTATAACCAAGGGTTTGCCTTTGCCCCGGGGAGAGAGGAGCATCCCGGCGGTCTTTTCGAGTTGGCTGTGACAGAGCCCGGTGAGCGTACGGTGACCGTAGATGCCGCTGACTACGCCACCGCGACGGTCGAGGGCATCCAGACGCGGGAAGGTGTCGAGACGGATGAGATCCTCGTTGAGCTTGTCCGGGGAACGACGCTTACCTTTCACGTCAGGTCGGCCGAGGACGGGCACAACGTCGAGGAGGCGTGCCTGTCGAACGAGGCGGCGCCGTTCTACGCGGGACCGTGGTCGTACGTGGGAACGACAGAGAACGGCGTATGTTCGATCGGGCACGCGCTGCCGGGACGCTACAGCTTCACGGTCAAGCACCCCGAGTTCGTCACGAAGCAATTGGACGTATATGTGACGTTAGGGGAAGAAGAGAAAACGGTCGAGGTCGCGCTCGACAAGGCGCCCGTCATTCGTGGCCGCGTCGTGGACAAGCGCACGCGGCAACCGGTCGGAACGTTCAGCGTGGCTTTGGACGGATGTGTTCTCTTTGTGTCACCCGGTGAATTAGGGTTCCCGTCCGATGAGGTCGTTGAGACAAGCGAAAACCCAGAGGGCCGCTTCGAGCTGACAGTAGCTGAGCCGGGGGAGCACACGGTTTCCGTGTACGCTGAAGGCTACGTGCCCGCGGCCGTCGAGGGTGTCGAGACTGCCACGGGTCGGGAGACTGAGGAGGTTCTCGTCGAGCTTGTGCGTGGCGCGACCTTGACCTTCTACGTCACTTCGGCCGAAGACGGCCGGCCGATCGAGGGGGCAACCGTGTATCCACCGTCGTTCGTGGAGGGACGGGAACGAGATGGGTCAGGCGGCTGGGGTGACGATTTCGGCGGCGGCTTTGATGAGCCGGAAGCTGCAACGGACGTGCAGGGCACGTACTCGATCGAGCACGTTGCGCCGGGCCGGCACGAGTTCCAGGTGAGCCGATCCGACTTGACTCCTCCCGAGTTCTCGACGAAGCGCGTCGTCGTGGAGATCGAGAGCGAAGACACGGAACGCGTCGTCGAGGTCGTGCTGGCTGTAGAAGTCGATCCTGACTTCGAGAAGCCGCTTGCCGTTCGCGGTCGCGTCCTCTCGAAGACGAATGGCACTCCCATCGCGGCCGCCGCCGTGCAGTTGTACGATGGGGAGGCTTCACCCGAGTCCGGCTGCTCACGCTGGTCCACGGAGACCGACCAGGATGGTGCCTTCCTCCTCGGGGACGTCGTGCCGGGAGAACACCTGCTCCAAGTTTGGCATGCCCAGTACGCTCCTTTCGAGGAAACGACTCACTTCGACGAGGGCCGCGACGCTGAGCTGCTCGTTGAAATGACTGACTGTGGTCGCATCGTTGGAACCGTGACCATGAGCGATGGCGCGCCGGCGCCGCACGCGATGGTCGAGGTCAATACGCCGTATGGGGTCGCGGGCAACCTCTGCGGGCAGCCTGACGCGGAGGGCAACTACGTCATCGAGGCTGTCGCGCCGGGGGCCTACGAGGTCGTGGCGCGCAACGATTCCTACTCCCGGCGAAAGCGCGTGACGGTGCGCTCGGGTTACGACACACGCGCGGACATCGTCTTCGGCGGCGCAGCAGTTTTCGGCACCGTCACCCAGGCGGGCCGTCCTGTCCCAGATATCGAGCTGCATGCTGCGCCGCGGGAGGGCTCTTCCGCCGTCTCCGGCGAGCGCTCGTTCTCCTCATCGAAGACCGATGAGCAGGGCTGCTATTACCTGAGGGGCCTCGGACCCGGCGCCTACACCCTTCGTCTTGAGCTGGCCGACGAGGGGTACGACAATCGTGTGACCCGGGACGTCCGCGTTCACGACCAGGACGTCCGGTTTGACATCGAGCTTGGCGGCGGGAACATTTCCGGCACGGTGTACGACGAGCACGGGTGGCCGGTGATAGGTGCGAGCATCACGCCCATTCCCGAGCCGGCCGGGGGCGACCGGACGGCCGACATCTTCGGCGCGTGGGACGTGATCTCGGGCTCCTACAGGACCAACGACGACGGCACCTTCTGCATCAGGGCCGTTGCCCCGGGCTCGTATCGCCTCGTCGTCGCCAAGGACGGTTTCGCTCGACAGCTCCTCGTGATTCACAGGTGGGCGGAGAGCGAGGTGGCCGGCTTGAAGATCACGCTTGTCAAGGAGGCCACCGTCGTCGTGCGGCCTCGCGGTGAGGACGAAGAAGTCCTAGACTATCTTTTTGTTGTGATCTGCGATGAGCAAGGCCGCGTAGTCGATGAGCAGTCTGTCTATGCCTCGAGCTTCGGCTCGAGTTCCCCATATCTTGTCCGCGGCCTCGGCGCCGGTCGCTTCACGCTGTTCGCGTGGGCGAAAGACTACGCCCTGTTGCGCCGGGAGGTGACAATCGCAGCCGGCGAGGAAACCCAGGTTGACCTCAACTTCAAGAAAGGTTCACGGCTGGGCGTCACTGTCCTTGACGGGTTCGGCGCGCCCGTACCGAACGCTCAGGTCGTCCTGGATCCCGGTGGCGACGTCTCACTCGCCGCCCGAGTGGGCGGGGTTGGGACCAGTGGCGAGGATGGCCGGGTCACGCAGCCACACACGGCCGATGGCGACTACACGCTGCGCGTGCGCTGCGAGGGGTACGAGGACGCGGCGGTGGCGGCGCGGGTCGCGGGTGGCGATGAGGCAATAACGGTGACGCTCAAGCGCGCCAACCTGGAACCGGACTGAGGAACGGAGCCACGTCATGAGAAGGATTCGTCCCTGGCTGTTGGTCGCGATTATCGCCGTGGGCGTGGGGGTGTATCTCGCCCTGACGAGCCTCGGGCCGGAACCCGAGCCGGAACATCGTGAGAGTGCCCAGAGATCCTCCCGCGGGGAGCAGCATAATCAAGGTCGAGTAACGGAAGAGCCGGAACCTGCGGCTCCGGCGCCGACAGGTGCTCCTGAACTGGTGGCAGCGGATCTCGGCGGATCGGTGGGGATTTCAGGTTGGGTGCTGGCTCCTGATGGGCGGCCGGTATCCGGTGCAGAGGTGCGCGGGCGATTCGCGGGGTCCGCCACGACGGATACTAAGGGAGCTTTTCTGCTCACGGGTCTCGAGTCGGGAGCTCACCTGGTGCTGGCCAAGTCGCCGCGGTACGCGCCCGTCGTCTGCGGGCCGTTCAGCATACCGAGGGATCACGAGCTTCGCGGCGTCACGGTTCGGCTGGTCGAGGGCGGCTTCATCTGCGGAACCGTTCGGGACGAAGAGGGCGATCCGGTCCAGTACCGCGAGGTCGAGTTCACGAGGATATGGGAAGAGGAGGAGTTATCGGAGGACACGTTGTGGCTCGGTCGCTTCGCAGTATACGACGATTCCGCGGAAGGGCGCGTCGGCAGGTACAGGTCACCGGCGCTTCCGCCGGCGGAGTACGTGGTGAAGGCGTGGCACCCCGATTGGATCTGTGACGAGGAGCGCAGAGTGACTGTCTCAGCAGGCGGCACGGTCGAAGACGTTGACTTCGTGCTCGATGCCGGCGTGACCATCACGGGCCGGGTCGTTGATGCACACGGCGAGCCTGTGTGGGGCGCGTGGGTGGACGTGTTGGCCGATTCTCCCGGCTCATCCGACATCACCATTTCGAACGAGGAAGGAGCGTTCTGTCTGCGGGCGCTTAGACCAGGCACGCATGCTCTCAAGGTCTTCGCCAGGGATTTCATCCGGCATACGGGGACAATCGAAGCGCCTGCCGAGGATGTCGTCATTGTGCTCGATCGAGGCGGCAGGATCTTCGGCCGCGTTCTCGACAAGGACACGCGGGAGCCCGTGGAGCTGTTTTGGCTCGACATTCGCCCGGAGGAGCCTGCCGAAGCGCTCACGCCGGAGGGGCGTGCCGAGTGGCTGGACCGCTGGGATGACGTAGAAGGCGCTTCAAGCTACGGCGAGCGTCCCGGCGGCCGGTTCGAGCACACAGGGCTCAGGTCTTGGAGGTACAGCCTTACGGTCGGCGCGGAGGACTACCTTACCTCCACCGTCAAGGGGATCGAGGTCAGAAAGGATGCTGAGCCGGAGGAAGTTGTCGTTGAGCTCGATCCTGGAACAACGGTCGAGTTGTTTGTGACTGACGCTCGAGATGGAACGCCGGTGGAGGGTGCCGAGGTGGTGTCACACAACCTCAAGGAAGCGATTCCGAGTGCGCTCCCGAAGTACCCGACGACGGACGCGGAAGGCGTGTGCTCGTTCGGTCCCTTGGAACCCGGCCTGCACGTGGAAACCGTCCTCCACGAGCGGTTCGGCACCACGACGGTCCGCTTCGAGGTTGCGCCCGGTGAACGGCGCAAGACGATCGCGGTTGCTCTCGAAAAGGGCTTCACTGTGAGCGGCATCGTCGTTGCCAGGGAAAACCACGTGCCGATCAAGGGCGCGTCGGCGGTGCTCGCCGGCCGGCGTGACTATAAGACCAAGACCGACGAGACGGGGCGGTTCAGTCTTGATGGAATCGATCGAGACCGCTACGTGCTGATCGTCTCGGCCTTCGGGTTCGCCACACTCAGAAGACCTCTTGACCTCGACAGAGCTCCGCAAGAAGAGCTGGTGATCGAGCTTGGCCGCGGCGGGACGATTGCCGGCAGGGTCGCCGACGCTGAGGGGTCTCCCATTGCGGGTGCGAGCGTGCAGATTCGCACTCCGATCTTGAACGCCTGTTTCGAGCACGACATGAAAACCGACTCTCAAGGCGAGTTCAGCGTCCCAAGCCTCGCGCCCGGGGCATACCGTGTCGTGGCGATTTCGAGAGACCCCGGCTTCCGGCACGGGGTGATGGATAGCCGGCGTGTTGTCGTTCGGGAAGGCGAGGTGGCGCGTGCCGATTTCGTCCTTGGCGCTGGCGTCGCCGTGTTCGGTCGAATCACCTACGGTGGCGAGCCCGTCGCCGACGCATCGGTCAGTGCTTCCCTGACCGACGGTGCGCTGTACCGCACGGACATCGGGAAGATCTGGACAACGGGCGACAACCAAGGACGCTACCGGATCGAGGGCCTCTCGCCGGGACGGTACGTCCTCGCCGTGGACACAACCGGCCAGGACTTTGACGCGGGCTATGGTGACATGACATACGCCCTCCAGGTTGCTGCCCAGGATGCTGAGCTTGACCTGGACCTGGCCGCGGACGTCGTCGCCGGCGTGGTGCAGGACAGCGAAGACAGGCCGTGCTGGATGGCCCGCGTGGATCTGGTCCCCCTGCTCGAAGGGGAGGGTCGGCTGACGGCGATCAACTCCGTGCGGAGCAGGGGGAGAACGGGCTTCGAGGCCCGGAAGGACGGGACGTTCCGGATATCGGGCGTTGCGCCCGGCCGGTACCGGCTCTACGTGTGCCCGCCGACTTACGAGAGCACGACGATTATGGATATCAATAAGGAACCGGGCCGCGACGTCACTGATCTCGTGGTGACCATCGGGGAGACCGAGGCGGTTGAGGGCTGCGCCACGACGGAAGACGGCGAAATACCCGAGTACGTCGAGGTCGCCATCTGCGATGGCCAGGGGCGCTTCATCGCGAACGGGGGAGGGGGCCTCGATGCAGGATCCGCACGGTTTCCGATCGCCGATCTCGTTCCGGGCGAGTACGCAATCCTGGCCCGTGCACAGGGCTATGGTCTGGCACGCGCTCGAGCGTTCGTCGGGGCGGGCCGCGACACGGTGGTTGAGTTCGCTTTCCAACGGGGATCTGATCTGATCGTGAAAACCCGGGACGCCTCGGGCATCCCGGTGCCCGGCGCGAACGTTGTCCTCGACATTGACGCCGACTTCCTCATCACGGCCGAGACCTACCAGTCGCGGCTGTACGCGGACTTCTACAGGGAGGAGTTCCTGGCCACTGACGAGACCGGGAGCAAGTTTTTCCGCCATGTCGCCGACGGGGACTACACGCTGCGCGTGCGCTGCGAGGGGTACGAGGATGCGGCGGTGCCGGTGCGGGTCGCGGGTGGCGATGAGGCAATAACGGTGACGCTCAAGCGCGCCAACTTGGAGCCGGACTGAGGAACGGAGGCACGTCATGAGAACGAGTCGCCCTTTGCTGCTTGTCGCCGTCATTGCCATCGGCGTAGGCGTATACCTTCTCGCCACCAACCTCGGCCGCGGGCCCCAAGAACCCGCCCAGAAGGCTGTGGCACCTCCGCGCCCGGAGAGAGGGACGCAGGCCGAAAGGGCCGAAGGGGACATTACCAAGACGCCTGAAGAAGATCTGCCGGTCGGCACGGAGGAGGAGTGGACCTGCGTTATCGGAGGCATAATCCTCGATGCCCGATCCGGTCCTGTGGTTGACGCTCAACTGTTTCTTCTCGACGGCGTTAGTGCCAAGGCGGCTCTGGCCAGCGCGAGCACGGACGGCTCCGGGCGCTTTCGTTTCGAGCCGGTGTCCAGAAAGACATGGCACCTGGTCATCAAGCGCACCGGGGAGTCTCCACCGTGGTATGTAGGGAGGATCGACCCTTCCGTGAAGACGCCTGCGCAGTTGGCAAGCCTGGAGTTCAAGCTTGGACGCCAAGCGGTGGTTGTGGTCCACGCCATGAATAGGGAGTATGACTCTCTGGCAGACATAGCGGTGAGCCTCTTGCTCGACGTCGGGCACGCGGTGGATTTTCTCGACTACGCGGCTCCGTTGGCTTGCACGCTGAAGACCGATGCAACAGGTCGGCTAATGTTCAACGGCGTTCAGCAGGGCGACTACGCGCTCGTCGCGCACAAGGCCGGCCTTGGCACGCTTGTAAGGGAGATATGGCCTTATCCGGAGCAGGAACGCCCATTCGAGCTGTTTCTCGAACCTGCTGGCCGCATCACGGGCGTGGCGCTGACACCGGAAGGGGAACCCGCCGTCGGGGCAACGATCACCAGCTCTGCCACTTGGCTCACCCGCATGCGCCGCTACCCCCACGGGCATTGGGGGATGGCCAGGACACGAACCGGGCCAGACGGGACATTCGAATTGGGCGCGTTGGAGTCGGGCGGATACGTGCTCGCCGCCTCTCTCCCCGGCTACGCGACTGGCCACCTGGCAGGCGTACGACTCCAGCCCGGCGAGACCCGCCGGGGACTCACTGTCAGGCTCGAACCTCCCGCCACGATCAGCGGTCGCGTCCGTGACGAAGAGGGGCGGCCGCTCGGAGGCGTTCCCGTCGTCCTTCGCCGCCGCGTCGAAAAGCTGGTTGTTGAGGTCAGCGACACGGTCAGTGCGGCTGACGGTGGTTTCGAGTTCCAGGACGCCCCGGCGCATGGCGCGATCCTGGCCGCGCAAAGGGACGGATATCACCCCGAGGAATTCGGGGGCGTCGTCGCTGGCAAGCCGATCACGATCATACTCACGCGTCGCCCGGTCGTCACCGGCGTCGTGACGAATGCGGAAACCGGCCAGCCGATCAAGGGCGCCACCGTCTTCTGCCTCTCAAGTCAGCGGGAAGCGAAGACAGACGAGAACGGCCGCTACGAGCTCGCTGGACTCACAACTGGCCGCAACTCGTTTGTCGCTTTTGCCGACGGCCTTGGCTCGCCTCATGTGAGCACAGTCGAAGTCTCTGATAACGGGACTGCAAGTCTCGACTTCGCCTTGACACCGGCAATGCCGATCATGGGGGTCGTGGTGGACCAGCAGACTGGCGAGCCGATCGAGGGGGCGGGGATCCAGTTGGCGGCACGGGGCACCGAGCCTCGTGCAGGTTGCTCCTTCCACAACTGGTCTCGGAACATGCCCGGCACCTTGTCCGCGACCGCCGATGAGGGCGGCAACTTCATGATCCCGGTATCGCCGCCTGAACTCCCGGAACTGCGCGCCTGTGCCCAGGGCTGCATGATCGGGTCTTTGGACCTCGGTCAGGTCAAACCCGGCGTCCCCGTGCGCATCGAGCTTCGCCATGGCGCCTTCATCGTCGGGCACGTTCTCGCCCCTGACGGTCGCCCCCTCGAGGATGCGACGGTCGGGGCGCACGCATTTGCCGGTGGCGTTCACACATTCGCCACATTCGCTAGCGCCGTGACCGACGAATCGGGCGCGTTTTGTCTGAGCGGCCTGGAGCCGAACGAGTACTGGCTGACGGCCTATCATCGGGAGTACGTCGGGGCCGCGTTCGGATCGGTCAAGCTCAGGCAGGGGCAAGTGGTCGGCGATATCGAGATCACGCTGGCCGAAGGAGGACGCATCTCGGGAATCGTTACCTCTGACAGTGGGGAACCGCTGGGGGATTCCTCGGCGGGATTCAGTCCGGTTGAAGCGTCCGCGACCTTCCCGTGGTCCAGCTTCAGTAACGTAGCGCCCATCAAGCCGGACGGCAGCTATATCTCGGCCCTGTTTCTTCCCGGAAAATACGAGGTCCGGGTCAGCACAGAGGACTTCATAGAGCCAAAACCGCAGATCGTTGAGGTCCTCGCAGGGGTTACTTTGCCGCACGTCGACTTCACGGTTCTGCAAGGCGCGACGGTGAGCGGCCGGGTTGTTGACGAAGCGGGCAACCCGGTTCCGGGCGCACGAGTTCAGCACGTAGGCTATGGTCACCGCGAAGCCGTAGCCAAGGAGGGCGGCATCTTCGCTTTCCGCGGCCTCAAGCCGGGAAGGTTTGAGTACTTCACCCGCGCAGAGGGCTACTTGGCTTCCAAGGGGAAGGCAACGGCGCCAACCGCGGGCCTCGAGATCGTGTTGCGCCGTGGCGGAGGGATCTTGGGCCAGGTCGTCGACAAGGAGACCCTCGAGCCGGTAGAAGTGTTTGGTGCGTGGATCAGCGAAGTTGCTTTTGGCGAACGGGAACAGGTGTACCATCCTGCGGGACGGTTCGAGATGACGGGGCTTCCCGAAGGGGAATGCACTCTTGTTGTCCGCGCCCGAGACTACGCGCCATATGAAGTGGACATCTCCATCGAGGAAGACGCAGAGCCCGAGGAAGTTATCGTCGAGTTGTCGAGAGGGACTACGCTCGTCTTTCAAGTAGCCTCGGCGGCCGACGGTCGGCCTGTTCAGAACGTACGGGTAAGCCTCGGGCAGGTACACCCCAGCCTTTCATGGCACCAGGAGAGCGTGTTGTCCATCGACGACATGAGGGCGATGGTGCCGCCGGCGCTCACGATCACGACCGACACGAAAGGTGCCTGCATGGTGGAGCACGTTCCTGCCGGCGAGCACAGGTTCCCCGTCGAGCACGCTGAATTTGCCGCCAAGGACGTGGTTGTCACGGTCGTCGAGGGGGAGAGCCGCAAGGAGGTGGAGGTCCTGCTGTCGAAAGGCTTCACTATCCGCGGGCGCGTTGTGACGAGCGCTGGACAGCTTCCCGTGAGAGACGCATACGTCATGCTCACCAGAGGGATCGGGGGCTACCGTTACCTCAATGCGACGAGCGACGACACGGGCTCCTTTGTCCTGAAGAATATCGTGCCCGGGGACTACGTCCTGCTGGTAGAACATCCCGACTACGCCCCGGCAAGAAGGCCATGGACTCCCGACAGCGCTGACTCCGAGCTCACGATCGAGCTGAGCCCGGGCATGCAGATCGCGGGCACAGTGACTACGTCAGCCGGCACGCCGATCAAAGGTGCCACCATACGCTACGAGAACGAAGACTACAAACATGATGGCAAGACGACTACGGATGAGCAGGGCAGGTACGCCATCACGCACCTCGCGGCCGCACTCTACCAGGTTCGCGCAAGCCGCGAGGATCCTCCTGCCATCGGCGAGGCGGGGGAACTTCGCCAGGTCATGCTTGAGGAAGGGCAGGATGAACGTCTCGACGTAGTCTTGGGTGGCGCGACAGTGTACGGGGTGGTCACCCTCAACGGCAAACGCGCCGAAGGGGTGAGCGTGTTGCTGCGACCCGGAGAGAAGATCGGAAGCCGTGCGCAGGGCTCGTTCGGCTTCTCGGGTAC
>CAZJXV010000086.1:0-14439 GCA_964550015.1 uncultured Verrucomicrobiota bacterium
CCGCGAAGGCGTACCTCGAGCGCATCCGCACAACGCGGCAGCTTCGGGAAGAGAAGCGCGAGATGATCGAGCTGATCGAGCGGATGCTCGAGGCCGAGAAGGAGTCAGAGCCCGAGTGAGGGCGGGGCGCCGTCGAGAAAGGTTGGTTGTGCCTTGCTCGCGGTCCGTAGGCTTACGCCTCCGGCTACTCACGTGGTGCCCCTACGGGGCGTGGAGGGCACAGGTTGTTCGGCAAGCCCGCCAGCCCGCCGACGGCGGGCAAGCTCATGGTTGGCGCTGGGCGGAAAGAATCCGAGCTCCGTCAGGGGCGATTGAGCGCGATTGGCAAGGCCTCAATCGCCCCTGATGGGGCTCTGTTCTCGTCGGGGCGCCGGGCCCCACGGGCTGGCGCCCGTGGCTACTCCCAGTCACCGCAGGGCGGTTTCGAGCATGGGCAGGCGTGGGCGCTGGCGCTGGCGCTGGCGTGAGAAATGCGGGTTAGTCCTTTTCCGCCATGAAGAGGATGTGGTGCCTCGAGACGGCGATGAACGGCTTGCTCAGGATGGGCGTGTCCGAGTCGAGCGCGTAGACCGTGGCGTCCTTGAGGGCGATGAAGTTCGTGGCCTGGTTGATGGCGTCGCTGACGCGCATGTGCGGCACGCGGAACATGCTGCCCTCGATCCGGACGTTCTCCATGTACATGACGACGGATACGGGTACTTGTTTTGTGCCCCACTTCTTCTCGTATTCAACCATGGCGCGCTCTCCCTTCGGCGTGCGGGACCCATGAATAGCACAGGGCCGGCTCGTGGCGCCAAGAGAAAACGCGCCGCCGCGGGTCCGCGGCAGCGCGCTCTCTTCCGTCGCCTCCAGGCAGGGGAAACGGCTATTCCTCTTGGGCCGCGCCGGCTTCTTCGGGCTTTGCGGCGAGAAACGTCTCGAATGCTTCCTTGGTGAGCGTTTCTTCGCCTTCGTCGCCGATGAGAATCAGGTGCCCCTCGACGACCAGGGCGAGCTTCTCGCCGATGGCGAGGAATTTTTTGAGATCCGGCCGCCACTCGAGCAGCGAGAAGTACGCCGTCGAGCCGTACTTGACCCTGAGGACCGGCATGTGCGGCTGGACGGTGGCGTCGACCCAGTAGTCGCCCAGGCGGTAGAAGTTGCGCTTGCCGACGTTGCGGATCGCGGAGGCGTAGCGATCCTCCGGCCCGGTCGAGTTGCGCCGTTTGAGTGCCTCGATCCCGCGCGCGGCCCGGACGGCCACCTCGCCTTCTTCGAGTTCGAGGGCCTCTTTTGCGAAGCCGCCTGCCGGGCCGTTGCCGCCGCGATATGCAATGCTCTCCCGACTCCTCGGGATTTCTATCTTGTTGACGTCCGGCATGAGAGCGGGCTCCTCATCGTTGCCCTCGGCCGAGGTCCCGGCGTCGTCCGGTTTCATCTCGCGGTTTAACGATGGCCCGCTCGTGCTCGAGCCTCCCTTCGGCTTGCGGCTCCAGGCGTCCATGACGTCTACGGCGAGCTCTGTCCCTGTTGATTCTCGAGGCGAGCGGTCGCGGTCGCCGCGTCCGTGGTGCCACCTGCCTGCCGTGCGTTCTCCCCCGGTGGGGCGGAGGGGCTGGTCCTCGACGATGAGGTAGGAGGTGTAGGGGGTGACGATGCCGTACTCTTTGGCGAGGGTGGTGACGGAGTCCACGAGTTCGTCATTCTCGCCGTGGAGGCGGATTTCGTCGAGCAGGTAGCCGACGCGGCGGGTGGCCCAGAGCCGGGCGATGAACTCGTTCTCGTCGTGCTTCTCCGGGAAGGTCGTCTCGTAGGTGAACGAGCGCTTCTCGCCGTTGACCTCGCCGGAGAGCGTGACGGCGACGTCGCCCGAGCCGCTCCAGCGGCCGAAGACCTGCAGCGGCACGCCCTTGAAGAGGTCGGGCATCTCGCGCGGGTAGAGGTCGTAGGCGCGGATGGTCTCGCCGAAGGCGAGCTTGACGTTGGCGAGCACGGGGTGCGAGGCCTTGGCGAAGAAGTTCGAGACCTTCACCTCGATGTCCTCGGTCGGCTCGACGTATTCGGTCACGCCCCGGCTCGTCTGGGCGAGGCGGTCGAGCAGGTGGGTGTTGACGTGGTGGCCGACGCCGAAGATGAAAATGCGTACCGCGTCAGTGTTGGCGGCGGCCACGTTCTTGATGATGTTCTCGTGGATGGTCTCGCCGAGCGTGGGCTTGCCGTCGGTGAGGAAGATGATCATGAACGGGCGGGTGCCGTCCCTGGGCCTCATGGCGAGCGCGGTGGTCAGGGCGGCGTTGATGTCGGTGCCGCCGGTGGCGTCGAGCCCGGCGATGAACTCGCGCGCGGCCTGGATGGACTCGTCTGCGACGGCGACCATCGCGGGCTTGTAGGTGTTCACCGTCGTGGCGAACTGCACGATGTTGAAGGCGTCGCCCTCGTTGAGGCTGTTGACGCAGAAGGTGAGCGCGCGCCGGGCCTGCTCGATCTTCTCGCCCGACATGCTGCCGGAGGTGTCGAAGACGAACACGACGTCTTTCTTGACGATCTGCGCGTCCTCGACGGCGGTGCTGGGCGAGATCATGAGCATGAAGAACCCGTCCTCGCCGGCGGGCTTGTTGGCGAGCATGTTGAGGCCGAAATTCTTCTCGCTGACGCCGTAGTAGAGGACGAAGTCCTTGTTGAGCGGGGCGCGCTCCTGCTCGAAGCCGACGACGGCCTCGTGCTCGCCCTGGCGGTCAATGCCGATCGTGTGGCTCGGCGAATAGACGGTGGTGATGGGGACTTTCGAGCGGACGGTGGCGCTCAGCGCGAGGTCCTCGAGCGTCGAGGCGTAGCGTTCGCCGATCTTCAGTGGATAGACGTACTTGTAGAGGCCGGCGTCGTACTCGAGCGTCTGGGAGTACTCGAGCTCGACGCGCTGCTCGCCTTTGGCCGGGATGGGGAAGACGCGCATGCGGAAGAGCTGGTTGCCCATGAACTCGAGGAGCGCCGGGTCGCGGGCGCGGCGGACGATGTCCTCGTAGATCTTGCGCGCCTTCGGGGCCTCGACCAGCTCGGCCGTCGTGCGCTTGCCGTTGATGTACATGGCGAACTCCTTGACCGCCGCGTCCTTCGGCAGCGGGAAAACGAAGTTCGCCTCGAGCGGGCGGCCCGTGCTGTTGATGAAGGCCTGCTCGACCTTGGTCGTGGCGACGCCGTCGGTGATCACGGTGCCGATCCGGTGGTACTTGACCGCCAGGGGCGGCACGCTCTCGTCGGTGGGGACCATGATCCCCGTCGCCCAGGCGGCGCCGGCGGCCAGCAGGCCCAGGGTCAGGCAAAGCGAAATCCTCCAAGTTTTCATGGCTATACCTCACACTTTCTGTTCTTTCTCGCCCCGGTCGAGTCGGCCTGTAGGCTCATCGGCGGCTGGACCTATTGTTTCGTAGGACATGAATCTGATGATGGTTCCGGAGCTTTGCTCAAGGAACAGGTATATGACGCCGACGCTTGCCTCGCCTTGGAATGTGGATAGGTCGTATCGGATCATTCCTTGGCCGGCGTCCACGGCGGGGTAGGCGCCGAACACCTTTTCATGGTCATGGACCACACGCCCTCTCTCGAAGACCGCCGTGCCCTTTCTGACGGCCCCGTGGTGATCGCCGCTCTCGAGAACCTGGACGAATTCCGCGATCGCCGCTGGGGGGACCGCGTCTCGGTGCGTTCTTGTCCCCTTCGCGCAGCCGGTCAGGACACCTAGGATGGCCAGAGCCGCGACGACCCTCATTCTAGTCCTCTCTTGTCCGTAGCTCGATCTGGCGCCTCGGTATCACGGGGTGGATCACGTAGCGCTCGGGCGCGAAATTGACGTGGATGACGCTGGCCTCGAAGACGAGGCCTTCGCCGCCGATGCCGTTGCCGCGGATGGCGTAGAGGCGGCCGAGGTCAATGCCGTTGCGTGCCGTGAAGCGTGCGCCGTGTACCCGGCTGAGGAACGCCCTGATCTCACGCTGGCCGATCGGTATGAACCGCGCCCTGCGTTCGTACCCTAGCCAATCCTTGTAGATCGGGTAGGCGTCGAGGGCGTAGCCGCGGCGGACCTTGGGCCAGAGGGCGGCGAAGAGCGTCTCGTTGGCGAAGACCTCGACGCCGGCGAGCCGATTATTGATGACGATGGCGGCGCCGATGCAGCGCCTCGGCGGCCTGGGCATGCAGTTGGCGTAGTCGGCGAGGGCGTTCTGGACTTCCTTGTCGTTGACGACGGCCTGGAAGTCCGAGGTGGGTGAACTGACGCCCGCCTCGCCGGCGACCCGGCCCACCTCCTCCCACACGGCGTCCTGGCCGGCCTTGGACTGGGCTTTGTAGCGCAGCGCGTTGTTGGCGAAGCTCTTTTCCGATCTGAACGCCATCGTCTTGCCGACCCACCGGCCCCGCTCGACGCAATAGACGGGCACGGCAACCTCGGGCCCATGCGGCCGGAGCAGCGTGTCGGTGGCGATCACGCGGTTCTGCTTGGCGCCGCTGATGATCTCGCCCGCCATGAGGAACACGTAGTGGCGCGAGTCGTTGCGGACGATGACCTCCTGCACGCGGCCCGCGCCCTTCTCGTAGACTCTGAGCCAGCCGTTGCGGAGGGCCTCGTCGAGGGTGACGTAGCGTGTGCGGTCGGTGGCGCCGTCCACGTAGAGGGGGAAGACCGTCATGTTGCGCGTGCTGTACGGGCGCCCGACGGTGAGGCGGCTCACAAGGCGTGTGATGTCGTTGCCGCGCGGCGGCCGTGGTGGGGGCGGCATGATCCGTCGGTCGGCGGGCCCGCTGGTGGGGCCGGTCTCGAGGTAAGAGGCGTGAGTCTGGCCGCTCACGAGAACGCCCACCAGGACCAGGCCGGCGATCATTACCATATGTTTCATGCTTCGACCTCCTCGGCGCCCGTGTGCGCCGTGGCTTTCGGCCCTTGTCACACATCCTTTGACACCCTGTGGCGGGAGATGTTCCCAGAGGTACGCGGTCATTTCGTTGACGTGGACCGGCGCCGACGTTAGAATGAAGCGTTGTTGTTGATAATGAGGGCCGATGTCCCGGCTGGAGTTCTTGGTCGATGGATTTGCGCTTGCTTCCGCTGATGGTGCCGCTGCTTCTGCTCACAGTCAGCACGCACGAGTTCAGCCACGCTTGGGTAGCGTCCAAGCTGGGCGACCCGACCGCGAAAGAGCGGGGGCGGTTGACCCTCAACCCGCTGAAGCACCTGAGCTGGAAGCTCACGGTCGCGCTCCCGGTACTGCTGTTGGTGGCGACGCTGGGGCGTTTCGTTTTCGCTCTGGCAAGGCCGGTGCCGGTCAATCCGCTTCGGCTGCGCAGCTACACGCAGGGTTGGAAGCGACCGTTTGCCGACATGATCTGGGTCGGGCTGATCGGGCCGGCGGTGAACCTGGCGATCGCGTTCATCATGGTGCTCGTGGTCTCTTCCGGTGTCATCCCAAGGACCAAGGTTGGCCAGGCACTGCTGGAGCTGGCGTATTTCGTGATCTTGATCAACCTGCTGCTGGGGATGGTCAACCTGCTGCCGGTGCCGCCGCTCGATGGTTCGCGGCTCATCATCGGGCTCTTGCCTCGGCGGCAGGCGGTGTTTATTCTGCGGTACGAACTGGTTATTTTTGTCGGGCTGATCGCCTCGCTCGCCGTAGTGGCGATCCTGGCGGGCGGGCTTCACAAGGTGGTGCTGCCGCCGCTTGCGTGGGTGTGGCGGACGCTCGGGCTGAACCCCGCGCACTTCAGCCAACTCTTCGATGCCGCGGGCTAGAGGAACGGGCGTGGGCAACTTTCTGACACGCGATGACTACAAGGTCGAGCTGGAGATCTTCGAGGGTCCGCTCGACCTGCTGCTGTACCTGATCCGCAAGGACGAGCTGAACATCCACGACATCCCGATCAGCCGGATCACGGAGCAGTATCTCGAGTACCTCGAGCTGATGAAGATGCTTGACCTGAACATCGCGGGCGAGTTCGTGCTGATGGCCGCGACGCTGATGCACATCAAGTCGAGGATGCTCCTGCCGCCGTCGGAACGGCCCGAGGGCGAGGACGAGGAGGCGGAAGAGGACCCGCGGCTCGAGCTCATCCGGCAGTTGCTCGAGTACAAGCGCTTCAAGGAGGTGGCCGAGAGCCTGCACCGGCTCGAAGCGGCGCAGGCGACGACGTTCTCGCGCAACGACCAGGACCGCTCGCTGGCGGCGGCGGTCGAGCGGCCGCTGGCGGAGGTGAGCATTTTCGACCTGCTTGCCGCGTTCAACGAGGTGTTCAAGCGGGCGACCGAGGGCCCGTCGGCGGAGATTCTCGGCGAGGAAGTGAAGGTGGCGGACAAGATCCGCGAGATCAGGGAGCTCGTGCAGCACACGGACGTCGTGCGGTTTCTCGAGCTGTTCAGGGCGGGTGCGACGCGGATGGAGCTCGTCGCCACGTTCCTGGCGATGCTCGAGCTGATCCGGCTCAAGGTGATCCTGGTATTCCAGCGCGGGCCCTTTGCGACAATCGAGCTGGCACGCATTTCGTAGGAGTCATGATGGACGACGAAGCCCGCAGTGCGGCCGACGATGAAGGCCGGGACGCACCCGGCGCCGAGCAGACGGCGGCGCCCGCGCTGGCCGACGCGGCGGCGGAGACAGCCCAGCAGGAGGAGGTCCCCGGCGCCGAGCAGCGCGGGATGACGCCGGAGCGGCTCCGCGCGGCCGTCGAGGCGCTGCTGTTTGTCTCGAAGGAGCCGCTGACGATCCGTGCCGTGCGTCAGGCTTTGAGCGACGAGGTGACGATGACGGCGGCGGAGGTGGCCGCGCTGATGGAGGAGCTGCGGGTCGGATACCTCGAGGACGGACGGGGGTTCCGGCTCGTCGAGCTTGCGGGCGGCTACCAGTTGCGCACGGCGAGCGAGTTTGCGCCCACTATTCTCAAGCTGCTCAAGGAGCCGCGCGAGGAGCGGCTGAGCCAGCCGGCGCTCGAGACGCTGGCGATCGTCGCGTACCGCCAGCCGATCGTCAAGGCGGAGATCGAGGCGATCCGGGGGGTGGACGTCTCGGCGATGCTGCAGAAGCTGCTCGATCGCGGGCTGGTGCGGATCGCGGGCCGCAAGGAAGTGCCCGGCCGGCCGTTTCTCTACGAGACGACGCGGCTGTTTCTCGAGCATTTCGGGCTGAAGAGCTTCGAGGAGCTGCCGCACATCAGCGAGCTTCGCGCGGCCGATCCGCTGCAGGAGAAACTCGACTTGAAATGAGGTGTCCAGCCGATGGCCGACAAGGATACAGAGGACCGGCTCCAGCCGCTGCGCGACCGGATCGCCGACCTGGACCGGCAGATCATTGACCTGATCAACGCCCGGGCGAAGGTGGTCGTGGAGGTCGGCAAGATCAAGGCGCGCGAGAACGCTGAGGTGTTCCACCCGCGGCAGGAGAAGGAGGTGTACCGCCGGATCGAGGCGCTGAACACGGGGCCGCTGCCGTCGTCGGTGTTCCGGGCGCTGTACCGCGAGATCATGTCGGGGTGCCTCGCGCTCGAGAAGAAGCTGCTGATCGCGTATCTGGGCCCGGCGGCGACGTTCACGCACCAGGCGGCGCTGTCGCGCTTCGGCGTGGCGGTCGAGTACCTGCCCGTGCACACGATCGGCGACGTGTTCACGGAGGTCGAGACGGGCCACGCGGACTACGGGGTCGTGCCGATCGAGAACTCGACGGAGGGCGCGGTCAACAGCACGCTCGACATGCTCAGCCACTCCACGCTCAAGATCTGCTCGGAGATCCGGCACGAGATCAGCCACTGCCTGATTGCGAACGAGCGCACGGAGGCGATCACGAAGATCTACTCCAAGGCCGAGGCGATCGGGCAGTGCAACCACTGGCTGCGCACCACGTTCCCGACCGCGGAGCTGATCGAGGTGTCGAGCACGGCGGCGGCCGCCGAGCGCGCGGCCAAAGAGCCGGCCGCGGCCGCGGTCGCGAGCGAGTTGGCGGCGCAGATGTACAACCTGGCGGTGGTCGAGCGGAACATCGAGGACATCCACCACAACGAGACGCGGTTTCTCGTCATCGGCAACCAGGACAGCCCGCCGAGCGGGGACGACAAGACGTCGCTGATGTTCGCGACGAAGGACCGCGTGGGCGCGCTGCACGAGGTGCTCGGCATCCTGAGGGACTGCGGTATCAACCTCTCGATGATCGAGTCGCGGCCGTCGCGGAAGAAGGCGTGGGAGTACTATTTCTTCACTGACTTCGACGGGCACGCCACGGACCAGAAGATCGAGGAAGCGATCAAGCGCCTCGAGGGCCAGTGCGAGTTTGTCAAGGTGCTCGGCAGCTATCCGAAGAGCTTCGAGCCGCCCGGGAAGTAGCCCGCGCGTCCTGCCGGGAAGGGTGGTCTGAATAGCCAACGGTCATTTCAACGAAGGCGCACCGGCGATGATTATTGTACTCAAGCCAGATGCCACGCAGGAGCAGATCGAGCATATCATCCAGGACATCGAGAAGCTCGAGCTGCGGCCGCACGTCTCGAAGGGCGAGGAGCGGACGATCATCGGGGTGATCGGGCCGGAGGACGCGATCCGCTCGCTGCCGGTCGAGGCCTACCCCGGGGTCGAGAACGTCATTCCGATCCTCAAGCCGTTCAAGCTCGTGGGGCGCGAGTTCAAGCCCAAGGACTCGGTGGTGAACGTCGGCGGCGTCGCGATCGGCGGCGGCACGTTCACGATTGCCGCGGGGCCGTGTTCGGTCGAGAGCCGCGAGATGACGCTGCGGATCGCCGAGGCGGTGCACGGGCTCGGCGCGAAGATCATGCGCGGCGGCGCGTTCAAGCCGCGGACGTCGCCGTACTCGTTCCAGGGCCTGGGCGAGGAGGGACTGAAGTACCTGGCCGAGGCGCGGGACCGCACGGGCATGCCGATCGTGACCGAGCTGATGGACCCGCGCCACGTGCCGTTGTTCGAGCGGTACGCGGACATGGTGCAGATCGGTGCGCGCAACATGGCGAACTTCCCCCTGCTCCGGGAGGCGGGCAAGATGGACAAGCCGGTGCTGCTCAAGCGCGGGATGATGTCCACGATCAAGGAGTTTTTGCTGAGCGCGGAGTACATCTGCTCGGAGGGCAACATGAACGTGGTGCTGTGCGAGCGGGGGATCCGGACCTTCGAGACGGAGACCCGGAACACGCTCGACATCAGCGCCGTGCCCGTCATCAAGCAGTTGAGCCACCTGCCCGTGTTCGTGGACCCGAGCCACGCGGCGGGCCGCGACGACATCATCGAGCCGCTGTCGCTTGCCGCCGTTGCCGTGGGCGCCGACGGCATCATCGTCGAGGTGCACCCGGAGCCGGAGCACGCCAAGAGCGACGGCGAGCAGGCGCTGCTGCCGGAGCAGTTCGCGGAGATGGTGCGCAGGATGCGCGCGGTGGCGCAGGCCGTCGGCAAGACGCTTTGAGGAAGAACTCACCACAGATTTTCACGGATTGACGCAGACGAGTGTTCAATAAGATTGCGATAGTCGGTATGGGGCTGATCGGCGGGTCGATCGGCATGGCGTGCGTGCGCCGGGCGCTGGCGCGCGAGGTGATGGCCGTCGTGCGGCGCGAGTCGGCGAAGGACGAGGTGCGCGAGCACGAGGCCGCGCACGACGTGACGCTCGATCTGCAGGAAGGGGTCGCTGGGGCGGAGCTGGTGGTGCTGTGCGCCTCGGTCGAGGCGATTCCGGAACTGGGGCACCAGGCGGCGCCGGCGCTGTCGGCGGGCGCGATCGTGACCGACGTGGCGAGCGTCAAGCTCGAGATCGTCAGCCGGCTCGATGAAATCCTGGACGGCGTGTGCCGCTTCGTCGGTTCGCATCCGATGGCGGGCGGCGAACGGGCGGGCATTGCCCATGCGGCGCCCGATCTGTTTCGCGGGGCCGTGTGCCTGGTGACGCCGACTGAGCGCACGGACCCTGAAGCGCTCGAGATGATCGCGGAGTTCTGGCAACGGCTCGGCTGCACGGTCGAGCGTCTCGAGCCCCGGGCGCACGACGAGGCGGTCGCGCTCGTCAGCCACCTGCCGCACGTGGTGGCCGCGGGCGTGATGAACGTGATTGGCCGCGCGCCCGATCCCCTGGCCGTGATGCGCTGCGCCGGGCCGAGCTTGCGTGACGTGACCCGCATCGCCGCGAGCTCGCCGGAGATGTGGACGCAGATCTGCATGGGGAACCGGGACGCCGTGCTGGCCGCGGTCCGCGCCCTGGGTGAGGAGGCGGGGCGGTTTGCCACGTGCCTCGAGGCGGGCGACGCGGCGGGCCTGGAGGCGTTCTTTGCGGAAGCGAAGGCGCTTAAGGAAGCGAAGGCGCTCAAGGAAGCGAAGGCGCTCAAGGAGGCCCGTCCTGAGCCGGTCGAGGTGAGCCGGGAGGCCCGGGGTGCGTCGCGGCGTCCGAAGCCCGTCGAGGGCCCGCCCGACCCGCTGGTGGTGACGCGGCCCGATGGGGTGCGGGGCGTCATCGAGGTGCCGGGCGACAAGTCCATTTCGCATCGGGCGGTCGTGTTGTCGTCAATCGCGGAGGGGACGTCCACCATCGAGAACCTGCTGCCGGGCGAGGACGTCAACTGCACGGTCGAGATCATGCGCGCGCTCGGCGTGCCGATCGAGCGGGTCTCGGCCACGTGCGTTCGCGTCCGGGGGGTGGGGCTCTACGGGCTGAGGGCGCCGCGGGAGGCGCTGTGGTGCGGCAACTCGGGCACGAGCATGCGCCTGCTGGCGGGGCTGCTCGCGGCGCAGCCGTTCGAGTCGGTGCTCGACGGGGACGCCTCGCTTCGGCGGCGGCCGATGGAGCGGGTCATGGGGCCGCTGCGGCAGATGGGGGCACGGCTCGAGGGCACGCCGCCCGACGGCACGGCGCCGCTGGCGATCCACGGGGGGTGGGTCAAGCCGATCGGCTACCTCTCGCCCGTGGCCAGCGCGCAGGTCAAGACGTGCGTGTTGCTCGCGGCGTTCTATGCCGATGGGGTCACCTCCGTGACGGAGCCCCGCCAGTCGCGCGATCACACGGAGCGCATGCTGCCCGACTACGGCGTGGTGGTGAAGCGGCGGGGGCACACGGTCGCCGTCGAGGGCGGCCAGGCGCTGCACGCGTTCGACCTCACGGTGCCCGGCGATTTCTCGGCCGCGATGTTCTTCATCGTGCTTGCGGCGTGCACGCCCGGCGCAGAGCTGACGGTCCGGCGCGTCGGGCTGAACCCAACGCGGAGCGGCGCGCTGCGGATCCTCGAACGGATGGGGGCCACGATCAGCGTCGAGTCGAACGATTCCTCCGGGGAAGTCGGTTCCGAGCCTCGGGGGGACGTTGTCGTGCGTGGCGGGCCGCTCGAGGCGACGACGATCGGAGGGGACGAGGCGCCGAACGCGATTGACGAGCTGCCGGTGCTCGCGGTGGCGGCGGCGGTGGCCAGCGGCCGGACGGTGATCAAGGACGCCGCGGAGCTGCGCGTCAAGGAGTCGGACCGGATCGCCTCGACGGTGGCCAACCTGCGCGCGATGGGGGCGGACGCCCGGGAGACCGAGGACGGAATGATCATCGAAGGGCCGGCCGCGCTTCAGGGGGCGGTGCTCGATTCCTTCGGCGATCACCGGATCGCCATGGCGTTTGCGATCGCCGGGATGCTGGCCGAGGGCGAGACGCGGATTACGAACACGGGGTGTATCGGCACGAGCTTCCCCGGCTTCTACACGACGATCAAGCGCCTGCTCGCCGGCGAATAAGAAACCGGGGGCCTCATCAACGAGGCCCCCGGCGAATTGTCGGGCGGCTTTTTGCCGGCGGCTACTTGAGCTTGAGCACGTCGCCTTTCTGCAGCTCGGCGCCTTCTTTGAGTTCTTCCTCCATGCAGATGGAGAGCTTTTCCTTGACCGTGATGACGCTGATCGTGCCGAGCTTCTCCTCGATGAAGTCGAGGAGTTCGCCGGTGTCGGGGTCGCGCAGTTCCTCGCCCCGGTGGTACACGACGAAGGTGTCGCCGACCTTCACGCCGTTGCGCTCGCCGACGTTGATGTAGATCTTGCCGGGCTTGGCGAGGACGACCTTGCCGGTCCAGGGCGCATTGAGGATGCGGGTGCCGAGCAGGATGACGCCCTGGTCAATGGCGTTCTGGACGGCCTTGCCAAGGGGGCTCTTGTGGAAGTGCTTGCCGCCGATGCCCCAGTCGTCTTCGTTGTAGTCGGCGGCGATCCCGGTGGTTTGCGACTTGCCCTCGACGCGCTGGGTGAATTCCTCGCCGCTCGTGGTGTCGATCATCCTCAGGACTACGGCGATGTGGGCCTTGGTCACCTTGGCGCCGAGGTCAAAGTTTCCGATGCGGACGGCACCGCCGCTGTCCTGGGTCGTCTCCTCGTACTCGGTGACGGCGCCGATGATGATGAACTGGGGGTTGAGGAGCTGGCCGGTCTTGGCGGCTTCGGAGTCCACGGTGCGGTCCGAGTCGGCGAAATCCTCCGCGTCGAGGATGTCCTCGATGTTGGAGCGGTTGATGACGATGAAGCGGTCGGCCCTGTCGAGGGCGTTGGCCATCATGTCGGCGAAGCCGCTGCCGAGGTGGAACTGGCCCTTGAAGTCGGTCTTGTTTTCGAACTTGCCGACGGCGACGATCTTCTTCGGGCCCTTGAGCGGGGGCAGGCCGCTGGTGTCCTCGTCGCCCGCCTTGCCCTTGATGACCCCCATCTTTCTCGGCGGCGAGCCGACGTCGTCATCGGCGAGCACGCCGGTTGCGGCGGCAGGGCCGCCGGCGAGGCAGAGGGCCGCGGCCGTGATGGCGGGCACGGCCAGCCGTCGTATGCGAAGGGAAACGCGCATGGTTCTCGTCTCCTGCTGGCGTCTCTTTCCAGTTCTCTCAATCGGCAGGGGCCTGCCTGCGAATGAGCTATTCGTCCTGCACAACGAACTTGAGGCTGTTTGCCCCCTTGCTGCGCAGCACGAGGGTCAGGCCCTCGATGCCCTTGATTTTGTCCGCGAGGTCCTTCTTGATCGAGCCGGTGACCAGCACGTCGTACATCGCGGTGGTCTCTTCGACGAAGCGCTCGATGGTTTTCTCGACCCCGTCAATATTGTTTAGACCCTGAACGAAGCGGGCTTGTTCCTCGTCGTCCGCGTTGAGCAGGAGGACCTGGACGGTTTGGACATTGTACACCTCGTCGCGCCAGACCTCGACGATCTTGTCCATGAGCTTGTCAACCGCCTCGTCGCCGGCCTGTTTGAGGGCTTCGCGGGCGATGGCGCTCTCGCCCGTGGTGCCGCCGCCGCGGGCTTTGCCGTCGGCTTCCACCACGGCGATGACCTTGGCGGTGTCGGTCTTGATCGCTTTGACGGTGACGTTGGCTGTGAAGGAGTACACCTTGATGCCGTGGGGCGACCGCACGCTGCCGAGCGTGGCGGAGGCCTCGCCCAGGATGAGCACCTCGGCGCCGAAGCGCCGGCCCAGCGCGGCGGCCTCGATCGGGTCGTCGTAGCTGAGGGTCGCGTCGCGCTCCTTGATCTTCTCGAGCTGGGCGACGTCAATGACGTCGAACTTGGCCTTGAGGAAGAACTTTTCGAAGGCGGTTTGCACCACGGGCGCGGGCAGCTCCGCGCCGTCCATATACTCGCGGACGATGATGGCGATGCGCGGGTTCTCCTTCTCTTCGATGAGCAGCTTGAGCGCCTGGAGGTCCTCGCGCAACTGGGCCAGCGAGACGGTGGCCTGCACCTTGACCTCCCACAGCCCGTCGGCGCCGCCGTTGTCCTCGAGCACGTCATAGGCGCTCACGTAGCCGGCGACGGCCGTGTAGATCTTGTCGTTGATCAACTGGTTGTTCTCGACCAGCGTCTCGGAGCTGACGAGCACGCCGACGCCCTGCTCGACCGCGGTGCGCAGGGCCCGCTTGGTGGCCTCGTCTTTGGTTTCGCCTTCGCCGGTGACCGTGACGGTCTTCTGGCTGAACTGGGCGGAGGCCGACAGCATTGTCGCCACGGCCACGCCGACGGCAAGGCACCAGGTCCCAATCACTCGGGCTTTCATCATTTCTACTGACTCCCTTGTGTCACACCGGCCCGGGTATTATCCGGTGCCGGGCGGGGCATGTCAAGATCGGGGGGCCATGCGGCCCCCCGGGTGCGGCCCCTGGTGGCCGGGGCCGCGTCCATTCACGATAGACGCGCGCGGGGGGCCGATATTCAGGCGGCCGGCGGCCCGGCGGGCGGCCGGCGGTCCGGCGGGCGGGCGCGAAAGCGCTTGTGACCCAGCGACCTGTTGTGGTATGATGCCCGTGCCGTTGCAGGGCTTCGGAGCGTGCCGAGGGAGACGTCTGAGGGAAACGTGCAATGAGCGTATCGCGCCGACTGACCGCCATTCTTCTTGCCGCCATCATGTTGACGGGCAGGGCCTTGCTGCCGGGTGCCGCGCTGTGCGGCTCGGTTGCCGATGCCGTCCGCAAGTGCAAGGAAGCCAGGGAGGCCTACG
>CAZJXV010000087.1:0-14323 GCA_964550015.1 uncultured Verrucomicrobiota bacterium
ATCCTGCCAATCCTGTTATCCTGTCCAAGAAATCCGTCTCCGAAGCCTGCCCCTGGCTAATACGTGTTGACTTTCAGCACGTCCGGGCCAAAAATGGACACGAGCTTGTCAACCGAATCAACCAATCAGCACAACAAGTTGGGGAGAGGGCTGAACCATGCGTTACCTACCGTTTCTCACGATCTGCGTGTGCCTCGCCGCCGCTGTCCTCAGCGCCGCTGTCCTCAGCGCCGCCTTCCTAAGCGCGACAGCCTTCGGCCAACCCACCAAGGAGTTTAACTGGGTCCCGTCGGGCAACCTCGACGTGGGCAACCTCGGATCCGAAAACGACTCGAACTACCGGAGCGTCGGCGACATCGTCAACGCCAACCTCATCTACGCCGACAGCACCCGTCCGCCGGACCACGCCGCCCGCAGAACAACCGAAGAACTGTTCACCATCCGCATCTCGACCTTCTGGGGCGATCCTGCGCTCGTCGCGCTCGTCATTCGCCGCCGGGTGGATTCCGCCGCCGAAGCCGTCGAGCTCACCATCACCATTGACGGCGCCGAATACGGCAAGTGGGCCCAGCCAAAGCCCGAGGGCAACCGCCGCTTCACCGACGTCTTCTACGTCATCCCCGCCACGGCGCTCACCACGGGGCCTGCCGAGCACCCCCGCATCAAGGGCCAGATCACGATGAAGATCTCCGCCGCGCAGCCGTACGATTCCTACCGCTACGACTTCTTCGTCACCCGCGACTGGGGCCTCATGCCCGAAGACTACCTCGGGGCCATTGCCCCTCGAGGCGGCGACAGCGCGGCGGACCTTTACATGAACGGCCTCGTCAAGGAGGGCGACCACCTCTGGGACGAGGCGATCGCGCTCTACACCGCCGCCGCCGGCAAGACCAAGGACTTCGAGCTCGCCCGCTGCATCCGGCGCCGCATCCGCCGCTGCCGCTACTTCCAGACGGCGACCAAAGTCGTTGACACCCGTGAGAACACGCACTTCGACACCCACTACGCCCTCGGCCAATACTGCGCCTCCAACGGCTTCTGGAACGAGGCGCTCACCGAGTACACCAAGGCGGTCGAGGCGAACGCCGCCGACGGCGACGCCACCTACAACCTGGCCGAGGCGATGGAGTACTGCCGCATGCCCGTCGAGACGTACGCGCCTCTCATGGGCCGCGCCGGAGCGCTCTACAACCGCGCCGACACCAACCAGATCACCGTGCTCTGCGCCATCAACACCTATGAAATCCCCGTCCCCGTCGGCCCAGAGATCAAGAGGGTCAGGCGCCGTATCTCCAAAGGAAGCCTCGATGCCCTCTACCGCGACTGGCGCTACATCGAGCAAATGGTCTACGGCGCCAGCCGGGGCGCGTGGAAACTCAACACCACCTACCGCTACTACACCGAAGAGGACCCGCCCTGGGTCATGCACCTCAACTGGCTCTGGGCGCCGCCGAACGAGTCCATCCCCACCTGGGGCATGTACGACCACACGATGAGCTTCGCCGAGTACGGCAGCAGCCACACCGGCTGCATCGACTGCGGCCCCGCTTGGAGCGGGTGCAGCCAGATCGGGCCCGGCCGCGGCTGGGAGGTGTTCTTTCACGAGTGGACCCACCAGCCCAACTGGACGAGCAACGCCGGCGAGCAGGGCCGAGGCTGCCCCCCGAGCTACGACAGCAATGGCTGCGGCAAACAGCCGATCGTCAACATGGGCTGCAGCCACCGCTCGAGCCTACGCTACTACCTGAGGCCCGCGCAGTGGCGCCGCATCGAGCCGTCCGACCCTGACATCCCCCAGACCCACATCCGCACCTGGGCCCTGTACGGCCCGCTGGACGCCCCCGTCATCCAGGGCACGACCGACGAAGAAGTGCTCGCCGAGCTCAAGAAACTCGGCCTCGCCACCGACAACGACGTCCAGCAGATCAAGAACGTCGCCAAGCGCGACAACAGGAGCGTCGCCGAAGCCGCCAAGGCCTGGTTCTACGCTTCACGCCGGATGGACCTCGTCAAGGCAACGGACAATGAGACCGTCTTTGGCCCCCGCGTCCAGCCCGGCAACTGGCGCACATTCACCGACCCCGACGGCGGCCGCATAGACCTCAACGCGGTTTTCCCAAACGCCGCGCCGAAAGCGTACGCGTACGCCCACACCTACATCTGGTCACCCAAGAACCAGGAGGTCCGCGTCTGGTACGGCTACCACGACGGCCTCCGCGTCTGGCACAACACCCGAATGGTCCACGAGGGACTCTACTACACCGTCGCCTACTACGAGGACCCCGACTGGGTGGACATGGTCGCCGGCCACCTTGCCCTCAGAAAGGGCTGGAACTCGCTGCTGTGCAAGATCGAGCGCTGCGGCACGCTCGGCGGCTACGGCGTCGGCTCCGAGGACGCCTGGGGCTTCTCCGTCAATCTCGTCACGCACGACAATACCCCGGTCACCGGCCTCAAGGTCCAAGCCGAAGTCCCCGACGGCCAGGTCAACGTGTACAGGCGACCCGAGGTGGGCAGGCATTACCGCTGGGACGACGTGAACGAGGACTTCCTCGAACTGCTGCCCGAACTCAGCGAGGCGGACTTCCGCACAATCACGGGCATCCCCGAGCTCACTCTCGTCGAGAACGCATTCCTCATGGCGATCCCAAAGAAAGCCGTGCAGAAAGGCGCGAACGCGATCACGATCGAGGAGCTCCAAAAAGGCATCGGCACCATGACGTTCGAGGGCGAGAAGCTCACGCCAGTCACGTTCCTGGATCGTCAGGTGCCGCGCGACCCGCAGGACAAGCCGCCCTCGGCCTTCAACAAGTTCAAGACCGAGGTCTTCAGCGACGTCACGCTCAACAACTTCCTCAACTTCGACCGCGAGGGCGCGGGCGCCCTGCGCTATACCGAAAACGGCGAGCCGCGCGACCTGCTGTTCATCCGGCCGGAGTACTTCGATGAGTATCTCCGTCTCATTGACGATGCCAAGTCGGGTCTCCCGGGCAAGACAAAGGACCGTATCCTCGGCTACTGGTTCGTACCGCGCGCGGCATACCCCACGACAGGGTGCCGGGCCTGGCGCGCCGTCATCGTGGCCAAGACCTACCTCGGCGAGACATACCCGACCGACGAGCAGGACATCCTCGCCGTGCCACCGCCCCCACCGCCGCCGAAAAAGTAGGGCGCAGCAACAGACGACACGCACCGCCAACATCCTTCCGGTAGCGTAGCGCCGGCATCCTTGCCGGCAGTCTCGGGGGCGTCTCGCCCCCGTTCGCACATAACCCCAGGCGCCACATGACACCTGTCACATGTGAGATCAGGCGAACACCATACCGATCCCCTGACATGTTCCTTTCCTTAGTAGGATATGAGAGGAAGACCGGCACATTGATCCATCTCACGTTCTGCCCCGAAGACCACCTGGCCGTTGCCATCTGCGAAAAACGCCCTTGACCAACAAAAAGCTGTTGACATTCACTACCCACCAAACTTACACTTCGTGTGAGCTTGTCAACCAGCGTGCACAAGAACCAGGGAGAGGGGACCGCCATGCGCTACCTACCATTCCTTACCATGGGCATCTGCCTCATCGCCGCTGTCCTCAGCGCCGCTGTCCTAAGCGCGACAGCCTTCGGCCAGGCCACCAAAGAGTTCAACTGGATCCCGTCGGGCAACCTCGACGTGGGCAACCTCGAATCCGAAAACGACTCGAACTACCGGAGCGTCGGCGACATCGTCAACGCCGACCTTACCTACGCCGACGGCACCCGCCCGCCGGACCGCGCCGCGCGCCGCACGACGGCGGAAATCTTCACCGTCAACATCGCCCGCTTCCGCGGCGGCCCCGCGCAAGGCGCGCTCCTCATCCGCCGGCAGGTGGATTCCGCCGCCGAGCCCGTCGAGCTCACCATCACCATTGACGGCGCCGAATACGGCAAGTGGACGCGCTCGAAGCCGGAGGGCGACCGCCGCTTCACCGACGTCTTCTACGCCATCCCCGCCACGGCGCTCACCACCGGGCCGGCCGATCGGCCACGCGTCAAGGGTCAGATCACCATGAAGATCACGGCCGCGCAGCCGTACGACTCCTACCGTTACGACTTCTTCGTCACCCGCGACTGGGGCCTCATGCCCCAAGAATACCTCGGCGCGATCACCGCGCCCGACGGCGACAAGGCCGAGTCGCTCTACATGAACGGCCTCGTCAAGGAAGGCGACCACCTCTGGGACGAGGCCATCGCCCTCTACACGGCCGCCGCCGACAAAGCCGGAGACTTCGAGCTCGCACGCTGCATCCGCCGCCGCATCCGCCGCTGCAAGTACTTCCAGACCGCAAGCAAGGTCGTGGACACCCGAGAGGACAAGCACTTCAACACCCACTTCACCCTCGGCCAGTACTGCGCCTCCAACGGCTTCTGGAACGAGGCGCTGGCCGAATACACCAAGGCCGTCGACGCCGACCCCGGCGACGGCGACGCCACCTATAACATGGCCGAAGCGATGGAATACTGCCGCATGCCCGTCGAGACGTACGCGCCGCTCATGGGCCGCGCGGGCTGGCTCTACGACCGCAAGGACGTCAACGACGTCACCATACACGTGCCGATCAACATGTACGAGATCCCCGGCGGCCCGACCGGACGCGCCAAAGCCCCCATGGACAAGCCCACCATGGACGCCGCCTTCCAGAACTGGACCCATGTCGCACAGATGGTCTTCGGCGCGAGCCGCGGCGCGTGGCGAATCAACACCGTCTTCGAGCCCTACACGCCCGACGAGCCGCAGTGGCTCCTGCACCTCGGCTGGCTCTGGGGCCCGCCCAACGAAACCATCCCTAAGTGGGGCTTCTACGACCACACCGTGAGCTTCGCCAACTACGGCAGCAGCCACGCCGGCGGCATTGACTGCGGCCCCGCCTGGAGCGGCTGCTGCCAGGTCGGGCCCGGCCGCGGCTGGGAGGTCATCCTGCACGAATGGAACCACCAGTTCGACTGGACCTGCATCTGCGGCGAGCAGGGCCGCGCCTACCCCACCACCCACGACAGCGACGGCTGCGGCAAACAGCCCGTCGTCAACATGGGCTGCGGCCACCGCTCCAGCATGCGCTACTACCTGCGCCCCGCCCAGTACCGCCGCATCGAGCCCTCCGACCCCGACATCCCCCAGACCCATATCCGCACCTGGGCCCTGTATGGCCCGTTGGACGCGCCCGTCATCCAGGGCACGACCGACGAGGAAGTGCTCGCCGAGCTCAAAAAACTCGGCCTCGCCACCGACAAGGACATCCCGCAAATCCGGGCCCAGGCCGCCCGCGACAACAAAAGCGTCGCCGAAACCGCCAAGGCCTGGTTCTACGCCTCGCGCCGGATGGACCTCGTCAAGGCGACGGAGAGCGAGGCCGTGTTTGCTCCCGGCCTGGGGCCCGGCGAGTGGCGCACGTTCACCGACCCCGACGGCGGCCGCATGGACCTCGCCGCCATCTTCCCCAACGCCGCACCCAAGTCCTACGTCTACGCCCATACCTACATCTGGTCACCCAGCGACCAGGAGGTCCGCGTCTGGTACGGCTACCACGACGGCCTCCGCGTCTGGCACAACCGGCGCATGGTCCACGAGGGCCGCTACTACAACGTCGCCTACTACGAGGACCCCGAATGGGTGGACATGGTCGCCGGCCACCTCCTGCTCAAGAAGGGCTGGAACTCGCTCCTGTGCAAGATCGAGCGCTGCGGCACGCTGGGCAGCTACGGCGTCGGCTCCGAGGACGCCTGGGGCTTCTCCGTCAACCTCGTCAACTACGACAACACCCCCGTCGCCGGCCTCAAGATCCAGGCCGAGAAACCCGACGGCCACGTCAACGTCTACAGGCCGCCCCAGGTCGGCCGGCATTACCGCTGGGACGACGTCAAGGAAGACTACATCGAGCTGCTCCCCGAGCTCAGCGAGGACGACTTCCGCGCCATCACCGGCACCCCGGAACTCACCCTCGTCGAGAACGCCTTCCTCATGGCCGTCCCCAAGAGCGCCGTGCAGAAAGGCGCCAACGCCATCACGATCGAGGAGCTCGCCAAGGGCATCGGCGGGGAAACCTTCGAGGGCGAAAAGGTCACGCCCGTCAACTTCCTCGACCTGCCCATCCCGGGTACGCCACCCGATCGGGAGCCGACCCCGTTCAACAAGTTCAAGGCCACCGTCCTCGGCGACGTCACCCTCAACAACTTCCTCAACTTCGACCGCGAGGGCGCCGGCGCGTTCCGCTACGTCGAGAACGGCCAGCCGCGCGACCTGCTCTTCATCCGGCCCGAGTACCTCGACGAGTACTTCGAGCTCATAGACGACGCCAGGTCCGGCATGGCGGGCAAGACAAAGGACCGGATTCTCGGCTACTGGTTCATCGACCGCGCCGCGTATCCGACCACCGGCAACCGGACCTGGCGCGCCGTCGTCGTCGCCAAGACCTACCTCGGCGACCAGTACCCGACCGACGAGCAGGACATCCTCGCCGTGCCGCCAGCGCCGCCGAAGAAGTAGACGGCGTTCAGCAAGGCCCATTCCTGGGCCGTACGCGTCGTGCCTCGCCCCTCGGGGCACGACGCGCGGGCGCCGATAAAGACAACAGAACATTCGACGCGCCTGAGGGCGTGCACGACAACGCAAGCGCGAAGGAGAATGCCATGCGTCTCGCGCCGCGACTCGTCCTGTGTTTGTTCCTTCTGCCGGCCACCCTTCTGCCAGCCACCCTCCTGCCAGCCACCCTCCTCGGCCAGGCCATAAGCGAGTTCAACTGGGTCCCGTCGGGCAATCTCGACGTCGGTGACCTCGACTCCGAAAATGACTCGAACTACCGAGCCACGGGGGAAATAATCGGCACGAAGCTCGCCTACACCGACGGAATCCGCCCCCCGAACAGGGCCGGACGGCGAACGACCGAGGAGATGTTTACCGTCAACGTCGCGCGACCCCGCTGGGGACCCGTGCTCAACGCCCTGGTCATTCGCCGCCGGGTGAATATCGCCACCGACCCCGTCGAGCTGACCATCGCCATCGACGGTGAGGAACATGCCACGTGGCTCCGCCCGACCTTCCTCAAGGGAAAACGCCGCTTCGCCGACGTCTTTTTCGCGATCCCCATCGAGGTCCTGATGAAGGACCCCGAGAACCCGAAAACCTTGAAACGACAGATCACCGTGACGATCTCTGCCGAGCAGCCATACGAATCGTACCACTACGACTTCTTCGTCACGCGAGACTGGAATCTCATTCCGAGCGAGTACCTCGGCCCGGTAATCACCCGCCAGGACGAGAGCGTCGCGTCGCTCTACCTCAACGGCCTCGTCAAGGAAGGCGACCACCGGTGGGATGACGCGATCACCCTCTACACCGCGGCCGCCGGAAAGTGCACGGACTTCGAGCTCGCCCGCTGCATCCGCCGCCGCATCCGCCGCTGCAAGTACTTTCAGACCGCGAGCACGGTCGTTGATACGCGCGACGACGGGCACTTCGGCACCCACTACGCGCTGGGCCGGTACTGCGCCTCCAACGGCTTCTGGAACGAGGCCCTCGACGAGTACACCAAGGCCGTCGCCGCCGACGCCACGCACGCCGACGCCACCTACAATCTCGCTGAGGCGATGGAATACTGTCGCATGCCCGTCGAGAAATGGGCGCCCCTGATGGAACGGGCCGGCTCGCTCTACAACCGCACCGACACGAACGACGTCACCGTGCTCTGCGCGATCAACACGTATGAAGCATGGACCCGGCGGCCCGGCCGCGTAAGGAGGCCGATCTCCAAGGCAAGCCTCGAGGCCCTCTACCGTGACTGGCGCTACGTCGAGCAGATGGTCTACGGCGTCAGCCGGGGCGCCTGGAAACTCAACACCACCTACCGCTACTTCACCGAAAAGGACCCGCCGTGGGTCGTGCACCACGGCTGGATGTACGGGCCGCCCGCACGCGCCATCCCCAAGCGGGGCATGTACGACCACACGATGGCCTTCGCCGAGTACGGCAGCAGCCACGCCTGCGGCGCTGACTGCGGCCCCGCCTGGAGCGGCTGCTGTCAGATCGGCCCTCGCCGCGGCTGGGAGGTCATCCTGCACGAGTGGAACCACCAATTCCACTGGATGTGCATGTCGTCCGAGCAGGGCCGCGGCTACCCCGCCACCCACGACTGCGGCAACTGCGGCAAGCAACCCATCGTCAGCATGGGCTGCGGCCACCGCTCGAGCATGCGCTACTACGTGAGCCCGGCCCAGTACCGCCGCCTCGAAGCCTCCGACCCCGACATCCCCCAAACCCACATCCGCACCTGGGCCCTCTTCGGCCCCGTGGACGGCCCCGTCCTCGAAGGCGTCACCGGCGAGGAGGTCCTGGCCGAGCTCAAGGCCAAGGGCCTCGCCACCGACGAAGACATCGCCCAGATCAAGGCCGCCGCTGAACGCGCCAACAGAAGCCTCGCCGAAACGGCCAGGACGTGGCTCTACGGCCCCCGCAAGATGGACCTCGTTAGCGCCGTCGAACACGAAGCCGCCTTCAGCCCGAAGCAGCAGCCGGCCCGGTGGCTCACGTCCACCGACCCCGACGGCGGCAGCATTGACCTCAAGTCGCTGTTTCCCAATGCCGCGCCCAAGTCGTTCGCCTACGCCCACACCTACATCTGGTCGCCCAAAGACCAGGAAGTCCGAGTCTGGTACGGGTGCCACGACGGCCTCCGCGTCTGGCACAACCGGCGCCTGGTCCACAAGGGCGGCTACTCCTATGCGGGCGGGTACTTCAAGGACCCCGAATGCGTGGACATGTTCGCCGGCCACCTCCTTCTCAAGAAGGGCTGGAACTCCTTGCTCTGCAAGATCGAGCGATGCGGCGCCCGCCCGGAGGACGCCTGGGGCTTCTCCGTCAACCTCGTCAACTACGACAACACACCCGTTGCCGGCCTCAAGTATCAGGCCGACGTCCCCGACGGGAATGTGAACGTCTACAGACGGCCCGAGGTCGGCAGGCACTACCGCTGGGACGACGTCAAGGACGACTACCTCGAGATGCTCCCCCAGCTCACCGAGGACGACTTCCGCGCCATCACCGGCATCCCGGAACTCACCCTCGCTGAGAACGTCTTTCTCATTGCGATCCCGGAGGGCGCCGTACAGAAAGGCACGAGCGCCATCACGATCGAGGCCCTCGAAAAAGGCCTCGGCGACGCAACCATCGAGGGCAAGGAGGCAACGGTCCGCAACTTCTTCAACGAACCAGTCCCGAGGGCGCCGGAAGAACAAGCCACGCCGTTCAACAGGTTCAGGCTCGACCTGTGCACCGACGTCACACTCAACAACTTCCTCAACTACGACCGCGAAGGCGCCGCCGCCCTGCGTTACCTCGACGGCGCCGAGCCGCGCGACCTGCTCTTCATCCGGCCCGAGTACTTCGACGAGTACCTGGCACTCATAGACGACGCGAAGGCCAAACTCCCCGGCCGCACCCGGGACCGCATCCTCGGCTACTGGTTCATCAACAGCGTCGCCTACCCGATGACGCCCAACCGCAAATGGCGCGCCGTCATCGTCGCCAAGACCTACCTCGGCGACCAGTACCCCACCGACGAGCAGGACATCCTCGCCGTCCCCCCGCCACCACCGGCGAAATAGCCAACGCTCAACAGAACCTATTCTTGGGCCACCCGCTGGGTACCAGCCGGTTCATGGAGAGGCCCGAGCGACCCTAGGTCGGGCCCTGCGACCCAGAAAGCCAGGACCGAACACTGCCCAAGAGCACAATTAGGTCTGGTATCCCCCGAATTCGGGTTAGCCCGAGGCTTTTCTCTTGTGGGTTGCATATCGGGCGTGGAACAGTAGGGAGGCCAAGCCGGGCGCCCATGGTGCGTCGGCTTGAGCCACTTGTTAGGCGCGCCGCCGCCCCAATTTGACTGCTGTTTGTGCCCCATTCCCTGCGCTATGCCGCGCCAAAAACGGCGATCAAGAAGAAGTACACTAAGCCTGCGCAGACCGCGGCAAGCAGGAACGCAACGAACTCCTTCCCGGCTCCAATCCCGGATTCCTTCCCGACTCCGATCGCTGCAACACCTAGTAAGGATGTGATGCCCAGCAAGATGCCTCCGACTACCTTGTGACCGGCACTCCAGAGATACCATCCGGGCCCAGCCAAGAAAGTTCCGAGCCCCACCAACACGCAAAGCAACACTGCGAATGTCACTCCGCTCTCTTGTTCCTGCCGCTTCTCTTGTTCCTTGCGACTCTGTTCGCGCTTCTGTTGAAGTATTCGCTCTTGCTCGCGCCTGATTCTTGTGAGTTCTTCCTGGGAGATTGAATCCCCGGGTACAACGTGTCGTTCGTGGCACCTCGGGCATTCGTCCTCCTTGTGCGCCTCTGAAACAGGACTTACGAGCACAGCACCGCACATGGGGCACGCGTATGTGATGGATTCTTCGTTGCTCATTCTGTGCCTCCTGGCCAGCCGGATGGGCGTTGCGTCTCCGACTCTTGCGCCCAACGTGGCAGCTGAGCGGCGCGTTTAGGCGTCCAAGATCGCAGATGAGGGGACGCCATACTGATCTCCTGACTCGTTCCTCTCCCTCAACTATACGCGGAGCATGGCTCGGCTGGCCAGAGGAAAACAAGGACAGTCACCTACTTTGCTGCTCTGCCGTGAAGGCGACTGTCTGGCCTTCGCCATCTGCGAAAAGCGGGCTTCTTGACTGGATCAAAGGGATGAACGGGATCAAGCGATCCCCCGGATCGCCGGCATCCTGTCCATCCTGTTATCCTGTCTAAAACTCCTCCTGCCCGAAGCGGCTCAGCCGTTGACTTCTACGCCCCGCCGGATTACGATGCCGCTCCTTGCACAACGCCCATACGGAGGAGGGACTCATGACCGTGGCACCTGACGCAATCGAAAGAGCCAAACAGCACTTTGCCGACCTGGTCACCGAGCAGCTCGAGCGCATCGAGCGCATGAAGCAGGCCGAGGACTGGGTTGATTACGCCGCGCTCAAGCCCATCATCATCGGCTTCTGCGGCGGGGACGGCATCGGCCCCTACATCGCCGACGAGACCCGCCGCCTCCTCGAACGCATGCTCGCCGACGAGATCGCCTCGGGCCGCGTCGAGATGCGCACCATCGAGGGCCTCACCATCGAGAACCGCTTCAAGCACATGAAGGCCATCCCCGACGACGTGCTGGCCGACCTGAAAAAATGCCACGTCATCCTCAAGGGCCCGACCGAGACCCCCCAGAAGGGCGACCCGCGCGGCAACATCGAAAGCGCCAACGTCACCATGCGCCGCGAGCTCGACCTGTTCGCCAACGTCCGCCCCGTCAAGGTGCCCGAGCTCGGCATTGATTGGACGTTTTTCCGCGAGAACACCGAGGGCGCCTACGTCCTCGGCTCGAAGGGCATCGAGGTCACCCCCGACCTCACCGTGGACTTCAAGGTCATCACCGCCCAGGGCAGCGAGCGCATCATCCGGCTCGCCTTCGAATTCGCCAACAAGAACGGCTACAAGCGCGTCACCATCGTCACCAAAGCCAACGTCGTAAAAACCTCCGACGGCAAGTTCAGCGAGATCGGCGCCCGCATCGCCAAGGAGTACCCCGACATCACCTGCGACGAGTGGTACATAGACATCATGACCGCCAAGCTCATTGATCCCGCCCGCCGCAGCCAGTTCCAGGTCTTCGCCCTGCCCAACCTCTACGGCGACATCCTCACCGACGAGGCCGCCCAGATCCAGGGCGGCGTCGGCACCGCCGGCAGCGCCAACATCGGCAAGCGCTACGCCATGTTCGAAGCCATCCACGGCAGCGGCACCCGCATGGTCAAGGAGGGCCGCGCCCAGTACGCCGACCCCTCCAGCATGATGCGCGCCACCGTCCAGCTCCTGCGCCACATCGGCTTTGCCGACCGCGGCAACCGCCTCGAAAAGGCCCTCGACATCTGCCAGCTCTACGAGAAGCGCGTCCTCGCCACCGGCAAAAAGGACGGCGCCACCGCCGCCGACTACGCCGCCTACGTCCTCGAAACCGCCGAATCCCCCGACCTCGACCAGACGTGGCAAAGCTACCAGGAATAGGCGAGACTCAACCTACGCTTTCTTGGTCTTCAGACTATTGAGCCAGAGGTAGAGACGAACCATTCGGCTATTGAACACATACTGCCCTCGCACTTCACCAGAACGAAGCACGTTTAGGGCCTTCATTCTCTGCAGGAAGTTACCCAACTTACGCGCCTGCCTCTCTGTAAGGCCACGCTTCACTTGTGCCTTCTCGAACTCCATGGCGCTGGGCCCCATTTCCCCTATCTTCTTTAGAATAGCCTTGTAGTCGTCGCTCTGCAGGGCCTTGTACACTTGCTGATCCACATACTTCTTGCCTACGTCGTCCGCGGCCAACACGAGTGCCCTCACAGCATCGTCATGGGTAACGAGGCCATCACGGTCACTCCAAAAGGCTGCATCGCCAACAAGGTGCATGATCTTTGGAAAGCCGGCAGAGTAGTAAGCTAAAGTTGACATTGCGGCCTCATCGACGGCCATCTGGACCGACGCAAAAGCGCGCTCAAAGAAGTTTCTTGTCTCGCCGTTGCTCAGCGCGTCGATCTGAACAACGTCAAAGATGCGGTCTACCGGAGGGTGCGCCTGGATCATCTCGCGGCGCCGCTCTTCAACGCCGCAGAGCATCAGCAACAGCGGTAGCGGTTGCGGCAACATGGCGTTGGCTTCAATAAGACCCTTGATGAAATGAGAAAAACGTGAATCCGCCGTCATTCCGTTGATTTCGTCTAGAACAAGGAACACGCCTTTCACATCCTGTAGTCGCACTCTAATCTCGCAGAGAAACTGGAGCATGCCATGAGGCTTCGAGAAGTTGGGCACCTCAGGCTCCAGCGCCTTGAAGTCTAGGCTGATGCCGAAAAGTTCCTGTTTGCCAATGTACTTGGCGAGCCACGAACGGATTCCCTCCGATCGCGTTGGGTGGAGCGCTGCTGAATCCAGTGTGCCCTGTAGTACAACCGGAACAAGATCCTCTAGCCTTGATGCTCCACCTAAAGATGCATAGATGCCATGGAGACCGTATTCTTGCTCTGCAACTGATCGGACGAAGGCCGCGAGAGAGCTCTTGCCGATACCGTATTCCCCCTGAACAAAAACAGCAGCCGGCTTTCCGGCGACGACCTGGCCAGCACCACGAGTGAGAATTCTGTCTATCTGCGCGGCCCTACCGACGAACAACTCAACTGGTACTGGCTGGCCCGGATAAAAAGGGCTCTTTCCTTTGTCAACCTGAGCCATTTCGATCCCTCACCGCCTCATTCGCCCCCATCCTGCCGTCTCCTCGTCACTTGGCCGTTGGGCCACTTCGTCTAATGCTACCCCTTCCCAAGGGGATGGTCAAGTGGTTGAGGATAGCCTCACCCGCCTTGATCGTTGCGCTTCCGCCCAGGCATGGTGTACCCTCCCGCCTGTCTTGGGAACCTGTCCTGAAGCTCACAGAGGAGGGCCGGCGCGAGTGAGGAAGATCGAGCGGGCGCTGATCAGCGTCTCGGACAAGACGGGCCTGGCGGAATTCGCCCGCGGGCTCCACGAACTGGGGATCACCATCCTTTCGACCGGCGGCACGGCGCGCGCGCTGAGCGAGGCCGGCGTGCCCGTCACGCAGGTCTCCGACCACACCGGCTTCCCCGAGATCCTCGACGGCCGCGTCAAGACCCTCCACCCCAAGATCCACGGCGCGCTGCTCGGCCTGCGCGACAACCCCACCCACCGCAAGCAGATGGCCGAGCACGCCATCCAGCCCATCGACCTCGTCGTCGTCAACCTCTACCCGTTCGAGGACACCGCCGCGGAGGAGGGCGCCGGCCACGACGAGATCATCGAGCAGATCGACATCGGCGGCCCCTCGATGGTCCGCTCCGCCGCCAAGAACTACCAGGACGTCGGCGTCGTGACCAGCCCCGCGCAGTACGACCGCGTCCTCGCCCAGCTCCGCGACACCGGCACGTTGTCCGGCGAGTTCCGCCTCGAGCTCGCCGCCGAGGCCTTCAAGCTGATGAGCCGCTACAACGCCGCCATCTGCGCCTACCTCGACGGCCGGCGCACCAAGACGCCCGTCGAGCACCCGCAGGAGCTCGAACTCCGCTACCTCAAGGTCCGCGACCTCCGATACGGCGAGAACCCCCACCAGCAGGCGGCCCTCTACCGCGAGAGCGTCCTGAGCGAGCCGTGCGCCGTCGCCGCCGAGCAGCTCTGGGGCAAAGAGCTTTCCTTCAACAACTACCTCGACCTCGACGCCGCGTGCGAGCTCGCCAAAGAGTTCAGCG
>CAZJXV010000088.1:0-14282 GCA_964550015.1 uncultured Verrucomicrobiota bacterium
TGATGTTCATCGCCCGGTGCAGCTTGACGCGCAGCGCACGCACGACACCCGGCCCCGTCCCCTCGAAAAGCACGGCCGTGCCGCCGGCCGGAACGTCAACGGGCCCCTCCGTGACGAGCATCGGCTCGTCGGGCGGCGCCGGCATTTGCCCCCGCGCCAGAAACATCGCGGCGGCCTTTTCGAGCGTGGCGCGGTTCTTCTCAGCAAGCGCCATCGAAAAGCTCTCGACGGGCGTGCCCGCCGGATACTTGAGATAGTCCACGTGATAAAAAAACAGGTGGTTCGTTGTGATCTTGATGTGCTTGCCGAACGGGATCGGCACGTAGCAGAGGCTTGCCGGGCCCTCGAGTGCGCCGCGCCCGCTCTCGAACGTCTTCGACAACGGCTGGACGAACGGCCACTTCGCCCCGCGGTCGCCGAAGAGCTCCGACGCCGCCAGGTCGAGCCGGGGCGTTGCCTCGCCATCAAAATAGAACCGTACCCGCGTCTCGGGCGAGAGATGCCGGCCCGTGATCCCCGTGGACCACACCCGGTAAATCACGCCCGGCCCGTCGGTGTCCACCATCACGTTCTCGCCGTTCTCTTCGGTCCGGATGAAGTTGCCCGCGTCGGCGTTCTGGTGCTCGCGGCTGTAGCTTGCGTCCTGGTACGCCGGCCAGTCCGCCAGCAGCGGCAGGCGGTCAAACGCCGTCAACGCCTCGAAACCGATCGCCGGCGTCTCGGTGGTCGCTGCTGATAACGAGCCCGACGACACAACCGCACACAGCAAGACCATAATCGGAATCGCTCTCATGACTCTGCCCCTTCTACGATGAATCCGGTAACACCTCAGTTGATTGCCCTGTAATCCCATCGCACGCGTGGTAATTAGAACCTTCATCGAAAGTCGAACCGCACCGCCGTATGCGTCCGAAACGGCGCCAGCTCGACGCGGACATACCCGTCACGTTCGTCGGGAGTCATGGTCAAAGCGTGTCCCAACTGATCAGCCGCCGTGCACGCGCGGCCTTCCGGCACGCGCAGGCCGATCCTTACATCATGGATGCCGACCGCCGCGTCCATGAAGAACGTCTCCCCGGCTTCCCGGGTACCGGGGCGCGACACGGACGGCGCGATCACGTGTACAAACACGGCCTCGTCGTTCGTGCGCAGCGCGACCTCCGCAATCGCGGGCAGCCCCTCGGCGTACACCTGCCGCCGCCCATCGAGCAGCGTGTCCAGACACGCCACGATCATCTTGCGCAGCGCTGAATACGACGTGTGCCAGTAATCCGTCGCGATCGGCGCAGCGACGCCGATCACGCTGCCCGCGCCACGCGTCACACGCCAGACGGCCGGCTCCTCGGTTGCCGGTCCCGGCGGCCCGTGCTGGTGGGAATAGAAATCCCCTTTGCTCTTGCCCGAAAGCGGATGCGTCCAATAGCCAAGCGCCTCGGCGCCTGCCTCCAACTTGACTCCATGGCCCTGGATGCGCGCCAGGACCGGCATCGACAGGTCCCCCGGCGGCGCGTCCGCCATTCTGATGTAAGAGACCGGCGTTGGCAGCGGCTTGGCTTCCGTCACGCCGAGCAGCGGCCAATAACGTTCCGGCCCAACGCCCACGGAAAGAACATGGCCGCCCGATTCCACGTATGCTTCCAGCGCAGCGACGCCCTCGTCCGTGTCCGGCAAATTCTCGTCGATTAACACGACCGCGTAGCGCCCGCCGGCCAACGCGGCCAGGTCGGCGAGCGCCGCGACCGGGCAGTGCGCGTCCATCACGGCCTTGAACAATCCCTCGCCGTTGCGGCACGCGTTGCCGTTGTACTTGATTCCACCCGGGTCGCTCGCCGGCCCACTCGACGCCGCGAACACGCCGACTTCGGCCGCCGGTCTCGTCGTCCCACAAAACGCCTGGCGCGGTTTGAGCCAACGATACGCGTCGCCGATGCGTTCGTACACCGGCGCTTCGAACCGGCCATCGCCGTAGAGCTGGTCGCCTATACTCGGCAAACCGCCATGCGCGAGAATCGTCGCCGTGTCGTGCTTGAGCTCCTCAAGCGGCCGCAGCGTCCAGTCGCCCCACCCCATGTGGAAACGCTGCGAGCAGATTTCAAACGGCCGCGGCCGCACCGCATTGTCGAACAGGCTGCTGTAAAGGCTCATCGCTGTGAACGTGTGCGGCCGATTGCCGACCGCCTCCTCGCACCACTGCCCGTCGTCCTGGTTCGTCACACCGGCCGCCTTCTCGCGGATCCCCGTGGCCGTGTTGCACAACAGCTCACAGCCGGGACGCAGCCCGGCAAGCAGCGTGGCCAGACCGCCGGTGTACTCGTCGAGCATCTGCCGCTGCCACCTGTAATAATCCGTACCGATGCCCGCGTCCGGCTTGTCGTCGTCGAACGGCAGGTCGTGTCCCGTGCCCCGTTGGTACGCCTCGCGGCATCGCGCGCACACGCACACCGGGTAATAGCCCACGATGTCCAGCCAGACGCCCGCGACGTCATAGCCGCGCACAACCTCGGCAAGCTGCTCGCGCGCGTACTCGCCATATGGCCCGTTGACGCACATCGCCGTCCACGGCCCCCAGCTCCGCTGGAAGAACGGCTCCGGGTGCTGCATCGTATCGGGATGCTGCGTACCGTACCAGACATCGAATCCGAGGCTGTAATAGGCGAATGTGCGGACGCCGCGCGCCGCCGCGCCCGACACGAATTCGCCCAGCATGTCGCGCTGCAAGCCCGGATGCGCGCGGCCGACTTTGGTCGGGTAATATGCGTTGCCGTAATGGCACTTCGCAAAGAACGCCGCCTGCTCCACCTCGCCACCCGCCAGCGCGTCGGCAAGCGCCTGGGCGCTAAAACGCTCGCCCACGTTCGCGACGAAGTCCGGCGTGTGGAAATCCAGGTGCACGCGCCGCTTGGCCGGCAATGCATTCACGAATCCAGAGGCGGCCATTGCCATACATCCTTCACTTCGGGTGCCGGCACGATCTTCAACGCCGCGCTGCCCTTGCCTTCGGCGTTGAAAACGAGCGGCACCACGTACACTTGATCGCACATCTTCTGCATGACCCGCTCTGTCGCGCCGCGTCCCCATGCGACCGCGGTCCCCTCCGGCACCTGCAGATACACGGCCCCGCACGCTCTCGCGACACCCGAACCCTCGATCCGCACCGTCCGTCCGCGCACGCGAACCTCGACGTGGCGGCACTGGTTATCGTGCCAATTCAGTCGCACGTCAGTCCCGTACGGCCGCACAATCAACGGCAGCGGCCCGCCCGAACAATCGAGGCCGCGCATCGCGATCCGCCCGCGCTGCGGCTTGACCACCTGCCATTCCAGGTTCGCCGCATTCAGCACGAGGCATTTCTTCCACGGCTTCGGCAGCCTCACGGAGAACGACGTCTTCGCGCGTCGCGGTCCATCGTTGACGACGTACACCAGCATGCTCTCCTGCTTCAAATACAGCGTCGCGCGTGTGTGCGTATCCCCGCCCGTGAACAGCCGGTCATACTCCTTGCTGAAACGGTGCACCGGTCGCGAGCCGCGCAGATCATACTGCACCAGGGGCTGCACGTGCTGCATGTGCTTCAGGATCCCTTCGGGCGGATACCCACGGATTCCCTCCTTATTCGGACACAACCAGATCACTCCCCCGGCGTCGGCCGCATCATTGTAGATCTGCGGGCTGGTGTAGTCGTAGCTGTCGCTCGAATACCAGATAAAGTTCACGCCGTTCGGAATCGCGGAGTATCCGTAGATGACATTCTCCGGCCGCATCCGCTTGTGGCGTTTGAAGGCGTCCTGCTCGCCCGGCATCGTGTAATCGCTCACACCCGCGACCGGCGCCACGTGCTGATCCCAGTAGTGATTCACCAACACGTACTCCCGCTTATTGCGGCGCGCGTAGTCGTCGAGGAGCAGGCGGAGGTCCTGCTGGAAGATCATGGACCCGCGGACTGATGTGCTCTCGTCGGGGCTTTCGCCGTGACGCGTGTTGTGGCACGAGCACACAAACGAGCTGTCGAGATAGACGCCGTCGAAACCGAGCTCGCCAAGGTGATAGTCCACCATCGTGAGGATGTGCGTCCGCCATGGCTCGTAGTTGCAGCACATCGGCCCGGACGCCTCTCCCCACACCGGCGCGCCGTTGTTCTTCGGCCCGAAGTGGCTGATCAGCTCCTGCCGCCCATCGCGGATTTCCTTCGCCGTCAGCATCCCAACCTTCGGATGGCGCTTCAGGTTCGCAAGCGACCGTTCGATGTACAGAATCACGCGCACGCCGTTCCGCCTCGCCATCTGCGCCGACCAGCGCGTGTATTCTGCGTCCATCGGATCGTTGCAGCCGTGAGACTCCCCGTGACATACCATCGTCACGCCGTTTCGCCCGAAGTGATTCAGCACCGCCTCGGCCTGCTCGCCCTTCGCGTAGCCTCCCCCGTCCGCGCCCGGCACGAGATACGCCGACCCCAGAATGTCGCTCATCGGCCGCCACCGCTTGTACGGCATCGGGCTGAACGCACACGTCGCCCGATACCCGTCAGGCAGGTCAATCGTCCTTGTCGTCCCCGTCGAGAAAAACGTCAGATCAATCCAGCTTGACCCGTTGCGGATCTCGCCCGTCCCGTAAATATACTTCTTCTCGGACTTGAGCACGCGGCTCTTGTCCCAGGAGATCGAAAACACCTGCAGGCCGATGTGCCCGTCCGTCCAGAGCTGCACCGTGTCTTTTTCGAATATAAGATCAATCTCATATTCGTTAATCACCACCGGCTTATACGGGTGAAACCGCCGCAGATAATGGTGCGGCGCATAAAACGTGTCCAGTGGCCGTGGCGTCTTCCCCAGGCCGTGCTCGAGCGTCAGCCTCCGCACGCTCAGCGGGCCGGGAACGTCCATCGTGCAGAACGTCGTCCCCGTCATGCGGTCCATCTCGTAGACAATCGGCACGCGCCGGCCGTCGAGCATGAAGTAACCTTCCAGAAAAAGGCTGAACTTCTCGTGCCGCACTGTGAGATCGCCGCCCGTTGAGTCCACCTGCTTCAACGCGCGCCCATTGTGGTCAATCACCAGCAGGTGCGGCAGACAGACGCTCTTCAACGCGATCCCGTCAATGACCGCGCGCGTCACCATCGCCCGACGCTTGTCGAACACCAGCGTGTACGTCTCTCGCTCGACTGTGACCGTCCGCGTCGTCTCGGTGACCTTCACGTGGTACTGCGGCACGTCGTCGAGTTCTAGCTTTGCACGCAAGCCCGCAATCTTCCTGCGGGTCTCGTCGTAGCGCTTCCGCCAGTTGATGGATTCCCGCCTTTTCGCAGGCATGTTGAGACTCCCTTCTGCTTAAAAACCCTAATGCCCCGGGGCCACTACTTCCCGAGCGGCGTAACCTTCACGCTGTCGTACGTTACGTGCCCGCGACACGCCACCAGGCCGATATAGCTCCCACGATCGGGCGCCAGGTTCGTAATCTTGAGGCCCTGGGCGACTGTCTTGCCGTCGGCCGCGACATCGTAGGTTCCAGTGCTGTTTCGGACCGTCACCTTGAACGTGTGCCATTCCTCGTCACGTGCAACGCCGGTCTGGACGCTGTGCTCGAGGCTGAAGCCGCCGCCGGAGTTGAACGGCCCGCACCAGAACGCCTCGTGCCCGCAGAAGCGCACCATCTGGCTCGGCCCCTTGGTGAATCGCGACGGCATGTTGAACACAAACCCGGCCTCCATGATGCCTTGAACCAGCTTGACCCTCGCCTCGATCACGTAGTCGCCCTTGATCCTCGCGTTCGCCGTCGAGAGGAAATCGTAGCCGTTCGTCACGAGCTGATGGTACTCGCCCGCCTCCATCTTCCACTTGCCGCGCAGCGGCAACCACACCGGCAAGCCGATGCTGCCGTCCGCATATGAGCCGAAGTCATCGCTGAATGCGTTGTTTTTGCTGAAATCCTTGAACGCGCCCGGCACACTCGCAGGCGTTGATGCGGCGACCGTGCGTTTCAGCTCTGAGACCTTCTGCGGATCGGCGAGATTCTCAATGAGAGCGGCCGTCTGCTCATAGTCCAAATCCAGCAGCATAGTCACGAAGCAGCCCTTGCCGACTTGTCGTGCCACGATTGAGGCGGCGGATTTCTCGGTTTCCGGGTGCGCGAGCACCACCATCTTTTCGTACACGTATGCGCTACGAGCCTGCAACTTCTTGTCCGCGTCCACGAGGCCGAGAAGGCCGAAGACTCTCACGCCCTCCCCCTCGGTTGGGACAACCGTCGAGGAATCGAGCGGCACAGTGAAGTATCCCGAGTCGCCGAGCAGCTTCCCAAAGAACTCGGACGTCGTTTCTCCCGTCCTCAACGCGACGATCGTGCCGCCGCCTTCCATGTAGTCGGTGAAGAGTTCCGTCAATTCCGGATTGCCCCACCACTTCGCGTACTTGAGCGAGCTGCTGACCGAACCCGCCCCCATGAAGAACAACGGCGTGTTGATCGTCCCGTCGGCTTTGAGAAGAAACGGCCGGAGCCACGTCGGATCGCTCGGGTTGTATGCACAAATCAAGCGGAACTTGACCTTCCCTTTGAGATGATCGTATGTCAGCAGGTCGGCGTTATTACGCTTGCGGGGCTCGTTGTCCCACAGCACCACCTCGTACGACGGCACCTTCTCCGGAACGATATACGCGTACCGCTCCCGTGCGAACTTGACCGGCGCGGCCGCTTGCTTCTCGTAGGCGACGGAAATAACCGTAGCCTGACGCGGCGCCAGCGGCACCTCCAGCTTCGCCGTGGTCAGGCCCCACTTGCTCTGCGGCGTGACAGTCACGGGCCTGCCGTCGGCCTTCACCGACGTAATCTTCGCCTGCGGCAGGGAGATCTTGAAGTCGGCGGTGATCGGCTTTGACCCACTCCACTTCACCGTGTAGGTGCGCGCCGACCCGTCGTCCTTCACGACAACGTCAAGCGTCCCGTCGGCGATCCGTTGACCCACGACCGACATTTCCTTCCACCCGAAAGGCAGCCGCGGGCACAGGGCGATCCGATTATTCCCCACGTCCGGCGCCAGGCCCGTCAAATAGTAATAAGCGGCATCCATGTTGATGCCGCCTTCCCACGGCCTGATGCGATGGCCCCGAAACCCTGACTCGTAGCTGTTCGGGTCCGTGACGTGCTTTTCCGTGTACTCCCCGCTGGGCGACGCCACTTCCATCATCGCCTTCAGCGCTGGCTCGCCGAACGGATGGTCAATCGCCGCCAGGTTATACAGAAACATCCCCGGCTGCATTCCCACATAAACGCGCAGCGTCTCCGTGGCGTCCGTCACATAATTCGGATTCATCGTGTACTTCATCGTCTTAACGACGTTCGACACCGCCTTCGGATCGTCCGGCTCGAGATAACCGATCCAGAGCGGGTTGAAGTTCACCATCGCGAACGGCGGCTGGTGCACGTCGAGCGACCGCATGCTCATCGCCGGCCCGTACAGACCCCGCTCCGCCATCCAGTAGTCGCGCTCGCACGCCGCCCGGCTCTCTTTCGCGATGCGATCGAGGTCCTTCGCCGCCTCGGCATCGCCGAGCCGCCCGGCAAAGTCCGCAAGCACCTCAGCCGACATCACAAACTCCCACGTGCTGTCCGCGCTGTACGAATCCCAGTGCGGATGATCGTTCGGCTCGGGGAAGACCTGCGAGTTCAACACTTCGAAGCCCGGATAGATCCACGTCTCGTCACCGTGATGCGGGAAGCGGTACATGGCGTTCGGGCCCGGCTCCCTCGACCCGTAATTGTCCGTGTGAAACGGCTCGCCCTTCTCGTCAATGATTTGCCCGTACAGGCACCGCTTCAGGTATCCCCAATGCTGCCGGATCGGTTCCAGGTCGCCCGTATAGTTGAAATACCACGCGTGCTGCAGGATCAGCCAGCACGGCGTCTCGACCGGGTCCGTATGCACCGTTGACCAATCGAGGTCCGGATCGATCGGCTGCGTCATGTCAATGTCCATCGGCTTGTTGTTGGAGACGTACTTGCTGTAAGCCGTGCCGCGGTAATAGAACTCGAGCATCTTCTTCGCTGCTTCGAGATCCCCCATCCGCAGGTAATAAAGAAACGGCCCGTTGGAATCTCGCACCCATACGCCTGCAAAAAACTCCATCGGCCCCGCCGCGTACTGCGGCTCGGCCGTCTGAATCTTCACCAGCATCTTGTTATCGTCGAGCAGGTCGATGAGCCGCTGGTCGGGGCATTCCAGGCGCGTCGTCGAGGCCAGCCACCTCTGCCAGTCGTCGTACGTCTTCCTGAGCAAGCCGACGCCCTCCTTGTTGACACGCGCGAGGGTCGCCGCCTCATCGCCGACCTCCACCATGCTGAAGACCAGGTACTGCGTCCGCACCGCCTCCGATCCGGCGGCCAGCGCACCGATCTTCGTCGTCAGCGTTCCTTGTCCGGGGTTCTCCTCGGGCCCGGCCGCCTGGTGCGGCTCGAGAAATGCGCTGAACAACTGCCGCGTCTGCCCCATGGCGTTGCCGCCCGTACCGCCCTTGAAGCTGTTGTACAGGCGCCCGTCTCTTAACGTCGTGCGGTTGATCGTCGCCGTCAGCACCACGTCGGCAAGATCCGTGTTCGACGTGTTTGTCACCACGACCGTCCGCAGCAGCGCGTTCACGTCGAACGGCGCGTAGTTGAGCACCGTCATCGTCACGTCCGGCGACGCAAGCTCCATCACGACGATATTCGTGCCGCGCACCTTCGAAAGCGTCTGCTGCGTGAACTGCACCGGCTTCCCGCCCACGCTGAGATTCAACGTCGTCGGCCCGAACGCGGAGCCGTTGTTCATCAAACCCGCCAACATGATGTGCGGCCCGGTGATCTGGTGGATCATCGCGTTCGGCAGGTTCGCACCCACAATCCCGAAGACCCGCGAATTCCCCACGGCCCACCAGCCGCGCAGTCCTCCGCCCGGTCCGGCCGTCTCGGACCACGCGCTCCGTTCAGCCAGCCACGGCCTCTCCACCAGGAAGCCCGCTCCAAACGCGCCCTGCGACGCCAGCGACGCCAACGCAAACGCACTCAGGACGACCCGCCATGCGTGCTTCATCGTTTCATCCTCCTATGACGAAAACCGATTTTTATTCCTTTCCGTGTCAGCACAGAGTCGAAGGACCGCCGCGCGAGCCACCCAAGCCGCCTCACTTCACCAGCTTGAAATACCCATACTCGCAGGAGTCGAACATCTCGAACGCGTAGCGCGGGTCCTTGTTGTTCTCGGTAGGCGGCAGGAACCCCTGGAGCCACAAGCGGACACCCATCTCCTCGCCCTCGACGAGATCGAGCCCCACGTTTGCACACTTCGGGACGGCGAGCTCGATCACGTACCAGCCGTTCTCCGCCTTGCCCCACGCCCACTTGATGTCGTCCCGCTTGTCAAACAGGCCGTTGGTCCAGTCCGGTATGCCGCGCTGTTTGACCGGTTCAACGTTATTCCAGACCATGACCCCAGGGGGAGGCAGGACTGTATTCGACTTGCCTTTCGATTCGTCGCGCGGCACCGCGACGCTAAGCCGCGGATTATCCTTGCCACTGAAGTACCCATCAGCGTCGCAGTCAAGCTGCACGCTCATGGCGAATTTGTACGGGGCGGTCGCCGCGACGTACAGGTACTCATCATCCCAGTTGAGGTAGGTGTTCATCCTGTAATCAGCACCCTTGGGAGGCGCGTACGCAGCCCCCAACGGCGCGTCGGGCTTCGCGGGCGTCGCCGCGTTCGGTGTCGAAGTGAACTCGTCCCATTCGTCCGGCTTGACCGCCCCGTCAATCGTTGGGCTCTTCCGCCTCCGCTCGTACTTATAATCAAACACGGCGAACGGGTACTTCAAATCAACCTCCTTTGTCAGCAACGGGTGCCTGTGTCCCCGTACCGCAGGATTGAAAACCTCAGCCGTCAGGTTCTGCAGATCCGTCAGGCCGTTCTTGTAGCTGTACGTATCATTCGCCTCCGTGCCGCCGCGTTTCTCGTCGAGAATCACGTTCGGATCACTGTCGGGAACACCATCACCGTCCTTGTCGGGCGTCAGCCTGACCCGGCCCACCGCAAGATTGAGGTACGTGTCCGGCGGCATGACGCGGAGGGTATGAGCCAGAAAGTCATAGTTTTCGCCAAACCTGCCGGGATGGCCCCAAGGCGCGTCCGCGAATCCGTAACCGCCTTCCCCACCAATCGGAATTCCGATCATTCTCATCCACCCTTCGGTCAGATGGTGGAACTCGTGCGTACTGATCCAGGCGTCGCCCCCACCGCAAAAGCAGCAGCCGGTCGTGTAGGTCAGCTTGCCGCCCCACCACGGCGTCGGCCACGGGTACGCGTAACAGCAATTGCCGCCTATGACGAGGACCGCGCCGAAATCGGTCGGCGTCAAGCCTTCGCGGTCCGCAAGTGTTTTGAGGTCCGTGTACACCTCCTCGCTACTCGAGCCAAGGTAGGCGAACTCCACCGGCCGAGTGATTCGCAGGTACAGGCACTTCGTATCCAGCCGAAACAGTGAATTCGTCCAGTAAAAGTACCGCATGAGCTCATGATTCTTGATGACGTGCTCGAACCACGCTTCATCCTGTATCGAAGGATCCGGGACCGTCCCATCCGGGCGCTTACGCGAATTGAACGTCACGTTCGAGTAGCACAAAATGGCAAGCGGCACTTCTGCGTAGGCCATCATTCCCGTCGGTGCCTGCGTCGCGAACCGGTAGTCAATTGAATGCCCGCTCGCCGGGATCATCTTCCGCGGCGAGCCGATCGCGTAGGTGTAGCGCGTCGCGGGCTTCAGGCCCGTCAACTTCACGACGTGGTCCGTGCGCAGCGAGCCATCACCCAACACGGCGGCCTTCGAGTAGTCAACCGACGACGGCCACGTCGAACCCTGCGGTGTGTCCAGCAGCATGAGCCGCGTTGGCGTCGGCAGGTCGGTCTGCCAGCGCACGACCGCAGACGTGGCACTCACGTCGGCGGCTTCGGGCGTCACCGGCGTAAGCTGCGGCGACACGATGAGGACGCGCTTGCCCCACCAGTCACCAATCACGATATTGCCGTCCCGGTCGAACATCGACTGGTAGGGCCACAGCTCGCCGATCGCATCAGCCGCATAGTCCTTGAGCGGGTTCCAGTCCTTGTCAAACGTCGCGACGCCCCGCCACATTGACACGACATACGTGCCCTTTCCGTCGTAATCCACGGCACACGGCTCGCTGCCTTGGGCCATCGGCACAATTTCCGGCGCTGCGGCAACATTTCCCGGATCGAAAATCTGTATTCGCCGGTTGCCACGGTCCGCCACAAACAGCCGCCCGTTAATGACACTGAGGTGCCCGATCCGCTGGAACTGCCCGGGTCCATTGCCGGCGGCACCGACGGTGCCGACAATAGTACCGTCCGCCTTCAATGCGACGAGCCGGTTGTTGCCGTTATCGCCGACCCAGATCCGCCCCGCTCGGTCAACGGCCACGCCGAACGGCTCCTTCAGAGCGTCCTCGCCCGTCGGAGCGAGCACTGCCAGCGATTTCCCGTTAGGCGAAAACACCTGGACGCGATTGTTCCCGCCTTCCGTGACATAAATCCGGCCTTCCGTGTCCGTCGTCACAGCCGTCGGCAGGTTCAACTGCCCTGCCTTCTCGCCAAACGTGCCGAACTCCCTTACCAACTTCCCGTCGGGCGTGACGATCTGAATACGATGCATGTTGCGCACCGGGTACACGATGTTGCCGTCGGGCGCGATGGCGAGCGACATAATCCACTCGGGCGTGACCACGCCGTGGGGCGAGGCGCGCCAGTCGGTGCCCTTCGTGACGGAGATCGTTACGTCGTCGAACTCACAATGCCCCAACGAGCACTGCAGCCCCACGTAGCCGTTCCGGTGGAACGACAGAGCGCCGTCCACGATCTTCTTCCCGTCCCAGTACACATCGAAAGTCCCGCTGCTGTTGTTGACGTCCATCCGCAGCGCGTGCCATTTCCCGTCGAGCTGCAGGTTGCCCGTCGCGCCGCCGGTGCCGACAAAGCCCCGACCCCGCATCCAGCCGTACATGATTGGGAACTCGCCGTCGTAGCGGAGCATGTTGCCGGTCTCGCCCGTCAGCGCGTCGTAGACGTTCCAGTACAGGCCCGCGCCCGACCCTCCGCCCACAAGGCGCACTTTCGTTTCGATCCGATAATCGCAGCGCAGATAGAGGTCCCGAACTACGAGGCCGTGGTCGAAGCCCCCATGGTCCTGATGCAGCGTGCCGTCCTTGACAAACCAGTGTCCCGAAAAGACCGACCACTTCTCCGTCGGCGCCGCGCCGTCAGCGTACCCCGAGAAATCGTCCGAAAAGATCACTTCCCTGGGTGGCTCCGCAAAACCTGCCTGACATAGCCCGACGAGAAGCAGAATCGCCGGCACCAGAATCCTATTCCTCTTCATTACAGAGCTCCTTTGATGCACATCATCCGTACCATTGCAGTTGAAAAATCCCCGCCTTCACCGCTGCGTGCGTCGCAGTCCGCTCATGGCAAATGGGGCACAACAGCGACATACCATTCCCGTCCCCCTCTATTCCTTATTTAGCCAGCTCGAAATAGGCGTATTCGCCCGTGTCGAGCAGCTCAAACCCGTAGCGCGGGTCCTTGTTCTTATCCGTGGGAGGCAGGTAGCCCTGTATGCTCAGCAGAATCGCGATCCGCTCTCCTTCGACAAGATCCAGCCCGACGTTCGTACACCTCGGGATCGCCACCTCGATCACGTACCAGCCGTTGTCCGCCTTGCCCCACGCCCACGTGATCCCGTCCCTCTTGTCGAACACTTCGTTCGTCCACGTCGGAATACCAGTCTGCTTGACCGGCTCGACGTTGTTCCAGACCGCCACACCCGGTGGCGGCAGGACGGTGTTCGGCTCCCCCTTCGTCTCGTCGCGCGGGACCTGCACCCCAAGGCGCGCGTTATCTTTCCCCTGGAAAAAGCCGTCGGCGTTGCCGTCTATCGTCATCCCCAGTCCGAACTGATACGGCGCCGTGGCCGCCACGTACAGGTACTCGTCGTCCCAGTTGAGATACGTATTGGCGGTATAGTTGTGCTCCTTTGGCCGCGCACGCCACTGCGTCCACGTATCCGGCCGCGTGTGATTGTTCACCGCGTTCGGCGTCGAGATGAACGTGTCCCACTCGCCCGCCGCGAGCTTTCCATCAATCGTCGGACTCTTCTTCGTGCGCTCGAAGTCGTAGTCATACACTGCGAACGGATACTTCAGGTTGATTTCCCGCGTCAGCAACGGATGCGTGTGCCCCCTGACCGCCGGGACCGTCACCTCGGCCGTCAGGCTCTGCAAGTCCGTCAGGCCGTTCTTGTAGCTGTACTTGTCGCCCGGGCTCGTGCCGGCGCGTTTCTCGTCGAGCGGGGCCCGCGGCTCGGCATCGGGAACGGCGTCACCGTCCTTGTCGGCCGTCACGACAAGCTCGCCGACCGCGAGCTTCAGGTATATCTCCGCCGGCACGTACCGCAGCGTGTGCGCGAGGAAATCGAAGTTCTCGCCGACCGCCCCCGGATGGCCCCACGGCGCGTCCGCGAACCCGTAGCCCCCCTCGCCGCCGATCGGGTAGTTGATCATCCGCATCCACCCTTCGGTGAGGTGGTGGAACTCGTGCGTGCTCAGCCACGTGTCCCCGCCGCCGGCAAAACAGCAGCCGGTCGTGTACGTGAGCTTCCCGCCCCACCACGGCGTCGGCCACGGGTACGCATAACAACAATTGCCGCCGATGACGATCACGGCGCCGAAGTCAGTCGGCTTCATGCCTTCCCGCTTCGCCAGCGCCTGCACGTCCTTGTATACCTCCTCGCTACTCGAGCCGAGATAGGGCCAGTCCACGGGGCGCGTCACCCTTAAATAGAAGCACTTCGTATCCAAACGGAACAGCGAGTTGACCCAGTAGAACTTGCGCATCGCCTCGTGCGCCTTCACGGCATTCTGAAACCACGTCTCGTCACGCATGGATGGCTCCCGCGGCGAGCCGTCCGGGTTCTTATGCCCCTCGAACGTCACATGCGTGTAGCACAGGACGGCCAGCGGCACCTCCGCGTACGCCATCGTGCCCGCCGGCGCCGCCGTCACAAACCGATAGTCAACCGAGTGCGAGCCGTCGGGAATCGTCCTGACCGGCGATGCAAGCGCGTACGTGTGACGCGTCGCCGGTGTGAGACCTGCGAGCTCCACGCGGTGTGCCGTCGCCAGCGTGCCGTCGCCGAACTTTTTCGCCTTGGCGTAGTCCGTCGAGGGAGGAATCGTCGCGCCCGTCGGCTTGT
>CAZJXV010000089.1:0-9947 GCA_964550015.1 uncultured Verrucomicrobiota bacterium
TGACCTTGATCAGCTCCACCGTGCTCACTACAAGCACGGTCGCGGGCTTGGCCTCGAGGGCCGGCGCAATCACCGGCGCGTCGGCTCGCGGCTCCGCCTCCTCCTCGGTAGCCGGCTCGACGCCCTCACCCTCGCCCGGCCCGGCCATTTCCGCCTCGTCGGAGACGACCTCGTCGGAGACGACGACCTCGCCGGCCGCCGCCTCATCGGTGACCTCATCCGCGACCTCATCGGCGACCTCGTCGGCGACCTCGTCGGCCGGTGCCTCATCGGCCGGGGCCTCGTCAGCCGGAGCCTCATCAGCCATCGTCAGCGGCGGGTGTGTCTCCGGCCCATTGGACTCGGAAGGTGCTCCACCCGGCGGGGGTGCCACCGAGAACGGGGCCGCCCCGCCCGGGCCGATGACCGGGCCCTCCGGACCGATGACCGGCGCCGGCGGCGCCGGCGGCGCCGGCCACGCCGGGACCTGTTGCCCCGCGTACTTGAAGGGGAACGTGCCCCGGAACAAAACCGCCAGCGTCTGCGGCCCCTTGAACTCGTCCTTCTTCGGCTCACTGAACAGGAAAGGCGACAAGAACGGGGCATCGCCCACGGGCAGAAGCCACGAATCGGCCGAGCTCGCCGCAAGCGTCTCGGCCTCGATGCCGTTTTGCTCGAGCCGCTTGGCGTCCAGCTCGATGGGCGTCGCGTTCCGGAAGAACAGCGCCCCGAGGCGGGCCGTGAGCGGCGAGCCCTGGTCGAGGTACTCCCCCGTGAGCACCAGGAATATCGGCATCCACTGGCGCTGGCCCCGCATCACGCGGCCCGAAGGGGTCCAGATCGTCCGCGAGATGCCTGTCCTCACGTCCGCCACCAGGTCCGGCCCGACTCCAAACCCCCACGTCTCGAACAGATCGCCGAGATTCGGCGTGTTCGGCTCCAGCGGGAACGGCATCTGGCCGCTCGCAGTATCCACCGCCTGCTCGGAAACGAAAAAGATCGCGTTGCCCCCGCCGCTGACGTACCGATTGATCTCGTACTTCTGCCGCTCGTTCAGATTGCTCGGCTGCGCCACGATCAGGCACGCCGCGTCGTCCGGGATCGGGCTCTCCCCGGTCAGCTTGATCTCGCGCACGTCGAAGGTCTCCGCCATCATCCCCACCAGCGGCGTGAACTCGTGCACGCGCTGCGGCGGCACGAAGGGCGAGCGCGAAGGAACCTCCCTCATCATCGGCTTGCCGTCGAAGAACGCCACGACCGGCTTCGACTCCTGTGAGACGCGCACGACGCGCATCGCCAGCTCGTACTCGAGCCCCAGCGGCTCCTCGTACGGGTAGATGATCTCCTTGGCCTTGTCCAGGTAGGCCACCGTGATCGTCGAGTAAATCAGCGCCTGCTCCGCACCCGCCGTCCGCTGCACACCCAAGTTCACCGGCGGGATCCCCTCGGATTCCAGCTCCTCGAAGAGCCGCTTGAGGTCGGCGTCGCTCTCGCGCTTCTCCTCGTCGAAAATCTCGCGCGGCACGTCAACGATCCGGTACTGGAAGTTGCCGCCCGAGGCTCGCTCGAGCTCCTGGAACCGGTCGAGCGTCTCGCGCCGCACCCCGCGGAACTCCTCGGGCAGCTCCCTGCTCACGTAGTAGGTGACCTTCACGACGTCGGGCAGCCCGCGCAGGATGTCGCGCAGGGCGGGCGAGATGGTGAACATCTTGTCCTCGGTCAGATCGAGCCGCTTGAACCGCACGGCGCCGAGCACGTTCACGACGGCCAGCACGGCGATCACCACCAGGATCATCAGCAGGTACGATGCCCGGTAGCGCGTCTTTCGCTTCGTCATGCTCTGGCTCATGCGCCCTCGCCTAGCCTGCATACCGCCGGCTCTGGACCGCGTACACGTTGAGGAACAGAAACAGGATAATGAACGACACGTAGTAAATCACGTCGCTGGTGTCCACCACGCCCTTGGCGATGTTGCCGAAATGCGTCAGCACGCTTAGGTACGAGAACACGTCGGCCAAAAACGGCCAGACCCCCCGAACCGCCCGCAGCACGATGTAGAAGCCGGTCAGGATGAACATGAAGCTCAGTGACACCGACAGGATGAACGCGACGATCTGGTTCGTGCTCAGGCTCGAGATGTAGGCGCCCAGCGCCAGGAACAACCCGCCCATGAGAATCGCCCCGAGGTAGGCGCCGATGATGGGCCCCCAGTCCGGCCGGCCGAACATCGTCATCGAGACCGGAATCGTGAACGTCGCGCAGATGGCGATCGTCAAGAACGCATACGCGGCGAGGAACTTGCCCAGCACCGCCTCACGCACCCGCACCGGCAGGGTGAGCAGAATCTCGATCGAACCGGCCCGGCGCTCCTCGGACCACAGCCGCATCGTGATCGCAGGCACGAAGAACAAGAACACGAACGGCAGCAGGCCGAAGTAGTCGCGCATCGAGAGCTGCCGCTGCGCCTCGTAGAAAAACATGAAGAGCACGTTCGGGATGAGCACGAAGGCCACGAGAAACACGTACGCAATGGGCGAATTGAAGTACGACCCCAGCTCGCGCCGGAAGACGGTGCTGACCGCGCGCAGGTTCATACCGTCGCTCCTCCCCCCCCGCGGCCCTCACCCTTCGTCAGCGCCAGGAACACGTCCTCGAGCGTGGCCCGCTCGGTCCGAAGCTCGTTCAGCGTCCAGCCCTTCTCGCGCACCAGCTTGAAGAGCCGCTCGCCGATCGCGACGCCGAAGTCCGACTCGACCCGCAGCTCGTGGTACCCGCCGGGGCCCGCCCCCAGCAGGCGACAGCTCCGGACCTCCGCCAGGGCATCGAGGGCCTGCTTGATCTCCGTGCCGCCCGCGCCCTTGATCTGGACGAGGCTCGTCTGCTCGCGGCTCGCCTGCGCCCGAAGCGCCTCCGGCGCGTCGTCGGCAACGAGCCGGCCCTCATTGATGATCAGCACGCGGCTGCACGTCGCCGAGACCTCCTGCAGCACGTGGGTCGAAAAAATCACGGTCTTCTCGCGCCCCACCTCGCGGATGAGTGCCCGGATCTCGACGATCTGGCTCGGGTCCAGCCCGCTCGTCGCCTCATCGAGGATCAGGATGTCCGGGTCGTGAATCATCGCCTGCGCCAGCCCGAGCCGCTGCCGGTAACCCTTCGACAGCTCACCGACGCCCGCGCCGAGCATCGGCCCAAGCCCGCAGTCGCTCACCACCCGGCCGATGGCGCGCTTGCGCTCCCGAGCCGGGACCTCGCGCGCCCGGGCGATGAACCGCAAATAGTCAATCACCCGCATGTCGCCGTAGAGCGGCACGCTCTCGGGCAGGTAGCCCACCCGGCGCCGCACGTCGAGCGAGTGCTCGATCACGTCGTAGCCCGCCACGCTCACCGTGCCGGCGTTCGCCACGATGAAGCAGGTGAGGATCTTCATCGTAGTCGTCTTGCCCGCGCCGTTCGGCCCGAGAAACCCCAGCACCTCGCCGGAGCTCACCTCGAAGCTGATGCCGTCGAGCGCGACGACCGACCCGTACCGCTTTGTCACGTTCTGGACGCTGATCATGGCCGCGAAACTTAATCAAGTTCTCCGCGTTCGTCAACCCCCCAGACACTGGTGAAAATCAGGGACAGTCACCTATTTTTCTGCAACCTCGCCAACACTCTGAACCCTATGTCCTTGAAAAATAGGTGACTGTCCCTGATTCTCCTAACGGATCGTGAACCCATCAATTGTGATCGTGCCGACGTCCGGCCCGCGCCACTGGTTCGACGAATGCGTCCGCGTGTCGCCGATCCAGATCTGCTCGACGGCGTGATCGCCCTCGCCGGCGACGCGGTCGAGCGCCTCATCCAGGTTGAACGCGATCTCGTGCGCCTCGCCGTCGGGCTCGAGGCCGAGGTTGCCGAGCTCCTTGCGCGTGCCCCACTGCTCGATGAACTCGCCCGTGAGCACCAGCGCATACCACGCGCCGTCCGCCAGCACGATGAGCGCCGTGTTGCCCGTGTCCTTCGCCGCAATCCGGAACTCGAGCATCGGATACTCGTCGCTGCTGTAGGCCAGGTCCCAGTCGCGTTCCTCGCCCTCGGCCGGGCCGAAAATCACCACCGCACCGAACTTGGCGCCGCCGCCGTCCTTGATCAGCGCGTGGCCCCTGCGGCGCCTGCCGCCTTCGGTGCCGCGCTCGACCGACCACGTGCCCGTGCGCCTGTGCCAACCGTGCAGGTCCCTGCGGAAGTCGTGCCGCAGCAGCCCGTCCTTGCCGCCGACGTAGACGCGCTGCGATCCGCGCGAGTCCGGCACCGTGCGCTCGGCGACGTCAAGCTTCGTCGAGAGCTCCGTGTAGCCCGAGCGCCTCCGTCTGCTGAACGAGAGAGCCAGGTCCGTAATGCTCACGTCCGGCACCGGCTTGATGATGAACCGCCCCGACGACGGCCTCGCCTTGATGCCGCCGCCGCTCACACGCCAGGCCACGGTCCCGAGGTGCGCCGCGTTGTTCGTCAACGCGAGCGTCGCCTTCCGCGTGCGGCCCGACCTCACGATGCTCGGCCCGTCCACCACGAGCGCCACCCCCACGGGCTGCACCACGCGCACGGCAAGCCACTTCTCCAGCACCACCCGGCCCTCCGCCGTCGAGAAATGCAGCCGGACGCGCACCGGCTTCAGCCCCGGCGCCGCGTCCCGCGCCACCCGGAGCAGCGGCACGTCCTTCGTCAGCCGGCCGCCGCGGTCAAGAGCCACCTTCGCCGACCACCCGACGGTCTCCACGTCGTCGGCCTCGCACTCGACCGTCAGCCAATCAAACTTGACCCGCTCCGCCGTGGTGTTCTCGATGTCGAGATGGGCGCCGACCTCCTTCGCCGTCAGCGACTCGGCGCGCTCGAGCGACACCGACGCCGCGATGCCCCCGGCCTCCGGCGACACCAGGTCGAGCTCCCTGCCGGGCGCGCGCTCACCGAGGTCGGTGTACACGACGTAGGCCACCTGCTTGTTGACCGCCACGTACCCGGCCAGCGACCGGCCCGCGGCAACCGACGAGCGGCTCCGCAGCCAGCTCATCCACGGGTCAATCACGTCCCAACGGACCAGCAGCACGTCACGGCGGCTGCTCGTGAAGCGTTCATCGTTCGTTCTTGCCCGGTAACGGATCCAGGCGAGCGACTCGTTCGCGTACGTGAGCTGGTTGTTGAGCCGCGCCTCTCCGGCGTCACGCCGGCCGTCTCCGGCGTCAAGCTCGCCCAGCACCGGGCTGCGCACGCTGGATGTCGTCCCCGGATCAACGCACAGCACGCCGGGGGCGGTCTCGATCGCCAGCTCATCGAGGCCCGTCATGGCGCGCAGCATCTGCTGGTCGAGCTGCGGCAGCCTGCCCCACGCATCGTCCTTGACGTCGTCCCAGGCGTAGAGCTTGCCGTCCCACTCGACGGGAACCAGCGTGCCGGCCTCGACGCGGGCGCCCTCGGGCAGTTCGAGCGCGGTGGTCAGCCCCTCGATCGGCCGGCCATCGGGCGCAGAGAGGCGCGCGCAGAAGCCCCAGCCGCCGCCGCCCTGGTCCACCTTGACCAGCAGCCGGTTCCAGCCCTTCTTCATCATAACCGGCACCCGGTCGAGGTCCTTGGCCACGCCGCGGTCAACGCGGTGGCGATGCACGACCAGCCCGTTGAAAAAGACCTTTACCCCGTCGTCGCTGCCGAGCCACAAGAGCGCCTCCTCCGTCCGTTCCGCCTGCACGTACACGTGCGCGTAGGCGACCGAGTTGGCGTTCGGTTTGAAGGCGCGCGCGAAGTTGACGATGTCCTCCTGCTCGGCGCGCTGCTCGCGCTGCTCCTCGGTCGCATTCTCCGCCAGGGGCGCAAACAGCGCCGGGGCATCCACAGCGTGCCACGCGGTGTTGTCCTCGATAGGAAACGCCGTCTCGCCGGCCGGTTTCGGGATCACGTCGGCCTCGCCGTCCAAAAAGTCCACGTCCAGCCCGGCCTTCTCCTCGTTCGGGAACGGCCCCCGCACGAGCCACCGGCGAAGGAAACCGCCGTCGAACTTCGGCGCCGGCCGGCTCCACGAGCGGCTGTTCATGTCGGCCTTGTGCCACATGGCGGGCCGGTACAGCCGGAACATGAAGTCGCGGTTCCACGCGAGCCACTGCGGCTGGTCGAGCTGCCCCGGCCGGTAGCCGCACAGGCCCGCGTCGTGCAGGTTGGGGAGCCCGAGGTAGCCCAGGTTCTGCGTCATCACCGACTCCGCCTGGTGCAGCCACTCGTGCTGCATCACGATGGAGAAGTGGCCGCCCGCCGCGATGCGCTCGGCCACGTAGGCGATGTTCGCGTTGCCCGCCTTGAGCGGGCCGTGGAGCTGGCCCCACGAGCGGCCGAAGGCGTCGGTAGGCATGTCGCCGGGCGGGAAGATACACACGACGCTGTCGAACTCCTCCGGCCTCCAGTCCGGGAAGCTCTCGATCATCTGCTCCTTGAGTGGCGGCGGAAAAAAGAATCCCTTCTGGTTCGGGCCGGTGACCAGGACGACGGGCTCAGGAAAGACGAACTCGGTCGTGGCGAACTTCAGGTGGCCGCCGGTATAGGCGGTCGCATACTGCGAGAGTGTCCTGAAGCATTCGCGCGCGTGCTCCATCTGCTCGGGCGTGAGCGTCGCCACCGTCCGGTGCTCCTCGCCGCGATGGTCCTTCCACGTCACGTCGAACGTCGGCACCAGCAGCAGGGCCACCTTCCACACGTTGGGCTGCACGCCGCTCGCCTCGGCGCGCCGGAGCATGGCGTCGAACTCGCCGTAGCCCCGCTGGAGGTAAATGCGCCCGAGATTGCCCTGCTCGTTGACCTCGACCCTGTAGTCGCCCCACGCCACCGAGGGCGGCTCCTTGGGTGTCGCCTCCGGTCTCTGGGCGTAGGAGACCGGGCACAGACACACCAGAACGACTCCGGCGACACAGCAGGTGAGGATGTCTCGCATGATGGCCCCGGCAGCTGACTTATCGTGACGCAACGGCGTCCCCCCCTTGAGCAGCGTTGTGTGATCAAGTTGTTCGCTGAAATGGATCGCGTCCCGGCGCGCGGCGCCGGGCAAGGCGCGAATCCTACACGGTCTCGTTCTCAGGGTCAAGGCGTCCGCCCTGAACCACCTTTCTACGCATCAGGCCCCCGCGCGGTTTCGTGGTCAGGCGCGCTTGCACCGAGAAATCGCCCTTCGGCCCCCCGGCAATCGGCTTGACACGGGCGCGAGCCGGACAGCATAGTATTGACGGGAGCGCCGGCGGGAACAGCCGCAAGTCCCGCAAGGGCCTCCCGTCATTTTTTTCGTGCCAGGATGAGGAACATCCCGGATGCGCTTCGAGTTGTCCGTCTGCCTGCGGTATCTCGCGCCCAAGCGGGGGCGCCTGTTCGTCTCCGTGAGCACCCTGCTCTCGATCCTCGGCCTGGCCGTCGGGGTGATGACCTACATCACCGTCATCGCCGTGATGACCGGCTTCCGCAACCAGATCACCAACGCCTACACGGGCTACTTCTCAGACCTCGTCGCCTACAAGGAGAAGGAAGAGGGAGACCGGCGCATATTCGACCTGCTGAGGGAACGAGATGTGGCCGTCATCGAGCGCGCCGCCCAGGCGGTCGAGGACATCCAGGCGATCAGCCCCTTCATCTACGGCAGGGTGACGCTACAGGTCGGAAGCCTCAGCTATTTCCCCGACTTGCGGGCGGTGGACCCCGTGCGCGAGCCGAAGGTGTCCGCCATCCTCTCCGGCAACAAGCTCCTCGAGGGCGACTTCAAGTTCAAGCGGGACGGCGACTACGTGGCGATCGTGATCGGCAAGCCGATCGCTGACAAGCTCGGTCTCCGCCTCAACGACGAGCTGCTGATCGCCTCCACCGGCATCGGCAGCGTGGCCCGGCAGCGCACGAGCCTCAACGCCTACGTCGCCGGCATCTTCAGGTACGGCAACATCGAGCAGGACATGAGCGCCTATACCTCGATCGAGACCGCTCAGATCCTGCAGGGCCTCGGCGGCGACGTCCACCGCGTCAGCATCAAGCTCACCGAGACCGAGCGCGCCGACGAGATCAAGCCCCGCCTCGCCGCCAAGATCGAGGAGCTGCGCAAGCGCGACCTCCTGCCCGAGTACCGCGCCACGCTCCGCGATGGACTCGAGAAGCTCGACGCTTCGATCGCCGCGCTCGAGGGTGCACCGGCGTCCCTCGAGCAGAAGGGCTCGGACGCAGAGCTCGACGAAGACCAGGCGAAGCGGCTCGAAGCCCTCGTCACCCTGCTTGGCGACCTCCCCGACGCGCTCGCGAAGACGAAGCCGCCGATTGAGAAAGCCCTCGGCCTCGGCGAGGCCCTCGGCTTCGGCGAAGCCCTCGGCCTCGACGACGCGTTCGGCCTCGACGACACGGCCCCGCTCGAGGCCGCCGTCGCCGCCATCGAAGACGTGCGCGAGAAGCTGCTGGCCGGGCTCTCGCTCGTCATCGGTCTCGAGGCCACGCTCGAAGAGACCCATCCCTTGCGCGCGGAGCTGACGGCGGTCGAGGACGCACTGGCCGACGCCGACGGCGCAACCGGCGGCGTCCGCTGGCTGTGCCGCGACATGCTCTTCGAGCCGTTCGTCGTGCACACCTGGAGCGAGCTCAACCCGGACCTGTTCCGGCTGGTCAAGCAGGAGGGGATCATCACCGGGGTGTTCGTCCTGCTCATCGTGGTGGTCGCCGGCTTCATCATCATCAGCGCCCTGAGCATGACGGTCGTGCAGAAAAAGCGCGAGATCGGCATCATGCGCGCGATGGGCGCCCGCGCAACGAGCGTGGCGACCATCTTCGGCCTCAGCGGCTTCGTCATCGGCGTGCTCGGCACCGTGTTCGGCACACTTCTGGGCCTGCTGCTCTCGTACAACTTCAACGCCATCCGCGACCGGCTGATGCCCCAGTTCTTCTCGCCATACGACACGATCCCCATCTCGGTGCAGCTCCCCAGCCTCATCTTCATCTGGAGCTTCACGATCCTGTTCTCGATCCTGGCAAGCGTCGTGCCGGCCATCACCGCGGCACGCCTCCACCCGGCCGAGGCACTGCGATGGGAATGACCCGCACAACGGCGGCCGACGAAAAGGGCCAATTATGGGCGACATCCTCGTTGGCATAGATATTGTTAAGAGCTTCCCCGTTGGACGGGGACGGCTCAGCGTGCTCAAAGGCGCCGGCCTCTCGGTGCGCGAGGGCGAGATGCTCGCCATCATGGGCGCCTCCGGCGTCGGCAAGAGCACGCTGCTGCACATCCTGGGCACGCTCGACCGCCCCGACTCCGGCACAGTGCTCTTTGACGGCCAGGACGTCGCCGGCGGCACCGACGCGGCCCGCTCGGCCTTCCGCAACCGCGAGGTCGGCTTCGTCTTCCAGTTCTACCACCTGTTGGCCGACTTCACGGCGCTCGAGAACGTGCTCGTCCCGGCAAGAATCGGCCGCCGGGGTGGGGCAAAAAGCTCCATCAGGGACCGGGCCAGGGAGCTGCTCGAGCGCGTGGGCCTCGGCGAGCGGCTCGATCACCGCATCCAGCAGCTCTCCGGCGGCGAGCAGCAGCGCGTGGCCGTGGCGCGCGCGCTGATGAACGAGCCGCGCATCGTGTTCGCCGACGAACCGACCGGCAACCTCGACACCGCCACCAGCGAAGGCATCCACCGGATGCTCAAGGAGATCAGCCGGGAGCGCGGCCAGGCCATGGTGATTGTGACGCACGATGAAGGGCTCGCAGGCATCTGCAACCGCGTGTTGCACATGGTGGACGGGGTGGTCCGCGACACCGGCGAGCCCCTTGACTCCGCCGCCCCCACTGGGGTAGCGTAACAGTATCGGGAAGGCACACAACACGGGGACACGACACTGCCCGCCGCCCTGAGCCGACGGACCACGGCCCGCCGGGCGGGCAAAGGCCCGCCGGGCGGGCAAAGGCCCGCCGGGCGGGCAAAGGCCCGCCGGGCGGG
>CAZJXV010000089.1:10047-14212 GCA_964550015.1 uncultured Verrucomicrobiota bacterium
AAGGCCCGCCGGGCGGGCAAAGGCCCGCCGGGCGGGCAAAGGCCCGCCGGGCGGGCAAAGGCCCGCCGGGCGGGTAAAGGCCCGCCGGGCGGGCGAGGGCCCCTGGAGCGTACCGGATGAAGATCTACATCAACGGGACAATCTACGACGAGCCCGACGCGAAGATCAGCGTCCTCGACCACGGCCTGCTCTACGGCGACGGCGTGTTCGAGGGCATCCGCTTCTACAACAACCGCGTCTTCAAGCTCGTCGAGCACATTGACCGCCTCTACGAGTCGGCACACGCCATCCTGCTCGATGTCCCCATGAGCAAGCAGGCGATGACCGCCGCCGTCGTGAATACCGTCGCCGCCGACGGCAAGCGCGACGGCTACGTCCGGCTCATCGTCACCCGCGGCGTGGGCAAGCTCGGGCTCAACCCCCACCACTGCGAGCAGCCGCAGGTCATCATCATCGCCGACAGCATCACGCTCTACCCCGAAGACCTCTACCGGAACGGCATGGACATCATCACCATCCCGACCCGGCGCAATGTGCACGAGGCGGTCAATCCCCGGCTCAAGTCGCTCAACTACCTCAACAACGTCCTCGCCAAGATCGAGGCCCTCAACTGCGGCTACTCCGAAGCCATCATGCTGACCGCCGAGGGCTACGTCGCCGAGGCCACGGGCGACAACGTCTTCCTCGTCAAACGGGGCGCCCTCAAAACCCCCTCGACAGACATGGGCATCCTCGAAGGCGTCACGCGCCAGGCCGTGATCACCCTGGCCGCCGAGCGCCGCCTGCCGGTGGCCGAAGCCCGCCTCACCCGGCACGACCTCTACACGGCCGACGAGTGCTTCCTGACGGGAACCGCCGCCGAGATCATCCCCGTTATAAAGATTGACGGGCGCGCTATCGGGAGCGGCGCGCCGGGACCCATCACGCTGGATCTGATCAAGGCGTTCCGCAAACTGACCGAAGTTGATGGTGTTGAAGTTGGGACCGCGGCCCGGCCCGCGCAGCCCCCACGGACAACGCAATAGAGGCGCACCATGGCAAAACCGCGCTTGTGCGACGTGTGCCACGAACACCCGGCCACCGTGCACTACACCGAGATCGTCAACAACAAGCTCACCAAGTTCAACCTGTGCGAAAACTGCGCCCGCGAGAAGGGCCTCGGCGTGGCCTCGCACTTCAGCGTCGCCGAAATCCTCAAGGGCCTGACGGAAGCAACCCCCGAGGAGGCCCCCGAGGCACAGCTCACCTGCGACTTCTGCGGCCTCAGCTTCGGCCGGTTCAAGAAGGTGGGGCGGCTCGGATGCCCCCACTGCTACGAGACGTTCTACGAACAGCTCGAGCCGATCCTGAGCGACGTGCACAAGAACACCGAGCACGTCGGCAAAAGCCCCTCGGCCGGCGCCATGATCGACACGACCACCAAGCGGCTCGGCGAGCTGAACCGCGAGCTCAAGCACGCCGTGGAAAACGAAGAATACGAACGCGCCGCCCAACTGCGCGACGAGATCAAACAACTCGAACACCCCCAGGGACCCGCAGGCAACGAGACATGAAACTCGACGACCTGGTCACGAGCAGCCATAGCTGGATGCAGGGCAACGGCCCGGAGTCCGACATCGTCTTCTCGAGCCGCGTGCGCCTGGCGAGGAACCTGGCCGACAACATCTTCCCGAACCGGGCGACGCCCAACGAGAAAGCCCAGGTGCTCGAGCGCATCCTCGCCGCCGTCAAGGACCTCGAACACTTCAAGGACGGCCTCACCCTGAAGATGGACGAGCTCGAGGAGCTCGACAAACAGTTCCTGGCCGAGCGCTACCTGATCAGCCGCGAGCTCGCCGGCGGCGGCGCCGGCAGCGCCGTGGTCATCTCGCCCGACCAGAGCATGAGCCTGATGATCAACGAGGAGGACCACATCCGCTTCCAGGTGCTGCTCTCCGGCTTCCGGCTGCGCGAGTGCTTCGCCATCGCCTCGCAGATCGACGAGCAGCTCGAAACCCGGCTCGAGTACGCCTACTCGCCCCGGCTCGGCTACCTCTCCGCCTGCCCGACCAACGTCGGCACGGGCATCCGGATCTCGGCCATGCTCCACCTGCCCGCCCTCATCCTGCTGCGCCAGATCGAACAGGTGCTCCAGGCCATCATCAAGCTGGGCCTCGCCGTCCGGGGCCTCTACGGCGAGGGCACGGAGTGGTTCGGCAACCTGTTCCAGATCTCCAACCAGGTCACCCTCGGCCGCAGCGAAGAAGAGCTCATCGCCAGCATCGAGAAGGTCATCCGCCAGGTCATGCACAGCGAGAAGGCCGCCCGCACCTCGCTGCTCAAAACCAAGTCGGCAGTGCTCTACGACAAGGTCGGGCGCGCCGCCGGCATCCTGGGCAACGCGCACATCATCACCTCGCGCGAGACGATCGATCATCTCTCGACGCTGCGCATGGGCATCGACATGAGCCTCGTCGGAGACCTCGACCGGCAGGCCGTCAACGAGCTGTTCATCCTCACGCAGCCGGCCCACCTGCAGAAAATCTACGGCAAGACGCTCGACGCCTCGGTCCGCGACGTCGAGCGCGGCACACTGCTGCGTCAGCGGCTGCTCGAGAAATAGGCCGCCTCCAGGGGGAGCGCGCCGCAACACACAGACCACCAACGGCACAGCCAAGGACAGGCGAATCGTATGTGGGACCGCTTCACCAACCGCGCCAAGCAAGTCAAGAAGCTGGCGGAAAAAGAGGCCCAGCGCCTCAACCACAACTACATCGGCACCGAACACATCCTGCTCGGCCTGATCAAGCTCGGCCAGGGCGTCGCCGTGGACGTGCTGCGCAAGCTCGACCTCGACTTCGACACCATCCGGCTCGAAGTGGAAAAACTCGTCGGCGCCGGGCCCAGCACCAAGGTCATCGGCAAGCCCGCCCACACGCCGCGGGCCACGCGCGTCTACGAGATCGCCGCCGAGGAAGCCCAGAACCTCAAGCACAACTACGTCGGCACCGAGCACATCCTGCTCGGCCTGCTCCAGGAGGTGGACGGCGTCGCCGCCAAGGTGCTGCGCAACCTCGACGTGGACATCGACAAGGTGCGCCAGGAAATCCTCCAGATCCTCTCCGGCTTCACCCCCTCGCTCGGCCCCGGCAAGGGCGCCGGCGAGAAAAAAGGCCAGAAAACCCCGGCCCTGCGCTCATTCGGCCGCGACCTGACCGAGCTCGCCGAGGAGAAGAAACTCGACCCCGTCATCGGCCGCCACGACGAGATCGAGCGCGTCGTCCAGGTGCTGTGCCGCCGCCGCAAGAACAACCCCGCGCTGCTCGGCGACGCCGGCATCGGCAAGACGGCCATCGTCGAGGGGCTCGCCCAACAGATCGTCGCCGGCAACGTGCCCGAGCTGCTGCGCGACAAACGGCTCATCACGCTCGACCTCGCGCTCATGGTCGCCGGCACCAAGTACCGCGGCCAGTTCGAGGAGCGGATCAAGGCCGTGATGGACGAGATCCGCAAGAGCCAGGACGTGATCCTCTTCATCGACGAGCTGCACACGATCGTCGGCGCCGGCGCCGCCGAGGGCGCCATCGACGCCTCGAACATCCTCAAGCCCGCCCTGAGCCGCGGCGAGCTCCAGTGCATCGGCGCCACCACCGTGGACGAGTACCGCAAGTACATCGAGAAAGACGCCGCACTCGAGCGCCGCTTCCAGACCATCCAGGTCAGCGCCCCCACCGTCGAGGAAACGGTCGAGATCCTCAAGGGCCTGCGCGAGCGCTACGAGGAGCACCACAAGGTCAAAGTCACCGACGACGCGCTCCTCATGGCCGCCGACCTCAGCGACCGCTACGTGACCGGCCGCAACCTGCCCGACAAGGCCATTGACCTCATTGACGAGGCCGGCGCACGCGCACGCATCCAGGCGATGACCCGCCCGCCCGACGTGAAAAACATCGAGGAAGAGCTCCAGCAGGTCAAACACGAGAAAGAGCTCGCCATTGCCCGGCAGGAATACGAAAAGGCCGCCGCGCTCCGCGACCGCGAGCGCGAGATCAAGAACACCTACGAGCGAACCCTCGCCGAGTGGGAACACGATAAAGCCGAGCGGCAGATGACCGTTGACGCCGAGGAGATCGCCTACATCGTCAGCAAGTGGACCGGCGTGCCGGTGGCCAAGCTCGAAGAGGCC
>CAZJXV010000090.1:0-14122 GCA_964550015.1 uncultured Verrucomicrobiota bacterium
CGCGTTTCCACGCCCGCTCGATGACGCAGTAGCGCGCTGGCGCGACGCCCTCGACCACGTGGCCGTTGACGCTCACGCGCGATTGCGCCGACCAGTGTGGTATGCGCAGGTGCAGGCCGAACGTCGTCTTGCGTGATGGCGAGACCCGCAGCGTGATGCTGCCTTTTCGGGGATACTCGGTGTCTTGCTCAAGCCTGACCGTTACGCCCGTCGGCAGGGGGGCCGTCATCTCCGAAGGCCCGTAGTAGTTCAGGACGAGGTTTGCACCATCCGTCATGAGCGCCCAGTCGCTGATCATGCCGAAGCCGCGCGCACCATTGACGCTGCAGCAGTTGAGTTCCGGGCTGCCCTCGCGCGCCTGGAAGACGATCGAGTGCGCGCTCGCCCGGCGTACGCCGTTCATCGGCGTGTCGTAGGTGACCCACCGCCCGGAGCGCGAGTGCAAGCCCACGACGGAGTTGAGCGTGGACAGCTCGAGCTCGTCGGCGACGACGGAATCGCCGGTCAGGCGCAGCATCTCGACGCTCATGGCGATCCAGGCGATCGTGCAGCAGGTTTCGATCGCGCCGGGGCGGTACGGGTTGCCCTGGGCCCGCTCGCCGGAGCTGAAGCCGCCGTTGTTGTGCCGGTCGAGCTTGACGATGCTCCACCAGATGTGCTCGAACGCGCGACGCAGCTTCTCGTCGCTCGTGAGCCAATACAGCTCGGCGATGCCCATGATCGGATGGAGGCTTTCCCACCTCGGCCGCGGCGTCTGGTAGAATTCTTTGCCGTCGAGGGCCGTGCGGATGTAGTCGCCGGCCAGCGGGCCGTCGGGGCCTTCAGTGGCGAACTCGTCCGCGATCCGCAATGCGAGCGCAAGGTAGCGTTCCGTCCGCGTCTTCCGGTACAGCAGGGACAAGGCGTGTATCACGGCGAGGTTCATCTCCGTGGTGCCGGTATCAACGAGGCGTGCGTTCCCGTCGAGAAACTTCCGGCAGAAGAGCCCGGCGATCTTCTTGACGCACGTGAGGGCCTTCCGGTCGCCCGTCTCCTCGTGCCACAGGAGCAGACCGAGCATGACGTGGTAATGACCCCAGGCGTCCCAGGTGGGGCCATCGGCGCCGAAGACGTTCGGCGCTTTGCCGGTCAAGCGCGAGCCCTTCGGCCACGGGCCCAGGTACCCGTCGTTGTCCTGGCACGCGATGAGCTGCGACACGAACTCGTCGAGGACGGCGCGCAGTCCTTTGTCCCTGGTCAGGCGATAGACCTGCACGGCGCTCGTAAGGTACTTGCCGGCGAATTCGCCCGACCACGGCAGCAGATCGCGCAGCGGCCGGCGGTCGCGATCACGGAACATATCGAGCATGGCCGGATTCGAGCGCGGCGCGACCTTCAGCCAGTGTTCGGTGACGGCGCGCAGGTACTCGTCGAACCATCCGCTAAATCGGAATGTCACGTCGTGGATGCGGTTGAAGCGAGGCTCAGCCATCGTGCAGATCCAACCGGTGCCTACGTGGTAAAGCGCTTCGGGTCGATCGGATAGGCGCCCCATTCGTCACGGCAGCGCTTCATCTCAAGGATGTTGTCTTTCTTGGCATCCACAGCGAACGAGTGGGTCGAGCCCATGATGTAGCCGCCGCCGGGCGCGGCATGCTCGAAGGCGTAGCGCGCGTCGTTGCGGATGTCCTCGACGCTGCCGAGGATAATGTGCTCGTGCCAGATACCGCCCCACAGGCACAGGCGGTCGCCGACGCGTTCCTTGAGCTTCTTGATGTCCATGCCGGCCGAGGCCTGGATGCTCTCGTACGCGTCGTAGAGCTCGGCCAGCTCGTCAATGACCGGCCACGTATGCCCGCAGCAGTGTTTGAGCACCTTGAGCCCCAGCCGATGCGCTTCCTCGACGTGGGCCTTGTGCCACGGGTAGACCATTTCGCGGTAAATCTGGGGGCTGGCCATAAGGTCGGTACTGCTGCCGAGGTCGCCGGCCGGCATGATGGCGTCCACGTCAAGCTGGGCGATGGTGCGGACGTCCCAGAGCATCTCTTTCCCGCGCAGCTCGGCGATCTTCCTGCAAATCTCTGGCTCGAGCAGAAGGTTCATCCAGCGCTCTTCCTCGGTCGCGCCGAATACGGGGAATTCCAGGTCGCCGCACAGCACCATGATAAAATGCGTGTCCTTCATTTCTCTCACGGCGTGGCGGACCAGTTCCCAGGATGAGCCGTTCGGGTCTCCGAGCGGCCGGCGTTCAACCTCGGCGATTTTCTCCTCGAGGCCGTCGATCGTGGGCGCGACGTAGGCGTCCCGGTTTGCCTCGTAGAGCATCAGGTCGTGCGTGGTTGCCGAGATCCGGTAGATGTCGCCGCGCTCGTCGCGGTAGGTTTCCTCGTCGAGCTTCTCCATCGGTTCGGGCCGGTAGTCGCGTGGATACACCTGGTGGGCGTTGACGATGTCCATGTCGAGGGCACGCACGAGGTCGAGCCGGTCGCGCTTGTAGGACTCGACCACCTCGTCGCGCCGGCCGTCCCAGTAGGCCTGCGTTTCCTTCATCTTGGCCTGCACGAAGCTCTCGTGGCCGAGGATGTCCTCGTAGACGTTGTAGTCAATGGAGTGCTCGCCCCAGGGGATGCGGTCGGGCTCGCGGTGCTCGAGGGCGGCGAAGACGCGTTCTCGTGGCAGCATGTTAGAGTTCCTTGCTACTTATGGAACACAGGGACAGTCACCTGTTTTTCTGCACACTCGCAGTTCTCGTAAATCAGATGTATCCCAAGAATAGGTGAGTGTTCCTATGTTTCGTGGTGCTCCACCATGCGATCGGCGGACGAAAAGATAACGATCATGTCCGCGTCGCCGTTCCCGGTATTCGTGGCGTTGTGGGACACACCGCGGCGCACGGAGAGCGTGTCGCCCGCCTGCACGACGACAATGTCCTCGTCGAGCGTGTGCTCGAGCGTGCCCTGCAGGAGGTACAGGACCTCGTCGCAGTTCGGGTGGCGATGCCGCGGGTTGGACATGCCGGGCTTGATCGTGACGCGCCCGACGGTGATGTCGTCCGAGTTGCCAAAGGCGCGGCCCGCGAGCCAGCACAGCGACCCCCACGGCGTCTCGATCGCCTTTGAATCGGTGTCCGCCTTCGGCAAGAGTTTCTGTTCCATGATCAACGTCCTGCGTCGGGATTCCTTTGGGCGGTTACGAGTTCACTCGTGATGTAATCGTAGCTTGCCCTGAGCGAGTCGAACGGGTCGCCGGGGCACGTGTCCTGCTCGACGATAAACCAGTCGCAGCCGGACGCATCGGCCGCCTTGACGATGGCGTGCCAGTCGAGGTTGCCGCCGCCGATCTCCGCGAACGTCGGCTGATTCTCGGGCGTGACGGCGTAGTCCTTCAGGTGCAGCAGCGGCAGCCGGCGTGCGAGGCGTTGGCACCATCGGACCGGATCGCCGCCGCCGTACTGGACCCAGTACGTGTCGAGCTCGGCTTGCAGGTACCTTGGGTCGGTTTCCTCGTACACGATCTCGAGGATTGTCCGGCCCGCGATGCGCCGGAACTCGACCTGGTGATTGTGATAGGCGAGGACCATCCCGGCCTCGTGCAGCACCCGGCCCGCGGCGTTGAGCTGCGCGGCGAATGTCTTCACCTCGTCGAGGGTCCCCAGCGCGACGCCGCTCGGGTAGGGGTAGGCGGTGGCGCGGCAGCCGAGCGTGCCGAGCTTTTCGACGACGGCCCCGGGTGCAGACAGGACCATGTCCGGCGCCTCGTGCGTCGCGCAGCAGGTGAGCCCCTCGCCGTCGAGCATGCGCCGGAGCTCGGGCGGCTCGATCTCGCAGATGCCGCTGACCTGCACGGCGCCGTAGCCGATGGCCTTGACCTTCCGCAGGGTCTCCACGAGGGCGGCCGGCGTCTTCGCGTGGTCGCGCAGCGTGTAGAGCGTCGCCGCGACCTGCTCGATCTTCAACTCGGTGTCCTTTCGTGCGGGGAGCGTGTGCGTCCTGGCGGCCGCAGGCGCGGGTGTCAATGAAACGACGCGTCCATGCCCTCGCCTGTGTTCTCGACGACGTGTTTCTTGAATTTCGACTCGGCGATCAAGTCGGTAAGCTTCTTCTCGTACGCGTCGCCGTCGAGTGGGAGCTCCACCATCCGGCCAGTCAAGGACGAGTAGAGCATCGCGTTGCCCAGCTCGACGGAACGAATGCCTTCCTCGGCCGGAGCGATGAGCGGTTCGCCGTCGAGGATCGCGTTGACGAAGTTCTTGTGAATCCCCACGTGTCCTTCGCCGGTGCCCTCAACGGCGATTTCCACGCTCGTGTGTTCGGGCATGCTGAAGAACTCTTTCGAGGTCTTGCGGTGCTCGCTGGCCGGGACTTCGTTGCGGACGAACGTGATCGTGCCGTTCTCGACGACGACCTTGCCGCGGTCGCCGGCGATCTCGAACCGGTCGGTTCCGGGCGCCTCGCCCGTGGTGGTGACGAACACGCCGGTGGCGCCGTTGGCGTACTCGAGGTAAGCGGTGATTTCGTCTTCGACCTCAATGGCGTGGTACTTGCCGAGTGCGCCGAAGGCCCGCACGCGCACGGGCATGCCGCAGATCCACTGGAACAGGTCGAGCGTGTGCGGGCACTGGTTGAGGAGCACGCCGCCGCCTTCGCCCTTCCACGTCGCGCGCCAGCCGCCCGAGGCGTAGTACGCCTCGGTCCTGTACCAGCTCGTGATGATCCAGTTCGTGCGCTGGAGCTCGCCCAGCTCCCCGTCGTCGACGAGCTTCTTGATGCGCCCGTAGTGCGGGTCGGTCCGCATCTGAAACATCGCCGCAAAAACGAGATCCGTGTTCGTGTGCGCGGCAATGAGCCGTTCGCAGTCTTTCTTGTGGACCGAGATCGGCTTCTCCATGAGCACGTGCAGGCCCTGCTCGAGGGCGTCAATGCCGATGGCGGTGTGGTCGTAGTGCGGCGTAGCGATCAGGACGGCGTCCACCTCGCCGGAGCGGATGAGTCCGGCGCTGTCGGTGAACGTCTTGATGCTGTCCCAGCCCTCGAGCTTTTTCGGGTCGGCGTCGCAGACCGCCGCCAGCTCGCACCTCGGGACCTTGCCTTCCTGGATGAGGGAGGCGTGGTACACGCCCATGCCGCCGACGCCGATGATGCCCAGTCGAACCACGGATTTCGGTTTCACTCGCTGATGCCCCCGTTTGCTGAGTGTGGCGACGGCGCCCGGCCGTCGCGGTGCAAGCTGTTTCGATACCCTACCGGGCTTCCGGGAGTCAAGCGAGGATGCTCCGGATGCAACGGCAGGCCCCCGGTGCCCGTTGCCGCCGCGGCGGCTGCAGGCGAGGTGATCTGCACCGTGCGGGTGCTGGCGTCCGTGCTGATCGCGCTGCCGCCGGTCTCAGTAAGAATCAGGCAACGCCCTGCTCCAGGAGCGCCTCGCCAAACAGTGGGGGAGCGGCCCGCCGGGGGGCTGAAAAAATCTCGACAGTTGTCTATTTTTTCCTTGACAAACAGACAGATGTCTATATATTGACGCTTGCCGGATGCTGTTGGATTTCGAGAAAGGAGGCTCCCATGGCAGGGCGGAGGCGTGCGAAATCAGGACCGAAGCCGGGGCAAGAGCAGCGCCTCCCGGACGCCGAGCTCGAGGTGCTGGCCCACCTGTGGCGGGACGGCACGGCGACGGCGCGCGAGATTCGAGAGGCCCTCGACCACTACCGCCCGATGGCCCACGGCTCCGTCGCCACGCTCCTGGGCCGTTTGCGGGCCAAGGGCCTTGTGGCCCGGCGGAAGGGCCCCGTCGGCAAGGCGTTTGTCTACAAGCCAACCCGCCGCCCCGGCCCCGGCTATCGGCGTGTGGTTGGCGAGATGCTCCAGCGCGTCTTCGGCGGCAACAGCGTCGCCCTCGTGACCTCGCTGTTTGAAACGCAGCCGCCGACGCCCGACGAGCTCGAGGAACTGCAGCGATTACTCGATCAGCTGCGCAGGGAGGAGTGAGACCGATGGACGCGCTCATCAACGCACTCAATTCGTCCGGCGGGATCTGGTGGCGATACGTGCTCCACGCCGCGTGGCAGGCGTCGCTGCTCGCCGTCGTCGTGCTGCTGGTCGTCAGGCTGGGCCGGCGGTGGTCTTCGTCGCTGCGCTACTGGCTGCTCGTCATCGTCCTGGTCAAGTTCGCCATGCCGCCGCTGTTCTCCTTGCCGACCGGGCTGTTCAGCCGGTTCGGCCCGCGGATCGCCTCCCGGCCCGTCGAGCAAGCACCAACAGTGGAACCCGGAGAACCTGTCGTGCTGCCCGAGCTGCCAACGCCGGATGAAGCATACCTCCCGTCCGACGAGCTGCGCGTCGTCGAGTCGGAGGCCCTGCTTGCGCCCGGGCCGGATGCGGCTGAGACCGGACCCGAGACCGCGCCGGCTCCCATCGTTGCCGCCGCCGAAGCGCTCGTTCCAAGGCCGCCGTTGCACTGGAAGGCGTGGGCCCTTCTGGCCTACGTCGCCGGCGTCATCGTTGTGGCCGTGTGGACGCTTGTCCAGCTTATTGCCCTCCGCCGGACGTTGCGCCGGGCAACACCGGTTACCGAAGGCGGCCTGAGCCAGCGCTTCGCTCGTCTCTGCCGCGAGATGTCCGTGCGGCGGACGCCGCGCCTGCTTCTCTCGCCCGAGCCGGTCGCCCCGATGGTGTTTGGGCTGTTTCGACCCGTCGTCATGGTTTCGGCCTCCACGCCGGAGAGCGAACTGGACACGATGCTGGCCCACGAGCTCGCCCACGTCCGCCGGCGCGACACCTGGGTCAACTGGTTTCAGATCCTCATCACGGCCGTCTGGTGGTTCAATCCCGTCGTGTGGGTGCTGAGCCGCGCCCTGCGCAAGGTCCGCGAGGACTGCTGTGACGACGTCGTTCTCGCCCACGGCCGCGCGAGCAACGACGCCTATTGCGACACCTTGCTCCACGCCGCCTCGCGCCTCGCGGTCTCGAGACCAATCGGCTCCCGGGCGAGCTTCGGCGCGCGGCTGGGCTTCGCCGACCGTCTTCATCCGCTCGGCCGCCGCCTCAAGCGGATCATGGACCGCACGTTGCGCCGCGCCCCCGCGCTTTCCGTCTCGGGCATCCTTCTCGTCGCATTCCTCGCCATCGTCCTGCTCCCCGGCCTCGCCTGCCGCCGCCAGAAGGCCGACGACCGGGCCGACTACCCGGCCGACGCCGAGGCCGACAAGCAAGTGGAACCCGGTTCCCGCCCCGAGCTCAACGCCGTGCTGCTCGACGCGGCGAAGGAAGGCAACCTCGCCGGTGTCAGGTCGCTGTTGCGCCGGGGAGCCTACGTCAACACCCGGGATGACAAACAGCGAACGCCTCTCCATCTCGCGCTCGGCAACGGCCATGAGGCCGTTGCACGGTTCCTTATCGAAGAGGGCGCCGACATCCAGGCGGCTGACGACCAGCGGATGACGCCCCTTCATCTGGCTGCGCACCAGGGATGGCTCGGGCTCACCCGCCTCCTCGCCGAACGTGGCGCCCGAGTTGACCCGGGCGAAGAGCTCTACAAGAGCCCGCTGGGCCTTGCCGCGCGGAGAGGTCATGCAGATGTCGTGCAATTTCTTCTCGATAGACACGCCGATCTTGATGCTCGTGGCCGGGCCCTTCTGCTGAGCGCAGCGGCCGGCGGGGGCCACGCGGAGGTGGTCCGCTTCTTCCTCGACGCCGGCACTGACGCAAACACAGCGAACGCAAATGGGTGGACACCCCTCCACCAGGCAGCCGTGGGCGGACACCATGAGGTCGTGCGCCTACTCGTGGAGGCCGGCGCCGACGTGAGTGCGCGGACATGCGAGGGCCCGATGCCGCTCCATTCGGCGATGGAGAAAAAGCATCGGCTGACGAGCTTGTTCCTCATTGAGCACGGCGCCGACGTCACATCCCGCGTCAAGAGAACCGGGTCGAGCGAATACTATTCACCTTCCTGGCTCTTCTGGCAGACGGCAAGGCGAGGCTGGGACAACGTTGTGAAGGCTTTGATTGACAGAGGCCTGGACCCAACCGCCGGTTACAGAGGCGGAACTCCGCTTCACGTGGCCGCGGCATATGGCCATGACCAGGTCGTCAAGATCCTGCTCGGCGAGGGCGTTGCTGTTGACTCCCTGGACCATGAGGGCCGTACGGGTCTGTTCCATGCGGTCCAAGAGGGTCGACTGGAGACGGCAAAGGTCCTCATCGCTGCCGGCGCCGACCCAAACGCAAGCTGCACACCTCTTCACGCGGCCCTCATACGATCCAACGTTGAACTGGTCAAGCTCCTTCTCGGGAGCGGCGCCAATCCTGAACTCAAGGACGCTCAAGGGCGGACACCGCTCAGCATAGCCGTTCAAGGCGGTGACGGCACCGTCGTTCGGCTCTTGCTCGATGGTGGTGCAGATCCCGATCTCCGGAGCCAGGACGGATTCACTCCTCTGCTGTCGGCGATCAGGCAACGCGACAGCACCATTGCTGCCGTTCTCATCAAGGCTGGGGCGGACGTCAACCTTGGATACCAGGGGCATTCGCCCCTGCATGTGGCCGTCTCCCAGCGTGATCAGGCGACAATGAAGCTGCTCCTTGCCAACGGCGCTGATCCGGACGCGCGTGACCAAAGCCGGAACACTCCTCTCCACGCAGCTGCCGAGTTGCGCGATCCGGCGCTTGTCCGAATCCTGTTGAAGAGCGGCGCCGACGTCAACGCCCAGGACGGGATCGGACGCACCCCGCTCTATGTCGCGACGTATCGGGACTCCGAGTCGGTCGTCAAGCTCTTGATTCAGAACAAGGCCGACGTGAACGCGAAAGCGGAAGATGGCAATGCGCCTCTTCATGTTGCGGCGCGTACGGGTGCCGAGTCGGTCGCAAAGCTTCTCGTTCAGAACAAGGCCGACGTCAACGCCAGAGATCGTCAAGAGGCCACTCCCCTCCACTCCGCCGCCGGCTACGGCCACATTGAGGTTGCAAAGGTCCTCGTTGAAGCGGGCGCGGACATCAGTGCCAAGGATAAGGACGGCAGAACACCGCTCGAATTAGCTTCCGCCTCTGGCGGTTCAAAGCCCGACGGCCGCAAGGCCGTCGCCGAACTTCTCCGCAAGCACGGCGCAACGGAATCGCCGCGGCCCTGGGGTCCGGGTCAGGCAACGGGCGAGCCCGATACACCCGAGGCCGGCGACAGCAGGACCGCCTGGGCATCCAAGACCGAAGACGGGCAGGATGAGTGGCTGATGCTGGAATACACCGAGGCCGTCACACCTGCCGCCGTCAAGGTCTACGAGACCTTTAACCCGGGCGCACTGTACAAAGTCAGCGTCTTCGATCCTGACGGGAAGGAGGTGGAGGTCTGGACCGGTGACGATCCGACGCCTCGCACCGAGAAGAAGGGCGTCTCGGAGATCAAGTTCACGACGGAGTTCAAGACCAAACGCGTGAAACTCTACCTCAAGTCGAAGGACATTCCGGGTTGGAACGAGATCGACGCCGTTGGCCTCGTTGACGCCGAGGGCCACTGCCACTGGGCGACTTCAGCGACTGCGAGCAGCACCTACGCGAAGTAGCCGGAGCACGCTGCCCGATTACTTTCTATCGAAGACGGCCCTAAGCCGAGAAGACGTCGGCGGAGCACAATAACCCTGGCCGTTCCCCGTCGTCACTCTCACCCTCTGGCCTGCCACACCGTGCCGCCTATTCCCGCTCGCCCGGCTCCTCGAGATTCAGCACGAACCGCACGAGCTCTTGCAGCGGGTCCTCCTCCCGTGGCGCCTCTACAGGCTTCCCTTCTTCTCCGACCGTGGGGCGGCTCGCCGCCAGCTCGGCGAGCCCGTCCAAGGAGACCTTGTCAACGCATTCGTTCAGCGTCTTGAGAAACGCTTCTCGGTCGGTGCCGTCAAGCTTTTGGAGCAGTGCGAGGTACTCGCCCATCGCCTTCTGTTCGTCGAGCGCGATCCTCCCGAACAGCGCCACTTGCACCTTCATGACCGGAACCGCCGTGCCGAGGGAAAGCACCACGCCGTCCGGGAAGAACGCCTCCTCGTCAAAACTCCACTTGGCCGTCGTGCCCGCGTTCGTTCCTTCGAGAGAGTCCGGACGCGGCGAGACGTACACAGCCCGGCCCGGCACCGTCACGGACATCTCGAACAGGTGATGATCGAGCGTAATCGCGAACGAATCGTAGAGGCCGTTGAGGTACTCACCCAGGCCCACGTCGAAGTAGAGTTCCGCGGAAAGCTCCTCGCTCCTCTCGGTAAACGGTCCGTCAAAGTACTCGTCCATCGCCTCTCGTGTCCACGGCGCGCCGTCCTTCTTGCGCTTGATGGTTTCGTGCATCTTGGTGAGCCCCCATTCCTGGGCCTTTTCTGCCAGTTCCTCGACGCTGAAGTAGACGTTGTCGAGAAGACCGAGCCGGATCGCCTCGCGCGCGAAGCGCGCGCGGCCGGGCGAAACGGAGACTGCCGTGAGGTCCTCCTCGTCGGCGGGGAAGGCCGCCAGCGAGTAGACCTCGCGCCACAGGTAGTGCTTGTTCCTCTTTACCAGCGGCAAGACCTGCTCCCTCATAACCCAGTCGAACGCTTCGAGGTTGTACTCCTCGCCGAGATCCTCGTGGAGAATGTCCAGAAAGAACTCCGCGAGCACCTCGATCACCATGTCGGCGTGGCTCTCGAACTCCGCGCCTGTGTAGTAGTCGTGAAACACCTCGACGTAGCTGATTGTCTTGACGAGTCCGAAATCGCTTGCCGTCACGAGCCCTTCGTTGTGTGCGTCTCGTCGGAACACCGGTTCCTTTTTCGGGTCCGGCAGGGCGCGCAGCGCGCCGCCGCGCGGCGTGTACGACGCCGTCTCGACACGAAAGTCGGTGTGAATCTCGCCGTCGGAACGCCATCTCCCGGTAAACCCGTTGTCGAGCTTCTTGAAGCTGTCGAAGCGTGAGGTGTCCTCCACAATGAGCCACGCCGGAAGCGGTGGCGCATTCTCCGATTCTTCGATCCGTGCAGCCGGCTCCTCGACTTCCGCCTCCTCGTTGACGGCCGCGTCTTCCGGCGCTGTCTCGCGGGCGAAGGTCACGGTCCGCTCGACATGCCCGTCCTCCGAGATGGTTGTGTCGAACGTGTACCGGTACGTCTGGCCGCATCCGCACAACGCAACGCTGAGCAACATGACCATAAGAAGGAATCGCGTCTTCATGGCACACCTCCTTGACATACGCCGGGCGTTCTTGCCCTGGGCATTCGAGAGAAGCTCCTCATGACACGTCTTCGACCCTCACGACCTTATCCTGTTCGAGCGACTCGTACGCCGCCTCGACGATCCGCATCGTCTTGAGATTATCGGAGGCCGATGTCGCCGGCTCCCGGCGTGCCGCGACGGCGCGCACCAGATCCTCGAGCAGCAAGTACGTCGCTTCCGGCTTGTCGAAAGGATTCACATGCTCGATGCGTTTGCCTGACTCGCGGACCTCGACCAGGCTGCCGTAATCGAGGATCAGACCGCCGGCCTCGCAGTCGAGCGATGCGAAGGCGTGCCCTGCGTAACTCGAGAAGCTTTCGGTCAATGACGCTACGGCCCGCTTGCGAAACTGGATAATCACCGAGACCGCGGTCTCCGGTCTGCCCGGCGTTGCCGGGGAATCCACCGCGCGGCAATAGACGGTCTCCGCCTCGTCGTCAAGAAGGTAGCGGTACCCGTCAAACCAGTGTACGGACATGACGGCCATGACGTAACGCGTCCGCTGCAGGCGCCAGCCCTGATCTCGACGAAGCGAGTTCGCGATCTGCGTCAGGTGCAGGGGCCGGCCGAGCCTGTCTTCCGCAAGTATTCGGCGCGCCGTCGAGAACGAGAAGAATCGGCGGAAGTTCTGATTGACCGCGACTGCGACTCCATGCTCGCGTGCCTTGGCCTCGATTGCCGCTGCCTCAGCGTAGGTTTCCGCAAGCGGCTTCTCGCAGAGAACGGGAATGCCGGCTTCGATAAGCGGGAAAAGCACCTGTGTGCGAACGTGCGTGGGCGTGCACACAATGGCTGCATCCATGTCTGTTTCTCGAATGAACGCATCGAGCTCGGCAAACGTTTCCGGGATCCCGTACGCCGCGCTTCGGCTCGTACGTCTGTCTTGATCGGGATCGCAAAGCGCGACGACCTTCATGCGGTTCGCGTGCCGCATCATGCCTGCGAGGTGCATCTCGGAGACGCCGCCTGCACCGACAAGGCCAACGCGATAAGGCGTACTGTTCTCGTTCAACGATTCGTCCCCTTCTGCGACCCTGAGCAGGGATGAGAACACACTAGCGCTTCAGCAGCGCGTCGAGCAGGAAGCCGGCGGCCTCTTTGTTCGGAATACGCCCGCGCACGGCGCTGTCGAGGTCCGTCATCGCGAACGGCGGCACCGCCGAGCCGACGCACGAGGGGCAGCCGTCCTCGCACCCGCATTCACGAATAACCGTTGCGATCGTTTCGATGATCTCGTCGATGCGGTCGAGGCACCGGCGCGCGTAGCCCATCCCGCCGGGGTAGCGGTCATGCAGGAACAGCGCATCGCGGCCGAGGCAGCTTGCGTCCACGACGGTGCCGATGTCGCGCGTGTCGCACATCACGAAAAACGGCGCCACCTCAACGAGCACGTTTGCGATGCCGATGAGCGCCTCGCCCACGAGCAGGTCGCGCTGCTGCAATGCTTCGACAAGCTCGTCGGGCGGGCTGAACCACATGGCCACCGTCTCAAGTGACTGTGGGGGGAGCTCGAGCTGCTCGAAGCCCAGGCTCTCGCGCGAGTGGAACCGGATCTTCTTGAACATGGGGATTGTCGTCGTGACCGTCACGTCGCCGAAGCCGAGCGCTACGCCGCGCCACTGGGTCTCCTCCTCGGTCTCGTCAATGCGGATCTGCGAGGCCTGGACCGACTGCGTGTAGTAGTCGAGGTCGCGTTTCTCGACGCGGACGATTTTTTGCTCGAGGTCGAGTTGGTTCACAAAGTATGTTTCCGCGGCATGGAGGTAGACGGCGTGATCATGGAGTTGCGAAAGCGCGCTGATCTCGTCCATGGTGCCGATAACGCGCTCGCCTTGGCTCTCGTCCTGGATCGTATAGACGGGGCCGGCGATGTTGCGGAGGTTTACCGCGGCAGCGGGATAGTCGGAGCTGGCCCAGTACCAGTGTTCGTCAATGTGACGGACGGTGTCTTCCTCTTGGAGCAACTCGAGGATGACGGGAGCGTACGGGCCGAAGAGCGGGGCGTCGGCATCGGCCAGTGGCAGCTCGTGCATCGCGCACTTGATATGGCCTATCACGATGTGGGGATTGTCGGGATCCACGACCGCCTGCTCGGGATTCTGCGCGAAGAGATAGTCGGAATGCGTCATAAGATATTGGTCAATAGGCGAGTTCTGCCCGATGAGAAACGTGATGGATTCCTCAAGCCCACGGCCCGCGCGGCCCGCCTGCTGCCACAGGCTGGCGATCGTGCCCGGGTAACCGACGATGATGGACGCGTCGAGGCTGCCAATGTCTATTCCGAGCTCGAGCGCGTTCGTGCTTGCCACGCCGAGAATGTCCTTGTTGACGAGCTGTTTTTCGATCGCGCGGCGTTCCTCGGGCAGATAGCCGCCGCGGTACGCGTGAATGGATTGCGCGAGCCGCCTGGACGCCGGGCGCAGCAGGTCGCGTGAGTTTTTAAAGATCAGTTCCGCCGCAAGCCGCGTGCGGACGAACGTGATCGTTTGGACGCCTTCCTTCACGAGGGAGGTCATGAGATGAACCGCCTCCCACGCCGGGCTTCGTCGGTCGCCGCCGATTCGCCACTGATCCGGCTTGCCGCGCGCGGCCGTCTCGAGCGGCGGGGGGTTCCAGAGCACGAAGCGCTTCGGCCCACGCGGCGAGCCGTCGTCGGCGATGAGGTCCATGCTCGAGCCGACGATGCGCTCTGCATGCTCCTGGGGATTGCCGATCGTGGCGGAGCAGCAGACGAACTGAGGCGTCGAGCCGTAGTGGCGGCAAATGCGCGCCAGCCGCCGCAGCACATTGGCCAGGTGCGACCCAAACACGCCGCGGTACGCGTGCACCTCGTCGATCACCACGTACTTGAGATGCGTGAAGAAACGGTTCCAGCGGGCGTGGTGCGGCAGAATGCCCTGGTGCAGCATGTCGGGGTTGGTGAG
>CAZJXV010000091.1:0-12035 GCA_964550015.1 uncultured Verrucomicrobiota bacterium
CCTGTTGAGCAGGGAGTCCCCGACCATAGCCCCGGACGGGCGGATATTCCTGCACAGATGGAACGACAGGCCCTATGCCGGGACCGACATGGCAACGTACATCACCTGCACCTGGGCCGCTGTTTCAGAGACAGTTTCCTGTTACAGCGATCCTGCGCTTTACGAGGATGGCGCCACACTGAAGGTGGTCATCGGCGGACGAAACGGGTGGGTGTATTGCTTTGACGGCAGCGACGGGAGCCTGCTCTGGTCGGTGAACACTGGCCAAGGCTCGATAGATGCGAGTGTCAGCATCGATCCAGGCAACGGGGATATTTATGTGAGCTCCGGGACCGACAGCATCTTTGTCGTAGGGCTCACCAAGGATGGAGAGCCGCTGTGGGGCAGCAATCCGGCCAGGCAGGTCTTCTGGTATCAGAGCGGGGTGAACAATCCACAGCGGGCGCAGTCCACCGGATGCCTGAGCTGGAATGGCTGCACCTATTACTTCCAGACCAACAGTACGGAGGGAGACGGCCGGCTTTACGCTATCGACACGTGGAACGGCTCAACCAAATGGTCTTACGCGACAAACAGCCTGGGCTGGGAGACATCTTCTGCCTCGCCGATCGTCACGCCGAACGACGTGATAATCGTCGGCAACAACCAGGGCGACACCTACTATGCGATCAGGGACGACGGGTCGCAGGGCACGCTTATCGATACGCTTGTCGTGGACTCCAGCGGCGAGGCCCGCGCGAGCGCGACGCTCGCCCCGGATGGAAAGCTCTATTTGCCGCTGACGATCGAGTGGACGGTCCCCTACGGTGGAGGTGGAACGCCTACCGGCTTGGTGACAAACCTGTTCGCCTGCATCGACTTGACCAACCCGCCGCCGTCCGTGGCTACGACGCCCAGCGGCCCGACTTCCGGTGTCAAGCGTACGTTGTACACGTACAGCACGTCGAGCACGAACGAACCCGTGTGGGAGCTGGTGAAGTACGAGTTCGACTGGGACGATGGCGAGCCTACCGAGTACACCGGTTGGTATCAATCGGGGCAGACGGCGAGCCTGAGCCATTCGTGGAAGAAAGCCGGCACATATCAAGTGCGTGCGCGTTCTTGGGATGAAGCTGACCAGACCTCCGGCTGGTCGCAACCGCTGACGGTGACGATCACGAATCACTAATCTATTGGTTCCCCGGGGGGAGCGGCCCCGGGCCGCTCCCCCTGGCTGTCAATGGAATCCAAACCCTGAGAATCGGGTAGACGGAAGTCAGAGACACCGTACCTATTCCAGCCAATGCACGGGCCATCCTCTGGAGGCAGAAAGTGCGGTCCGTGTAATCGAGGTCGTGCGCTGGGCCGGCAGAAGATTGCGCGGCGCGGAAGTGGGGCCACACGACGCCCATTTCGCCAGGCTGAAGCTCCCCGGGGCCACGCGCGCTGTCGGACGCAGCAAGGGGCCTCTCCTCTGAGACCCGGGCCTCCTGGTCGCCGCTCCGCTCTGGCGCTGCAGTGCGGTGGGTGGTATAAATGTCGCCAGGTACATGAGTCGGTCAGGAGGAGGCCGTGAGGGACCTGGCGAAACGCAAGCGGATCATGAAGCGCTCGATGGCGCTCGGCCACTGCATCTGCGATCCGAAGCTGCCGTGTCCCTGCCAGGTTTTTCTGGAAAAGAACGTGTGCCTGTGCGCGGGCGAGACGCTCGAGGTGTCGAGCGGCCCCGTGCAGCTCACCCGGTTGGTCGAGAACGCGGGCTGCGCGTCCAAGGTGGACAAGGCAGCGCTGAAGGCCGTGCTCGAGAACCTGCCGGCCATTGATGACCCGCGCGTCCTGGTCGGTGTCCCGGCCGGCGATGACGCGGGCATCTACAAGGTCAACGGCGATCTCGCGCTCGTGCAGACGGTGGACGTGTTCTCGCCGTCCGTGGACGATCCGTACGTGTTCGGCCAGATTGCGGCGGCGAACTCCGTCAGCGACGTGTACGCGATGGGGGGCAGGCCGGTGACCGCGCTCTCAATCGTCGGCTTCCCCGTGAGGAAGCTGCCGAACGAGGTGATGCACGAGATCCTGCGCGGCGGGATTGACAAGATGAACGAGGCGGGCGTCTCGGTCGTCGGCGGCCACAGCATCAACGACAATGAGGTGAAGGCCGGCTTCGCGGTGACCGGCGTCATTGACCCGGGCAAGATCATGACGAACGCGGGGGCCCGGCCCGGCGACGCGCTCATTCTGACCAAGCCGATCGGCATCGGTATCCTCGCTTTTGCCGCGCAGATTGATCGCGCTCCGCCGGAGGCCCTCGAGGCCACGGCGAGGTCCATGGCGACCCTCAACAAGGCCGCGGCGGAGCTGATGGTGGAGTTCGGGGCCCACGCCTGCACGGACATCACCGGCTTCGGCCTCATCGGGCACTTGGCCGAGATGGCGGCCTCGAGCACGGTTGACGTCGAGATCACGTGGGACGATATCCCGCTCTTCCCGGGGGTGCTCGAGTGCGTCGGCATGGGCATCGTCCCCGGCGCGATCGAGCGCAACCGCGAGGCGTCGGGCGGCACGGTCGAGATGGGCGAGGGCGTCGAGGAGGCGATGGTAGACGTGTGCCTCGACGCGCAGACCTCCGGCGGGCTCCTGATTGCCGTGCCGTCGGCGAACGCGGACGGGCTGCTGACCCGGCTGCACGACGAGGGCGTGGGCGAGGCGGCCATCATCGGCCAGGTGCTCGCCAAGGGCACCGGGCGCGTCCATATCGAGACGCGGGGGACGCGGCCGATCCCGAAGGTCAAGTACGAGAGACCGAAGAAAGCGGCGGCAGCGGCGACGGCAGCGACTCACGCTGCTGCGGAATGCTGTACTGATCAAGGAGCACAGGCAATGGAATGCTGTCCAGGCGGCCCACCGGCGGAGGACGCCGTCGCCGGCGTTGCACAGGAAGACGTCAGCGCCGCGGGTGATCTGCAGAAGTTCAAGGACTTCATGGCGGCGGTGAATGCGCCCGGCGCCGTGGACGTGCGCACCAAGAAGTTCGCGGCCATCGCCCTGTCGTTGCTGGCCAAGTGCGAGCCCTGCACGAAGATCCACATCAGGAAGGCGCGCGAGATGGGGTTTACGCAGGAAATGATTGACGAGGCGGCCAACTTGGCTATTGAATTCGGTGGCTGTGGTGTCATGATGTTCTACGATGAAGTCAAAGGAGCGGAATAGGGAGGTGACTGGTGCCTGGTGGTGCCCCTGGTCTTCAAAACCAGTGTGGGGCCCGAGAGGGTCCTGGGTGGGTTCGATTCCCATTCACCTCCGCCACTGTCCCCGCGTGACCGCATGAAGATACTTGTCGTCATCATTCCCCTCGTCGTGGGAGTTGCGTTCCTCATCTACGGCGTCGGCTTCCACGGCCGGACGGTGCATTTCGATAAGGAGGTCGCGATTGAGGCGCCGCCCCTCGAGGAGGACCCATTCTTCGGCGGCGCCGCTGGGCCGCCGGTGGAGCCCTCGCCGGAGGGTGCATCCGAGACGGTGACCGTCCTCGAGGGACGGAAGACCGTCGAGCCGGAGCATGCTCTCGTGCTCGAGGTGACGCGCGGCGGCGTCGTTCGCCTTGCCGACGGGAGAATCAAGCGGACGTACATCGCCGGGGCCGCCCCGCCTGCGCTCTGCCCTACGTGAGTGCACTAGGGCTGGTCATGGTGGCCATGGCCAAGAAGGGCTTGAGGCGGAAGGCTTCGTGGTTCGTTCGCTGGCGACTGCTGGTGCAGACGGTTTTTCTCGGCGTTTGGCTCGACCCGCTGATGCTGCGGATGCACCGCGTCTGCTCGCCGGTGTTTCACTGCTACGCGTGCCCGCTGGCGACGTTCGCCTGCCCCATCGGCGCGATCGCCCAGTTCAGCGCGCTGCACGTCGTGCCGCTCATCGCGCTGGGGACGCTGCTCGTCGTCGGCGGTTTGTTCGGCAGCTTCATCTGCGGGTGGGTGTGCCCGTTCGGGTTCCTCCAGGACCTGATTGCCAAGGTCCCGACGCCGAAGATCACTTTGCCGCGCTGGACGGCGCACACGCGCTACGTTGTTCTCGTCGGGCTGGTACTGCTCGTGCCGTTCTTTCTCGGCGAGGCGCACCCGCTGTTTATCTGCCGGGTGTGTCCGGCCGGGGCGCTCGAGGGCTCGGTGCCGAACATGGTCGGCGAGGCCGTCGCGGGGAAGCCGATCTCGTGGCCGAGCGTGGCGAAGAGCGCCATCCTCGTCTTTATTCTTGTTGCGATGTTCTTCAAGTACAGGCCGTGGTGCACGCTGTTCTGCCCGCTGGGCCTGATCTTCGGCCTGTTCAACCGGATTTCGTTCTTCTTCTTGCGCTTCGACCGCAGCAAGTGCACGGACTGTTCGATCTGCCACGACATTTGCCGCTACAACGTGAAGCCTGACGAACGTCCTCACGACTCGCGGTGCAACCGCTGTCTCGACTGCACGCGCTGCAGATCACTGACCTTCACCAACGTCTTCAGCCGGCCGAAGAACGCGGACACATCCCAACCACCTGACGCTGCGAACGCGACGGGGTGAGGGGGACAGGGCTTACGTTCCAGGGTCTTCGCCCTTCCGGGTCTTGAGGTAGCGCGTGTTGTGGACGCGCATGGTCACGCCGATCCGGTCGAAGTAGTCGAGCAGCGGCAGCGCGTACTTGCGCGTGGTGTCGAGCATGTACTTGAACTTGACGCTCTCGAGCTTGCCTTCCTTGCGGATGTGCTCGACGAGGAGTTGCTTCGCCTTCTCGACGGCCTCCCGGTGAAAGAGCATCCTGTCGGCGACTTTGACGAGACGGCCATGCTCGACGAGCAAACGGATGGTCTTCTGCACGTCGGCCGGCGAGATTCCGGTTTCATCGGCGACGTGGTCCGGCGCCGGGGGATCGAAGGCGTTTTTGCGGAAGGCGGCTTCGATCCGGTCCATGGCCTTGCGGTCCTCATCTGAGAACGCTTCCTCGTGGCCTGCGAGGGCGAGCCGCCCGCGTCGTTCCGCAATGCGTGCCTCGTTCTTGAGGCGTGTGATGACGGCGTCGAGCGCGTGCTTCGGCAGTGCCGTGCTTTCGCGCAACTGGTCGAGCGTCAGGCCCGGGCTTTGCGGTGAGGCCGTGTGAAACTCGTCGAGCGCAGTGAGGACTTGTTCGCTGAGCCGCGTGGCCGTGTCGGCGTGCATGGAGAGGCGCGGGGGGAGCTCGAAAATGGTCCCTTCGCGGGTGAGTTCGTCGAGGATCTCCTGTACGCGCTTGACGGGAAGCTTTGCGCGCAAGGACACCGCGTCGGCGCCGGCGGTGTGTTCATCGGCCGTCTTGACGCAGTACTCGACGAACGTCTTCTCGTCGTGAATGGCTTGGGCGCGTTGCTCGACGTCTTCGAGGACGCCGGGGCGCGTGCGTTTGAGCTTGCCGGGGATGGCCTCGATAATCGTGCCGCCGCCGATAGTGAGCATGGGCGAGAGCGAGCGGAGAATGAAGCGGTCGCCGGGGCCGGCAACGAGGGGCTCGTCCGAGCGGACCTGCACGATGCCCTCTTCGCCGCCCTGGAGCAGGTCGCCCTTCATGAGGTACAGGGTCGCCGGGGACTCGGAGGTGCCGGTGTGGAACCTCGCGTGCGTTCCGTTTTTCAGAAACGCCTTTTCGTGCGGGAGCAGGCGCAGCGTGCACGCATACCAGTTCTGCGGCTTGAAGTAACCGGGCAGCGTGACGGTGTCGCCTCGCGTGACGGTCCCGTGCTCCCATTGGCGCACGTTGAGCGCGGCGCACTGGCCGGCGCGCGCGGTGTCACCCGTGCGGTTATAGACCTGAATGCCGCTGATGCGTCCCATGGAATCCTGCGGCAAGAGCACGACCTCGTCGCCGACTTTGATCGAGCCGGCCACGGGGATGCCCGTCGCCACGGTCCCGTAACCCTTCACGGAAAACGTGCGATCCACTGGCAGCCGGAAGATACCGCCGGTTTGCTTCGGCGTGATGGAGCGCACGAGCGCGGCGAGGGCGTTGTAGAACGGGTCGAATCCGTCGCCCGTGATGCTGGAGATCGGGACAATCGGCGCGCCTTGGAGAAACGTGCCTTTCAGGTATTCTTCAAGGTCGTCGCGGACGAGCTCGACGTGGTCCGCGGCGACACGGTCGATTTTCGTCAGCGCCACCATCCCGTGCTCAATGCCGAGGAGCGTCAGGATGTCGAGGTGCTCGCGCGTCTGCGGCATGACGCCGTCGTCCGCCGCGACGACGAGGATGACGCCGTCCATCCCGCTGGCACCGGCCACCATCGTCTTGATGAAACGTTCGTGGCCCGGCACGTCAACGATGCCGACCTCGAGGGCGGAAATGACGCACGGGGCAAACCCGAGGTCAATGGACATACCGCGCTCTTTTTCTTCCTTGAGGCGGTCTGTATCACAGCCGGTCAGGAGCTTGACGAGCTCCGTCTTGCCGTGGTCAATGTGACCGGCGGTGCCGAGCGTGATGTTCGCCTGCTCGACTTCCATGAGCTCAGCGTCCTTGTCCGCCGAGGACCCCGACGAGGATCTCGATGAGCAACGGCTCCTCGCCTTCTTGGAGCGTTCGGGGGTCGATCAGCACCTGATCTTTCTGGATGCGCGTAAAGACGGGCGGCGAGGAGCGCCGGAGGCGGGCAGCGAGCTCGGAGGCGTCGAGCGCGGCGGCGTTGACGGCGACAAGCCACGTCGGGATATTCTGCGTCGGCAGGGAGCCGCTGCCCATCTGCGACGCGCCCTCGATGACCGTGACGTCGGCTCCGGAAGCTCTCTGACGGACGGCGCCGGCGATCCGGTCTGCTTGTGCTTTGATGTCCGGGAGCTCGCGTCGGAGCATGCGCAATGTAGGCAACTCTTCGAGGACGCGTTCCTCGTCGAGGAAGAGGGTGAGCGTCGCCTCGAGCGCGGCGAAGGTGAGCTTGCCGATGCGCATGGCGCGTGCGAGCGGGTTCCTGCGGACCGCCTCGATCCACTTGGCCTTGCCGAGAATGATGCCGCCCTGTGATGCGCTGATGAGTTTGTCCGCGCTCGAGGTGGTGAGGTCCGAGCCGGCGCGGACCGATGCCTGGAGCATCTCCTGGTCGTGAAAGCCGAACTGGGTGAAGTCGGTCAGGGCGCCGGCGCCGACGTCGTCAATGAGGGGCAGGTCGTGCGCGTGCGCGATGGCGATCATCTCGTCGAGCGGGACCTCGGCGCTGAAGCCCATGATTTTGTAGTTGCTCGGGTGTACGCGCAGGATGGCCGCGGTGTCCTGGGTGATGGCGTGCTCGTAGTCGCGCGCGTGCGTCTTGTTGGTGGTGCCCACCTCGACGAGTGTGACGCCGCTCGCGGCCATGACGTCGGGCAGGCGGTACGAGCCGCCGATCTCGACGAGCTGCCCGCGCGAAACGATCACCTCCTTGCCCTTGGCCACGGTGTTGAGCACCAGGGCGGTGGCCGCCGCGTTGTTGTTGACGACGGTGGCGGCCTCGCAGCCGGTCAACTGCCGGAGCAACCACTCGATACGCGCGTCGCGTTGGGAGCGCTTGCCGGTCTCGACGCTGAGTTGGAGGACGGAGTACCCTGAGAGCTCGTCCTGGATCTGACGCAGCGCCCGCGGGGCGAGCACCGCGCGACCCAGTCCGGTGTGAAGGATGATGCCGGTCGCGTTGATCGCCTTGCGATAGTGGGGCCCCATGGCGGCGCGCGCCTTGGCCTCGACGCGCGAGAGGATCGAGTCGCGAATCGTCGCCTCGTCGCAGCGGCCCGTTGTGTCGGAGAGGATCAACTGGCGCGTCTCCTCGACCGACTCGCGGATCGCATCCACGACGAGCCTTCGCGGGACTCCTTCGACCAACCGCTTGACGTCCTCGTCCTGAAGAAGGACGTCCACGGCGGGGATCTTTCTGAGCAGGCTTTCCTTGGTGGGCGCCATCGTTTCTCCTCCGGTTACAGGACGGCTCTCGTCACGTTCAGCGCGCAAGTCTATCCCCGGCAGCGTAGCGGGTCAAGCGCGCCGAGCGCGCGTCACCGAACGGTCGGGAAAAGCAGCGCCGTTCGAGCGTGCGGTCGCCAGGCAGGGGCTATTCCGTTTTGGGCTCTTCTTCCGGCTTGAGTTCGAGGCGGTAGGTTCCATGCTCCTTGTGGCCGCGGGCGTACTCGACGGTGAAGAGCCCGATGTCCATGAATCCGTAGTACCACGTGTCGTTGACGTTCGCGCGCAGCATGAGCAGGCCGTTTCGGCCGACGACGTCGATATAGCCGAACGGGTTCGGTTTGAGGGTGCAGCCGGTCGCGGTCGTGTAGGCTTTGTACACGGGCCGGTCTTTGAAGGTGTAGCGGCCCTGATCGTCCGTCTTCCCGGTCATGACGGGCTCATTGGGGATCGTGCCGTTGCCGGTCGTATCGCGGCCTTCGCCCGCCTCCCACTTTTTCTGGTACACGCTCAGTTCGGTGTTTCGGAGCGGCTGCCCGTCGAGGACTATCTGCACCGTATTCTTGTCCGGGATATTCCAGAGGTACTCGCCGAAATAGCCGCGCCGCTTGCCATAGGTCGCCTCGTAGCCGGCAATCGTCATGTCGGAATAATGCGTCCGCCCGCGACCGTACGTGCGGCCGCCGCCCATCGAGCCGCCGTCGGGCTGGCCGAACGGTTTGCCGTTGACCATGTTGTGCTTGGTCGGCAGATCCATCTGGTAGTTGTCAATAATGCCGAACTGGTGCGTCAGCTCGTGGCAGAGCGCCCACATGTAGACGTTCGCCAGGTTGCAGTACTCGATCCAGCTCCGCTCCGGATAGTACCAGCCGCCGTCAATGTGGTCGTCCGGTTGCCTGTCGGCCGGAACGTTTTTCACGTCCTCCACATAGACGATCAGGTCAATCCGGCCCTGCACCCGCGTGCCTTTCGGGGCAAAGTCGTAGGTGGAGTTGCGCATCATCCAGTTCATTCGGCCCACCGTCTGGGAGCGCAGCCAGTCCTCGAACGAGAACGAGCCGAGCGCGTTGTTCACCTCGCTGACGCGTCTCGCGCATCCTTTCTCGACGACGGCGAAGAGCGTGTAGGCGTTCGTCTGGATTGTCAGGTCGTTGTTCTTCTTCGAGATCTCGTCGAGCCGGTTCCCTGTGTCCAGCTTTGCCACAAGCACGTGTGCGCCGCTCTGCCACGCCCAGGGCACTTCGACGATCGTCTCCGATTTCGGCTTCATGGCGTCGAGTGTCACCTGCTTGACGGGCACGCCGTCAATCGTGCAGACGAAGTCCGTCGGCTTGGACGCGGCGAACCCCTCGTTGCGCACGTGGACGAGCCAGCGCACCGGCTCGCCCTCGTCGGGCCAGCGCTTGAGCTCCTTCCGCTCGGGCTTGATTAGGGGGAACACCTTGGAGTAGTCGGGCAGGTAGCGACGGTAGCGCGGCAGCCGCTCAGCGTAGGTGACCGTCAGGTCCGGCTTGTCGAGAGAGCTGAGCCACCACTGGACGGGCTCGGCCCCGCGCGGGTTGAAGCGCATGTCGTCGAGATAGAGCACGAACCCGTAGCCGCCGGTGTCGTCGTGCACCTCAATGACGCCGACGTGCCTCCAGTTGAAGTCCTTTTCAAGCTCGAGCTTCCAGCCGAAGGCTGCAGCGTTTCGCGCGGCATCCGGCCCGACGGGCAGCCCGTACGGGACCCACTGGTGCAGCGTCAGCGGCATCCGGTTATGCGTTGTCGTGTACCTGGCGGTGCGGCCTTTCATGTCCTTGAGGATGATCCAGACGTCCGGGCCCCAGCGGTTCTTGTTTTCGGAATGAAGGAGGAACGAGATCGAGCCGACCGCGGTGCAGTCGAGGTCGAGGTCTTTTGTGTTCGGGAAATAGGCCCACGCGTCGAACCCGGTCTCCGTGTAGAACTTGATCGAGGCGTCGCCGACCTGCCTGACCGTCTCCTCCGCCGTGATCACGTTGATGTGGCCCTGGTCGGTTGCGCCGTAACCCCAGCGTCCCGCGTACGCCTTCTCCGTGATCTCGCCGGTGTGCCACGTGCCGGCGGAGCCGTCGCGCAGGATGGTCGAGACGGTCGGGGAAGGCTCGGCGCCCGACGAGGCCACGGCCGGCGTCGTGCATGCCAGCCACGCCGCGAGCGCGATAACTCCAAACAGATATGTCGTTTTCATCGTGTCTCCTCACAAACGTCGTTCGGTGTCTTCTTCTTGACTCGCGCCCTACGCGGATTCAGTCCTGGATGTGCACTCGGACCAGCCGCTTGAGCGTGCCGTCAATGTAGAGCAGGTCACCTTCCTCGTCGTCATAGGCGATGCCGCGCAGGTCGTCGAGCTTGGGTCGCTTCATCGCCGGAAACGACCATTCCAGCTTGCGCCATTGTCCGTCATGGAGATACAAGGCGAAAATGCGGCCCAGGCCGCGGTCGGCGATCCAGACGTGCTCGTTCATGCCGATGCAGCAGTACGTCGGCTGCTCGAACCCGTCGAACGCCGCGATCTCTTTCCATCCATCACCCTGGCGATCCAGAACGGCGACGCGCTTGGCGCCGGTATCGCACACGACGAGCTTGCCGTCGGCCAGCAGCGCCTTGTGCGGCTGTGTGAAGCCCTCGACCACGCCGTGCTCGGCGACCTTGCCGTTGGCGTCGAGGATCTGGACGCGGTCGTTGCCGGTGTCGGCCACGACGATCGTGCCGTCTTGCGGATCAACCCATATCCCCATCGGCTTGAGGAAGCGGCCGGGCTCCTTGCTTTCGAAGTCGCCGCCCGCGAGGTCCTTTCTTGCCCATTCACTTGCACTGACCCGCGGGTTGATGCGGCGGATCCAGCTCCGCTTGGGGTCGTAGCCGTCGGGCCACTTCGCCACGTAGAGAACGCCGTCCTTGTCCGTGGCGTGATCGTAGGAGCCCTCCAGGTGCCAATGCACGCTGCCGATGAAACCGACGGCGCTGCCGTCGGGCCTGAGCATAAGTGTCCGGCCGTTGCCGCGGTCACGGACGAAGCGGACGCCGTCGGGCGCGAGCGCCAGGCCCCAGGGCTCGCGCATGGACGCCACGCCGAAGGGCGCGGAGCGGGCCGACAGGACGCCGGCCTCCTCGGTGCACGCGGCATAGCGGTACAGGCCGCCCCTCGGCAGCGTATCGACGTACACTTCGCCCTTTGGATCGCCGACCCGCTGCCAGTTCCACGTGCCGGGGTCCGCTCGCATCACGACCCAGTCGGTGGCGCCCTCGAGGGTCACCTGGGCGCGGTTGCCGGCGAGCTCGACGTGCGGCGTCGGCGGAGCGGCCGCCGCGCCTCTGACGGGCAGTTGTGTGTCGTAGACCACCGTGGCCGTCTTGCCGTCGCCCCGCTCCTTGGCCACGTTGAGCTGCGTGATTTCCAGCCACTCGTAATCGGTCTGGCCGCGGGCCGTGATCTCGAAGAGCATCACGCCGTTGAACCCGACCACGTGGATAAGGCCGAAGGGATTGTCGCGCAGCTCGTAGCCGCTATCGAAATCGCCGTGGGTCACGACGTGCGGAGCTTTCCGGTTCGGGAGCAGGAAGCGGCCATCCTTGTCGGTCGTGCCGGTGAACGTCGGCTCGCCTTCAAACGTGTGCCTGTGCATGTCGCGCTGCCAGAACCTGAGCCTCGCGCCGGGCACGGGGCTGCCCGACGAGTCCTTGATGAGGACGTAGTTTTTCTCGGCGAGGTTGTAGTAGTAGTCGCCGTAGTAGCCCCGCCGGCGCCAGAGCTGGTGGTTGAGCGCGATTGCCTGGTCCTCGCTGAAGAGCACCGGGCCGTGGCCGTGCATCATCGTGCCGCGAAACACGCTCGAGTGGCTGGTGAGCAGCGGCGATCCGCTGGCGTCTTGCACGAGGTTGTGCGAGCCGCCCGCGTCGAGCTGGTACAGGTCGGTCAGGCCGAACTGGTGGCCCCATTCGTGGATGAGGCCCCAGTCCATCCTGGCCGCCCACCGCGCGCAGTCCGGGTTGCGCCCGAACCACCACCCGCCGTCGTAAGTCCACATCTGCGCCCGCCCGAGCTCCCGCTGCTCGTTCAGATCCTCGTACACGTTGATGACGTCGACGGAGACGCGCTCGAGAATGCC
>CAZJXV010000091.1:12045-14076 GCA_964550015.1 uncultured Verrucomicrobiota bacterium
TCGGGTAGACCGATTCGGCCCACAGGTGATTCATCCAATCGGCGTGCGCCTGGCACCAGTCTTCGAAGCTGTACGTCCCCAGGAAATTGCGGTTCTCGCTGAACGACTTGTACGTCACGCTGTCGACGCTGCAGACGAGGAGCTTGGCGTGCGTCCAGACCGTTCGCGTGTCGTTCGAAAAGGAAAACTGCCCGACACGCCGCATCGGGTCGGCCCAGAACGTCACCGTGTGGCGCTCGAACTTCCACGGCCACTTGAAGGTGAACGTTTGGCGCTCGCCCGGCGGCAGGCCTGCCTCGGTCGTGCCCTCCGCCACGCGCTTGCCGTCGAGATACCATGCGTACTCGAACGGCCGCGAGGCGACGTTGCCCTTGTTCTCGACGACGGCGGTGAAGGTGACGGTCTCGCCCTCGTCGGGCCACCGCTTCATTGCTTTGATGTCTGCCTCGGTCATCGGGACCGGCTTGTCGTCCGGACCGTACTCCATGAGCCACGGCTCGTTGGGCCGGCCCGGGAACTGGTAGTGCACCTTGTAGCGAAGACACCTCGGCGCGCGGCTGATGTAGAGTACGTCGAGGTCGCATATCTTGGACTCCGGCGGTATCGCCGGCGCTGAGGCTGCAAGAGCGAGTGCGATCAGGACAAGGATTGTCGTCTTCACAACGGTTTCCCCCGCGTGGCGTGTGTGACGTTGTTGTGCGTCCGTTCGGCCGGGCTTGAGGCCCAACCTCGATCGAGCCTAGCACACATGCCGTGCCCGCTCAACCCGTAATATGGCCCGGGAGCGGCCCGACCGACGCTGCGAACACGGTATCTCAGATCATTCAACAGGCGTCGCGTCGAGGAGCACTACCTGGAACGGTCTCAGCTCGAACCTGTGCTTCGTGCCGGCCTGCACCACGATCGCCGCGTTCGCGGCGTCCTTTTGCCATGGGCTCTTCAGCGAGTACGTCTGCGCGGCGCCATCGGGCAGCTCGAACGCCGCGCCGATGTCGAGCTCGATCTGCGCCGGCGCATCGTCCGGATTGCGCAGCACGAGGATGCCCTTCCGTCTCGACCACGAGGCCCAGCCATAGACCTCGCCTTCGCCCGGATCGCCGCCGACCCAGTGCGTGTCCGCGAGCACGTCGGCGTTGGCGCGGGCCCACGTCGCGGCCTCGGCGAGCGTGTCCCACGCCTGGGGCGTCATCATTGCGGCGGTAATGTAGAGCTCTTGAAGGTGCGTGCCCGAGCCGAAGTACGACCGGATCTCGTCGAGGAGCTCGGGAACGTGCCTGACGATCACCTCGGCCTCGCCGCGGCGCGCGAAGACGATCCCGTGGAGCATAATCGAGTTGAGCGGGAACAGCGGTCCGCGCTTGACGACGTTGTTGTACGTTTGCCAGTCCCGGTATGTGATCCACTGCTGGCGCTTTGAGCCCTTGCCGTGGGCGCCGGTGTCACCGCCAGCGCGCCAGGTCGTGTCGCTGTGCCACAGCCAGTACGGCGACGGCCATGTCCCGTTGGTGATGTTCAGGAACACCTCCTGGTCGGCGCGGCGCAGCTCGTTTGACAGCCGGAGCATGCCTTCGATGTTGCCGACGCTGCGCGCGCCGATGCCGTCGAATTTGAAGTAATTCACGCCGTATCGCCGCATCATGTCGAGGCAGACGTCACGGAACCGAGCATAGTACTTCGGGCCGGCCAGCGTGAACCCGCGCTCGTCCATCTCGAAGCCCTGCTCGCGGCCGTACTTGCGCCGTTCATTCCCCGCCCTGCTCCATCCGCCCCACGGTGACATCCATGTCCCGACGGCGGACCTGTGCTTCCTGGCCGCCGCGCGCAGCGGTGCAAAACCGTTGGGAAAGCCGTCGTTGAAGCCCCACAGCGTCGAGTTGTCGTCCCAGCCGTCGTCGAAGACGAGCGAATCGAGCTTCACCCCGCGCTTTGTGATCAACTCTTCGCCGAACGCCTCGATCGCTTCGAGACATTCCTTTTCTGTCATCTTCCGGTCGTGCCACGCGATATCGAACCAGCTATTATAATGCAGAA
>CAZJXV010000092.1:0-14025 GCA_964550015.1 uncultured Verrucomicrobiota bacterium
CTGCACGCTCGACATGGATACCACCAACATTGGCGACGACCCGGACGACAACCCGCTGTTGACGCCCGACGGGCATCTCACTGCCGGCTCGCCGTGCATCGACTGGTGCCCCACCGGCGCGGCGGACGACCGGGACGGTGAGGCGCGACCGTTTCCGGTTGGCGGTGGCTACGACATCGGGAGCGACGAGTTCGTGGACACCGACGGCGACGGGCTGCCCGACTGGTGGGAGACCAAGTTCTTCGGCTCCCCCACGGCTGCCGAGCCGGCCGTTGATGAGGAGCCGGACAGCCTGACGAACCTTGAAGAGTACGAGAGCGACACACACCCGCTCCACGCCGACAACCCGGAGCGGACCTACTACGTCAGCGACGCTGCAGGCGACGACGCCTACGATGGCCTCGCCGCCGCGTATGACGGCACCCACGGCCCGAAGCTGACGATTCAGGCGGGCATTGACGCGACGATCACCGGTTGGGACTACACCGTTCTGGTCGCTGATGGCACCTACACGGGGGTCGGGAACAGGGACCTCGACTTCGGCGGCAAGGCGATCACGGTCTGCTCCGAGAACGGCGCCGCGAGCACGATCATCGACTGCGAGGCAACCGAGTTGGACTACCACCGGGGCTTCTGGTTCCACTCGGGGGAGACGCTCGCGGCAGTTGTTGACGGCTTCACAGTCACGAACGGATACGTGGCCGACGACGTTGGCGGCGGGATCCTCTGCTGGACGCAGAGCAACCCGACAATTGCCAACTGCACAATTGGCGGGAACACGGCTGGCCGGCATGGTGGCGGCATCTTCTGCTACAAGAGCGACCCGGGTGTCACGGACTGCACGATCAGCGGCAACGAGGCCACTTGGTGTGGCGGCGGCATTGGGTGCGAGGAGAGCAGCCCGACCGTCACCGACTGTGTGATCACGGGCAACTCGGCCGACATCGAGGGCGGGGGCATCTACGGCTATCTGAGCGGTCCGCATGTCACAGGCTGCACGATCGACGACAACTCTGCAGCGTTGGATGGCGGTGCTGTCTCCAGCAACAGCAGCAGCCCCACGTTTGCCAAGTGCACTATGAGTGGGAACACAGCCGGCGACGATGGCGGCGGCATCGACTGCTACAACTCGGATCTGACGCTTACACACTGCACGATTCTCGGCAACACCACGAACGACGAGGGTGGCGGGATCTGGTTCTGGATGAGCGACGGCGCCACGGTCGCCAACTGCATGATCGTAGGCAACAGTGCGCTGGCCACGTCCGGCGGCATAGGTTTTGCCTCGAGTAGTCCGTCGATCACGAACTGCACGATCAGTGGCAACTCGGCGTTCTTGCACGTAGGCGGCGGCGTCGGGTGTTTTGAGGGCAGCAGCCCAACGATGACCAACTGCATCCTTTGGGGCAATACGGCGCCGACCGGTCACGAGATCGCCTTGGCTTCGACCGGGTGGCCGTCAACGCTCACGATCAGACACAGCGACGTTCAGGGCGGCACAGGCGAAGCGGATGTGGAACCCGGCTGCACGCTCGACATCGATGGGACGTGCATCGATGCCGACCCGCTGTTCGTGACGGGTCCCCTGCACGGCTGCTACCTCAGCCAGATCGCTGCGGGGCAGCTGGCCGACAGCCCGTGCGTGGACACCGGCAGTGACACGGCGGCGAACCTAGGGCTCGACGCCCTGACTACGCGCACCGACGGCGTCACGGACACGGGTGTCGTCGACATGGGCTACCACGCGCCGCCGGCGATCTTCGGTGACGTGGACGGCAACATGGTCGTCGACGGCCTTGATCTAACCGCTGTCCTCACGGCTTGGGAGACCGAGCCCGGCGATCCGCTGTGGAATCCGAACGCCGACCTCGATGGCAACGGCGTCGTGGATGGCCTGGATTTGACGGAAGTGATATCGAACTGGACGACGGGGGCCGGTGCAGCTTCGCCTAGGGAGTTGGGGCCGCCGGCAACGGAGGCCCTCGAGAGCGGGCCGAAGACGGTAAAGGCCGGCGCGCATGAATCCCGACCCGGCAACGTCCGCATGGAGTCGGGCAAGGTGCGGCGGAAGTAGCCGTTCCCAGCGATACTGAGGACAACGGCCAATGAAGACGCTGCTGCTTGTTGTGCTTGTGTTCACGGTCCTTGCTTCGCCCGCGCCGCTCCTTGCCTGGACGATCTACGTGGATGCCGACAACACGACCGGCCCGTGGGACGGCACGTCCGCACACCCTTTCCGCTACATCCAGACAGGCCTTGACGAAGCCCAGGCCAGCGGCGACACCGTCCTCGTCGGAGCCGGTGTCTACGTGGGAACGAGGAACAAGGACCTCACGTTCGACGGCAAGGCGGTCACTCTGCGGAGCGAGGACGGGCCGGCGGTCACCATCATCGACTGCCAGAACTCTGGCCGGGGTTTCAACTTCAATGCCGGCGAAGGAGCGGGCGCCGGCGTTGACGGCTTCACCATCCGCAATGGCAGTGTCGTGGGCAATGGCGGTGCCATCTACTGCGAAGGAAGCAGCCCGACGATCACCAACTGCACGATCAAGGGCAACACCGCTAGCGACGACGGCGGCGCCATCTCGTGCTACTGGTATAGCGATCCGCAGATCATCAACTGCAGAATCACGGGCAATGCGCTGACCGACGGCAACGGTGGCGGCATCTACTGCGAAAGAAGCAGCCCGACCATCACCAACTGCCAGATCACTGACAACTTCACGGGAAGCTCGGGCGATGGTGGCGGCCTCTACTGCTACGACGGCAGCAGCCCGACCATCACCAACTGCACCGTCGCGAACAACTGGGCACGCTTCTACGCCGGCATCTACTGCTATCTGAACAGCAGCCCCACGATCACGAACTCGATCGTGTGGGGCAATACCTACCCCGATATGTGCGCCTACAACGGCAGTGTCCCGACGGTCACCTACAGCGACGTAGGTAACGGCACCGGCGAGCCCTGGTTCGGCACCGGGTGCATAGAGATGGACCCGCTCTTCGTCAGCGGCCCGCTGCACGACTACTACCTGAGTCAAACGGCCGCCGGCCAGGATGACGACAGCCCCTGCGTGAACACCGGTAGCGACACGGCCGCCAACCTCGGTCTCGACGCCCTCACCACACGCACCGATGGCGTGCCCGACACGGGCATCGTGGATATGGGATATCACAGTCCAGCTCCCGTCCCCGGCGACGTGGACGGCAACGGCGTCGTGGACGGCCTTGATCTGACCGCCGTACTCACCGCGTGGGACGCCACTCCGGGCCACCCGCGCTGGAACCCCGCCGCCGACCTCGACGGCAACGGCATCATCAACGGCCTCGACCTGACGGAAGTGATATCGAACTGGACTATGGCTGCCGCAGCCCCGGCTCCCGCCGCGAGCGCCGCCTCCCCGCCCGCCGCGTCCGAGCCCACCGCCTCAGAAAGAGCGAATCCGAGTCGGCGTGGCTCCCCGCCAGGCAATGTGCATCGGGGCGCCGGAAATATGCGTGCAGATCAACCACCAGTGAACGACAAGTGACTCCAGGAGTGATTCCGTTGCGGCCCGGCCATTTTCGGCCTTGACAAATCACCCATCCTCGAGCATAATACACGGAAATACTCCCCCCTGCCTTGGCCTTGATGCGCACGAGACTGTACCCACCCATAGGAGATGGGCCATGAGGCGGAGATTCCCTGTACCGCAGATCGTTCTCTTTGTCGTTCTTATAGCAGGCCTTGCGTTCGCCGGCGTTCGCCTGACCTCGACAGCCGCCTGGACACCCAGGGCCGTGTCCGACGACGCCCTCGTCAGGCATCCCGGCACGCAGCCGGGCCAGGTCGCGCTCGAAGGCCCCCGCCGGTGCATGAACTGCCACGCCGGCTACGACGAAGCGGTGGAGCCAGGCTTCAACTGGAAGGGCTCCATGATGGCCCAGGCCGCGCGCGACTTCCTTTTCTGGTCCTGCATGGCTGTCGCCGGCCAGGACTCCGTCCACGCCGTCGGCCGGCCCAACGCCGTTGACATCTGCGAGCGCTGCCACTTCCCCCAGGGCTGGCTCGAGGGGCGCTCCGACCCCACCAACGCCACCCTCATGACCGGCGCCGACTACGACGGCGTCCACTGCGACTTCTGCCACGCGCTCTACGACCCGTTCTTCAAAGACACCTACGCCGGAGACCGCGAGGGCAACGACTGGCTCGGCTACTGGGACGAAACCAACGCCAGCGACACGCCCTCCCAGCCCGCCGCCGACCTGACCTACGATGAGGACAGGCTCCAGCAGGCCCCGGCCATCGGTCTCTTCAACGGCAACGCTTTCTTCGGCGGCGACGACCGCCCCTTCAGCTTCCCCGTCTACGACGAGAACGCCTCCGGCCAGTACTTCGTCAGCTCGAGCGGTGACAAGCGCTCGTCGTTCGCCGACGCCGCCGCTCGACACGGCATGTTTTACAGCCGCTACCACAAGAGCAAATACTTCTGCGCCACATGCCACGACGTGTCCAACCCGGCCTTGGCAAACCTCGCCTACAAGGAGCTCGATCCCGGCGACGGCACCACCATCCTCCCCTCGGAGGCAAACCCGGCCTACTCCTACTTCCACGTCGAGCGAACCTTCTCCGAGTTCATGCTCTCCGCCTACGGCCAGCAGGGCGGCAGCCCGGGCATCGGCCCGTATGACCCGGGCGTGTTCGAAACATCGCAGCCCGGCAACGTGATCGCCACCTGCCAGGACTGCCACATGCCCGACGCCGTGGGCAGAGGGTGTGACAAGCAGGGCGTGCCGCTCCGTCCCACCGAAAGCGTCGAGCACCCCAAGAGCGGACAGCCCGTCCACGACATGACCGGCGGCAACGCGTGGGTCTCCTACGTGCTCGCCAGCACGGTCCCCGGCTCGCCCAACTACGACTCCTTCAACGACACCCAGCTCAACCAGGGACCCGCCGTCCTGACCCTCGACCTCACCCAGGGCGAGGGCATTGACCCCGTCGCCCTTCTCGCCGGCGTGGACCGCGCCCTGGTGCAGTTGCAGCGCGCCGCCGCGATCCAGCAGTTGACGTACAACCCCGCCACCGGCGCCGTCTCCTTCCGCATCCAGAACCAGACCGGCCACAAGCTGACCTCCGGCTTCCCCGAAGGGCGCCGCATCTTCGTCAACATCAAGGCCTACGACGCCGCCGACACGCTCATCTACGAGGTCAACCCCTACGACGACACGGCCGGCACCCTGCGGGGCCTCCCCCTCTACTATTCGCCCAACAGCCCGCCGGTCGGCACAGACGAAGTGCACGTGGACGAGCTCGTCTACGAAACGCACCCCAGCAGCACGCTGACCGGCGAGGACGAGACCTTCCACTTCGCCCTCGCAACGGGCCGCTACAAGGACAACCGCATTCCGCCCAAGGGCTTCAACATTGACGACGCCCCCGACCGCCTCTGCGAGCCCGTGTGGCACGGCGTCCCCAGCCCGGGCTACTATACAGCCGACGAGTACGCCGGCGGCTACGACGACGTCGCCGTCGCCGACTACGGCGTCTCGATCCCCTGCGCGCGCCGCATCGAGGTCAGCCTCTACTACCAGATCACCAGCCGCGAATACATCGAGTTCCTCAGGGACGAGATCAACGGCACCGGCAACATCACGCTGCCCAACGCCGCCTACATTATCCGCGACGGCGATCCGTTCTTCGCCCAACTCGCGGCCTGGGGCAACACCATCTGGCAGCTCTGGACCCACAACATGAACGTCCCCGGCGCCTACCCCGTCCTCATGGCCCAGGCCAGCGTCGAGGCCTCCGCCGTCCCCGGCGACGTGGACGGCAACTGCGTCGTGGACGGCCTTGACCTGACCGCCGTCATCACCGCGTGGCAGACCACGCCCGGCGACCCGCTCTGGAACCCGGCCGCCGACCTCGACGCCAACGGCATTGTGGACGGCCTCGACCTCACCGCCGTCATCGCCAACTGGACCCTGTAGCCGCGTGCAAGCGGCCGTCGCCAAAACCACACCTGGCCGACCTCGCCTCGGGAGGGCCCGGCTCTTTCAGGCACCATAGCCCTTGACACCGAGGCCAAAACAGCGTATATTGGACTAGGGTAAAGGGGCTTGAGCCAACACCTGGTAAGACCAGCGCACCGAAGTGGCCCTTGAACGTAATACACTGTGCTGCACATCCGCCGCCCGGGCCGAAGACGTGCTGTCTTCGGCGCCTGGCGCTTACCGTCTCCCCCTGATCCTGCACAGAATTGGACACACAACTCCAAGGAGGGTCATGTTGTGAAGTTGGCCGTGCTCATGTCCACCGTTGGCCTGGTCGTCGGTGCCGCAGTCTGCGCTGGCCTCACGCCCGCACAAGCGGGCGAGCCCGTAGCCTACACCCAGCGCCCCAGAGTCCTGGCCGTCACCTACGACCCCATCCTGCGCACGCAGGGCGACCAACGCCTCCACGCCTACAAGGGATGGATGGACCCGGGCGCGATGCTCACCCGCGAGCTCGACTTCTTCGCCGACGCCAGCCACGACATTGTCCAGTTCCGGGTCACGGCGCACATCCTGGCCGACATGTGGCCCGTCAAGGCCGACGGCTTCCGCTACACCGAAGCCCAGTACCTGGCCGGCGCCTGGCACTCCCCCGACGGCGTTGACTACAGGACAGTCATCCGCGACTTCGATCTCGCCCGCAAGTGCGACACGGGCGAGCTCGATGAAGTGGTCCTCAACGGCGCTCCGTATTTCGGCTACTGGGAATCGCACATGGTCGGCAAGGGCGCCTACTGGTGCAACTCCTCGGGACTCAAGAGGTCGGCCAACGCCAGGAAGTTCATCATCATGGGCTGGAACTACGAGCGCCCCGACATGATCGGCCACGCCTACGGCCACAGGGCCGAATCCATCATGACGGAAGTCTACGACGGCTGGAGCACGAACGGCGACCGGACCGTCTGGGACCGCTTCGGCTGGAACATCGGCCAGACGACCATCTCGTCAATCTACGGCATCGGGAGCTGCCACTACCCGTGCAACGGCGACAGCGACTACGATTACAGCAACCCGCAAACCGTCACGAGCTACGCGCCCGACTGGCTCAACAACTTCCCCAATCTGATAGGCGATACCGCGCAGGTCAACCGCGACACCTGGGGCACGGAGCCGTACGGCTACCCCGGCAATTACATGCTGTGGTGGTACCACCACATGCCGCACGTGGACGGCCGCAACACCCTCGACGGCTACGACCGGCTCAACAACTGGTGGGGCTACATCCAGGACCTCAACCGATGGCCCGAAAGCAAGGGTGACATGATCGGCGTCTCGCTCAGCCCGGCGCCGCCGCCGGGACCGCCCTCGACCCGCGTGACGACCAACGACAGGGACGATTTCCGCCCGAAGCTCAACGCGTCGGGCCGCGTCGTGTGGAGCGGTTACGACGGCAGCGACTTCGAGATCTACTCGGCGAACGCCGACGGCTCGGATCTCGTGCAGATCACCTCCAACAGCTCCATTGACGAGGCGCCCCAGATCAACGCCGCCGGCCGGATCGTCTGGCAGAGCTTCGACGGCGCCCAGTACGACATCTACTGCGCCGATTCCGACGGCACCGACGTGGTCCGGATCACCAACAACGACACCATGGACTGGCACCCGCAGATCAACGACTCGGGACGCATCGTCTGGGACGGCTTCGACGGCGACGACCTCGAAATCTTCAGCGCCAATTCCGACGGCACCGACGTCGTCCAGATAACGAACAATACCGCTGCGTCCGGAATGCCCACGGATGACACGTGGCCCCAGATAAACAACGCCGGCCGCGTCGTCTGGATGGGCTGCGACAGCGATGACTGGGAGATCTTCAGCGCCAACGCCGACGGGACCGATCTCGTGCAACTCTCCGCCAGCTCGCTCGACGACGAGTACCCGCAGATCAACGACCTCGGCCGCGTCGTCTGGCACTGTTACTGGTCCTCCTTCAATTTCTCCAGCGCGGCCGACATCTACAGCTCGAACGCCGACGGCTCCGACTACGTCAGGATCACCAACACGAGCAGCGAGGACTGGCATCCGCAGATCAACAACTCGAACGTCGTTGTCTGGATGCGCTACGACGGCAGCGATTGGGAAATCTACGCCGCTAACGCCGACGGCACCGGCATCACGAACCTGACCAGCAACTCCGCCCAGGACATGCACCCCGTCATTGACGACGACGGCATCGTTGCCTGGCAGGGCCTCGACAAGAACCCCGCGCCCAACGACCAGAACCCCGACGACGACTGGGAGATCTTCGCGTACAAGAACGGTACGGTGTACCAGATCACCGACAACTTGACCGACGACCGCGCACCCGCCATCTCGACGGGCAGCGGCTTCGCCTGGCACGGTGACGCCGGCGCCCAGGGCGAGGCCGACATCTTCACCGCTCCGAGCTCCGTGGCCGGCGACGTTGACGGCAACTTCGTCGTCAACGGCCTTGACCTCACTGCCGTCCTCGCCGCGTGGAACACCGCGCCCGGTGACCCGCTCTGGAACCCGGCCGCCGACCTCGACGGCAATGACATCATCAACGGCCTCGATCTCACGGCAGTGATGTCGAACTGGACCACGGCGAGTGCGGCTGCCGCCGACTCGACGGCAACGGAGGCGACGACCAGCACGACGGAGACGGCGAAGCCCGGCCCGCGCGGCTCGCGCCCAGGCAACGTCAAGAGAAGCAAGGGCAACGCGCAAGGGAAGTGACCACTTTGGGCACAGACAGGGACCAGAACCCATGAAGCCGCGCGTTCTCGTGACATTAACTCTTCTTGTGCTGCTCCCGGCGGCCACGCTTCCGCCGGCGACGGGCTACGCGCAGGCCCCCGATGAGCGGCCGTTGCCGCGAGCGCAGAGCGCCCTCCATGCGCCACGGGCTCTGTTCACGAACCACGCAGCGGCCAAAGCGCCACCTCGCGCAAGGCCGATGGATCCCACGATCCGTCGCTGCCGGACTGCGCACATTGATCGCGACGTGATCGAGAGCATCCGACGCGGGCGCGGCGAAACGCTGCGGTTCAACGTCTTTGAGGGCACCGTCCTCGACGGGATCATCGACAAGACAGAAATGCGTTCGCCCGATAGCTACTCCCACCTTGGCCGGCTTGCAGGCGACGACGGCGGCACCTTCATCCTCACCGTCGAGCACGAGGTCGTGCTGGTGACAATGCGCTCACCGCGCGAAGGCCTGTATCAAGCGCGCGTCCTCGACGACGGCCTGCACGAGATCGTCGAAATCGACGAGAGCAAGCTCCCTCCGTGTGACACCGGCCCCGGCGAGGCCGCGGTCCCCGAGCCGGCTATCGCCGATGGCGACCTCACGAGCCTGACCCAGACGACGGCCGACGACGGATCGCTCTTCGACGTCCTCGTTGTCTACACCGCGGACGCGCGCGACGGCGCCGGCGGCACGACCGCCATCGAGGCCCTCATCAACCAGGCGGTGGATGAAACGAACTTCGCCTACACGGAGAGTCAGATAACCCCGAGACTGCGATTGGTGCATGCGGACCTCATCAGCTACACGGAGACCGGCGATGCCTCGACGGACCTGAATCGGCTTCAAGACAAAACCGACGGCTTCATGGATTCCGTCCATGACCTTCGCGACGGCCGCGGCGCCGACCTCGTCTGCCTCGTCGTCGAAAGCATGGCTGACGCATGCGGCATGGCGTACGTCATGACCAACCTCTCGGCCGGATTCGAGTCATACGCATTCAGCGTCGTCAAGCGCAGTTGCCTCACGGGGTCGTACGTCTTCGCGCACGAGCTCGGCCATAACATGGGATGCCATCACGCCGTCGGCGACGGAGACCCGCCGACGCAGCGCGGCGACGGGCTGTACAATTACTCCCACGGGTGGCGCTGGACGTGGCACGGCGCCAACCAGTATCGAACCATCATGGCCTATTCGCCGGGAACGCGCGTGCCGCACTTCTCCAATCCGAACGTCTTCTACGATGGCGACCCCACCGGACGCGACGACCTGGAAGACAACGCCCGCTCAATCAACAACGCTGCGTTCACCGTCGCCAACTGGCGACTCACCGTCTCAGGAGGCGACGTAGACGGAAACGGCATCGTGGACGGCCTCGACCTCACCGCCGTCCTGACCGCCTGGGAAACCACCCCAGGCGACCCGCTCTGGAATGAGAACGCCGACCTCGACGGCAACGGCATCATCGACGGCCTCGACCTCACCGCAGTCATCTCCCACTGGACCACCACGTCAGGCGGCTAAGCCGCCGCCTCCAGCAACGTCCGCCGCAGGCAAGCGCCCGGCAAGCTGGGCGAGCTCTCGGCAGCCGGAGTGTATCTCTGTCCCGAATTCCCGCGCGATCAGCACCGATAGCCCCGACCACAAACCGCGCGGAATTCCCTTGACATAAGATGTTCACTGTGGTAGCGTTAGAGCGTGTCTGGGCTTGCGAGCTGTCCGTTTTCTTCGCCGCGCCCACGTCTCAGCCTGGGGAGGTGCGGCGCCCTCACCGTTGGCACACCGTAGGCCCGGCACGAGTATCACGTGTTAAAGCACGGGAGGAAGCACCAATGAAACGGCATGTATTTACTGGGTCTGCCGTCGTCGCGCTGATGCTGTCCGGCCTGGCTGTGGCGGGCACGATCTACGTGGATGACGACAACACCGGCGGCCCGTGGGACGGCTCGCAGGCCTATCCCTATCAGTACATCCAGGATGGCATTGACGCAGCCGCCTCGGGCGTGGGCGACGTGGTGATGGTCCTGCAGGGCACCTACACCGGGGTGGGCAACAAGGATCTGGTCTTCGATGGGAAAACCTTCACGCTGCAGTCCCAGAGCGGCCCGGATGTCACCATCATTGACTGCGGAGGCTCGGGCCGGGGTGTCGACTTCGTCTCGGGCGAGACGTCCGGCTCGGTCCTTGACGGCTTCACGATCTGCAACTGGAACGCTGGCAACGGCGGCGGCATTCGCTGCATCGGCAGCAGCCCGGCGATTGCCAACTGCCGGATCACGGATAACGAGGCCACCAACGACGGCGGCGGCGTGTACTGCGACTCGGCGAATCCGACTTTGACCGACTGCGTGATAAAGGGTAACCAGGCGGGTAACAACGGCGGCGCTCTCTACTGCGTGAGCTGTCACGCGGGCTATTATGGTTCCGCGTGTGAGATTTCCGACAACTCGGCGGCCAATCATGGCGGCGGCGTTTATTGCGAGTCGTCCAGTCTGACGTTCTCGCGGTGTCTGATCGCCGGCAACGACGCGGGCGGCGACGGCGGCGCTCTGTACTGTGTCGCCTGTTTACCAGGATATTATGGTGCCCAGTGTGACAATTGCACGATCGTGCGGAACTCGGCCGCCGGCGACGGCGGCGCCATGAGCTGTTTTGAGAGCGACGCGACGCTTGACAACTGCACAATTGCCTACAACACGGCCGGCGGCAGCGGCGGCTGTGTCACGTGCGCCGGCTCGAGCATGGGGAGCAGCCCGGCGTTTACCAACTGCATCATGTGGGGCGACAGCCCCAACGAGCTCGACGTTCAGCTTGGGACGCCGGTGGTGACGTACTGCGACGTGCAAGGCGGCTGGTCCGGTATGGGCAACATTGATGCCGACCCGGGCTTTGCTGTTGACTATGCGAGGCTGATGATCACCGCCCAGAAAGGGGACCTGGATTACCGGGATTTCCGCGTGGGCCCCGGCTCGCCCTGCATTGACGCAGGCACGAGCACCGGTATGCCTCCCACGGACATGGACGGCCGGCCACGCTACGACGACCCGACGATGGCGAATACCGGCGGCGGGCCCGAGTCCTTTTTCGACATCGGCGTGCACGAGTTCAAAGGCTACTACGTCAACGGCGACTCCTACATCGGGAGCGACAGCTATGACGGGCTTGAGCCGGTGTATAACTCTATGACGGGCCACGGCCCGAAACTGTCTATCCAGGAAGGGCTTAATGCTGCGGCCGACAGCGACACGGTAGTGGTTGCGCCCTACACCTACACGGGCCCGAAGAACAGGGCGCTCAGCTTCGCGGGCAAGGCCGTCATGCTCGTCTCCGAGAGCGGCCCGGCCGGCACCACCATAGACTGCCAAAGCACGAGCTGGGGCTTCAGGTTTCAGTCGTCCGAGGGGCGCGGGAGCGTTGTCGACGGGTTCACGGTCACGAACGGGTACGCCACCAACGGCGGCGGTATCCGGTGCGTGGGCAGCAGCCCGACGCTGTTGAACTGCGCAATCGAGGAGAATACGGCCACCAGCAACGGCGGCGGCGTCCACTGCGATGCCGACAGTAGCCCGGCGTTTCTCAAGTGCGTGATTGATCACAACCACACGAGCGGCAACGGCGGCGGCCTCTACTGTATCAACTGTGAGCCGGGCTACTATGGTTGCGCGTGTGAGATTTCCGACAACTCGGCGGCCAATCATGGCGGCGGCGTGTATTGCGAGTCGTCCAGCCTGACGTTTTCGCGGTGTCTGATCGCCGGCAACGACGCGAGCGGCGACGGCGGCGCCGTTTATTGCACCCACTGCCCGTCGGGATACTACTGCTCCACGTATGAGCAGTGCTCGATCAGGAACAACTCAACCGGCGGCGACGGCGGCGGCATGTACTTCGATCTCAGCAGCGTGACGTTGACCGGCTGCTCGATAGCCGGCAACGAGGCGAGCGGCCACGGCGGCGCCGTATACTGCACCGACTGCTTACCGGGATACTACTATACTCAGTATGCCAATTGCACGATCGCGCGGAACTCGGCCGGCTATGACGGCGGAGCCATCTATTGCTACGAGAGCGACGCGAGGCTTGACAACTGCACGATTGCCCACAACACGGCCGGCGGCAGCGGCGGCTGTGTCACGTGCGCCGGCTCGAGCATGGGGAGCAGCCCGGCGTTTACCAACTGCATCATGTGGGGCGACAGCCCCAACGAGCTCGACGTTCAGCTTGGGACGCCGGTGGTGACGTACTGCGACGTGCAAGGCGGCTGGTCCGGTATGGGCAACATTGACGCCGACCCGGGCTTTGTTGTTGACTATGCGAAGCTGATGATCACGGCGCAGAAAGGGGACCTGAATTTGGATTACCGCCTCGGGCCGGGCTCGCCCTGCATTGACGCAGGCACGAGCACCGGCACGCCCTCCACGGACATGGACGGCCGGCCACGCTACGACGACCCGACCACGCCCAACACCGGAACCGGCCCGGGTGGCGACTACTACGACATGGGCGCGCACGAGTTCAAGGGCTACTACGTCAACGGCGACCCGACCAAGGGGAGCGACGCCTACGACGGCTTAGCCCCGTCGTATGACGGAGCCCACGGGCCGAAGCTGACCATCCAGGCGGGGCTCAACGACGCCGACGGTGGCGACACGGTGAGCGTGGCGCCGTGGACGTACACGGGCGCGGGCAACAAGGACCTCGACTTCGCCGGCAAGGCCATCATGCTGCTGTCCGAGGCCGGAGCAGCCGGCACGGTCATTAACTGTGAGGCAACTCCCGGGGATCGCCACCGGGGCTTCTATTTCCACTCGGGCGAGACGGCCGAGGCCGTCGTTGACGGCGTCACGATCGAAAATGGGTACGTAGTCGCGGAGAGTACTGACGGCGGTGGCGGCGGCATCCTGTGCTTGTCGCACAGCAGCCCGACGATCACCAACTGCACCATAAGGGCAAGTTGGGCTTACCCAGGCGACGGCGGCGGGATCGCATGCGTGGATTACAGCAGCCCTATGATCGTCAACTGCACGATTGAGGAGAACACAGCATGGTACGAGGGCACAGGCATCTACTGCGGTGACCACAGTAGTCCAACAATCAGCAACTGCACGATCGAGGACAACGCAGGTAGTCTGTATTGCGGCGGCGGCATTGCCTGTGAGTACAGCAGCAGTCCGACGATAGCCAACTGCACGATCAGCGGCAATTCGGAGTGCGGCATCCTCTGCTGGGAGAGTGACCCGACGATCACCAACTGCATCCTGTGGGGCAACAGCCCGGACGAGATCCATGTC
>CAZJXV010000093.1:0-14012 GCA_964550015.1 uncultured Verrucomicrobiota bacterium
AGGCTCCTGACTCTGGATCAGGCAACTGAAGGTTCGAATCCTTCCGCCCCAGCCATCCTTCCTTCCCGTTGACCCGCGATTGCGTTCGCTATCCGTTCCGGCCAAATGGCTGAAGCCTCACGCGGCGCAGAGCTGCACGAGCAGGCGCTCGGCCACCTGGCGCTCCGTGAGCCGGCTGACGCGGAGGTCCACGTCGGCCTCGAACAGGAGCACCAGGTTGCGCCGAAGGTGCTCGAGGTCCGTCTTGGCCAGGACGGGCCCGAACGTCCGCCGCCGCCAGGGCGGGATGCCGAGCGCGCGGCCGATCGCCTCGAGGCCCTCGCCGTGGTCGGCCAGCTCCCTGGCGTTGACGAGCTCGCGCAGGGTCACGCGGAGCCGGCCGAAGAGCGCGTACGCGCTCTCGCCATCCTCGACGAGCGTGCCCCAGATCTCGAGCGCCTCGCCCGCGCGCCGCTCGAGGATCGCGTCGCGGAGCCGGTAGTACGTTTCCGTGCGGCCGCGGCCGACGACGTCGGCGACGTCGTCGGCCGCGATGGTGTCCCGCTCGCCCACGAACATCTCGAGCTTCTCGATTTCCGCGGCCAACGCGTCGAGGTTCGTGCCGCACAGCTCGGCGAGCGCGTCCCGCGCCGTGCGGCCGACGCGCTTGCCCCGGCGCTTGGCCAGCGCGTCAATCCACGCGGGGATCTCGTTCTCGTACATCGGCTTGAGGTCTATGCGCGCGCCCTTGACCTTCGCGACGGCCTTGGCGAACGCCGTGCGCCCGTCCACGCTCTGGGCCGTCATCACGAGCGAGGCGGCCGGATCGGGTGCGCGCACGTAGCCGGCCAGGGCGGCGAGGTCGTCCTTGCGGTAGCGTTCGATCTCGTGCAGCAGCACGAGCTTGGCGGTGACGAAGAACTCGCCGCTGCGGCACTCGTTGAGCGCCTGGCGCGCGGTGTGGGAATGGGCATAGAACGTATGGCAGGCGAAGGCCTCGCCGTGCTCCTTGGCGCCCTGTTTCTTGAGGGCTTCGACGAAGAGCTTTACGAGGTAGGGTTCAGGCCCGACGAGCAACTGCACCGGACAGAGCGCGGCCCCGGCAAGGACGCGGCGAAAGTCCTCCAGCTTCACGGTCCATCCCCCGGCACGGGCGCGCGGCTACCACCCTTCGACGATCCGTTCCACAATGTCGTGCGCAAGGTCCTCGAGCGCCTCCGGACGGGCCCGGCGCTCGGACGCCGGCAGCCCGCTGCCCACGATGAACTCGGTGTTGCCGCTCAGGCGGGTGTCCTTCCACAGGTCGGTGCCGTCGCGCGTGTCGTGCAGCGTGGCGAGGACGGTGACCGTGATGCGGTACTCGGCCGGCCGCGTTGCGCCGCTGTAGCGGACGGATTTGCGCTCGTAGTTGACGATGTGCGCCTTGAGCACGACGTCCGGGTCTTCATCCTCGTCCACGACGCGCAGCGTGCCGTCGGTGTTGAGCTGGTTGATCACGGCCGTCGTGGCCTGGATTTCGAGGTTCGGCTCGTCCGTGTCGTTGACGAACACCGGCACGGCGATCGTCTTGATGTGCTCGGGCAGAAGGGTTCCCACGCGGTAGCCGGCGCACCCGCCTACCGCCGAGATGACCACCAGTAGCCCCACCGTCAGAATCCATGCGCGTCGCATCATCTCGCTCCCTCCTGTGACGTCAGCGGTGACGCCCGTCTGTTGGGTCCTCGCCCCCTGCGTGCCTCCGTGCGTTCAGTCATCGGGCCAATCGGGCTCGATGGGGCCTTCGTCCGGTTCCCGGGCTGGCTCTTTTTTGTCCGGCTTGATTCGCTTCCTGAGCGCTGCGGCGCGCTCGGCGGCCTCCTCGGCGTAGGGCGACAGCGGGAAGCGTGTTGTCAGATCATCGTAGTAGATGACGGCGGCGCGGTACTTGCGCCGCTTCTCATAGTAGAGGGCCACTTCGTAGATGCCCTTGGCGCGCCGGTGGTCGAGCTCGGTGATCCGCGCCTGAACCTCCTCGACGTGCCGGCCTTTGGGATACTCTCGCAGGGAGCGGCGATAGTAGAACAGCGCCTGCTCCAGCGCCTTCTTGTCGTAGCGGGCCCGCCGGGCCTTCTTGTAGTAGCACTCGCCGACGCGGAACAGCGCGTCGTCGCGCCGCTCGCCCTCCTCGAAGTTGTCGACGACGAACAGGTAGGTGTTGATCGCCCCGGTGCGCGGCGCCTCGCCCATCCTGGTGTAGTCGTCGTAGCGCTTCTTGCGCTCGAGCAGCTCGCCCGCGCGGTACTTCGACTCCTCGGCCATCGGGCTGAACGGCACGTTGGCCGCGATCCGCTCGTAGAAGCGGATCGCCTCCCCCCGGCCCGGGAGGATCTTGATTCCGATCAGCGGCATGGACCTTTTCCGCCCGCCGTAGAAGGCGCCGGCGATCTCGAATTGGCGTTTGATCACCTCGTCCGGGTCGGCGAACGACGGATACTTCTCGAGCACGAGCTGGTACTGGTCGAAGGCCTTGCTCAGTCGGCCGAGCCGCTCGTAGCATTCGCCCACCTTGAACTGCGACCTCGAGGCACGGATCGAGTCGGGGAAGTAGCGCACTACCTTGCGGTACTCGCGCAGCGCCTCTTCCCACCGGCCGGCCTCGTAGAACTGCTCGGCGTAGAGGTACTGCTCGTTCGCGGTTTCCTTGGCGAGCGATTCGAGCCGCGCGAACCGGCCGGTGTCGCGCGAATAGACCCAGGTCGCCCCCGCCGGCTGGACGCACAGGGCCGCCACCACCGTCACGGCGAGCGCCGCCACCCTTGCTGCGCGCATCCCGGGCCCTCTCTCTGCGGGGTTTGGTCCTCGGGGCGATAGTAGGGAGGCGCGCTCGGCAAAGTCAATCAAAATAGCCGCCGGCGCGCCTGCGTCCCGCCGCAGGCGCCGGGGCGCTGCTTGACACGCACGCGCCTCCGACGGCATAGTGCCTGCGGTACGGAACGGTGAATATTCTGCTCAGGATCGCGTCGAATTCGATGAACGCGGAGAAGATTGAGGATGCCGGCGGGGCCGGTGGCGCCGCCAGAGCCGGTGAGGCCGCCAGGGCCGGTGAGGCCGGCCGGGCCGCCGATGCCGGGGCCGACGATGCCGAGCTCGTCCGGCGCACGCTCGAGGGCGATCACGAGGCCTACCGGGCGCTGGTGAACGCTTACCAGAGCAAGGTGTATGGCATCGCCTACGGCGTGATTCACAACCGCGAGGACGCGCTCGACATCGCCCAGGAGGTCTTCATCAAGGCCTTCAGCAAGCTGCGAAGCTTCCGCGGCTCCTCGAGCTTCTACACGTGGCTCTACAGGATAACGGTGAACCTGGCGATCGACCACGCGCGCAAGAAGAGGCACATGGTCAGCGTTGATTACGATGACCGCCTCCTGGAGAAGACGCCGTCCGACGGCGCGCCGCGCGGCCGCCGGGACGCGGACCCGCTCGAGGTGCTCGAGCGAGAGGAGTTGAACGAAACGATCATGAACGCCATCATGGAGCTGCCCGAGGAACAGCGCGCCACGGTCGTGCTGCGCGAGATCGAGGATCTGAGCTACGCCGAGATCGCCTCGGTGCTCGGGTGCTCGATCGGCACCGTGATGTCGCGTTTGCATTACGGACGGAAGAAGCTCCGCGAAAAGCTCAGCGGCTACCTGGCCGCGGGACGAGGGACATGATGGACAACGCCACCCGGCTCGAAATCGAAATCGGACGCTACGTTGACGGCGAGATGACCGCGGCCGAGCGCGCCGCCATGGAACGGCGGCTCGAAGCGGAGCCCGGGCTGCGCCGCATTGCCGACGAGCTGGCCGCCTTGCGCCCCCATGTGGCGAAGGCTGTGAGCTCGTCCGCGGGCTCCATCGAGGCCGAGCGCCTCTGGCGCGGCGTGGCCGAGCGCATCGCTGCGCCCGGCCGCCGGCCCCTCGGCACGTTCCTCGACGGTTTCCGCGTCTTTCTCCGGCCCAGGATGGCCGCCGGGGTCGCCGTCACCCTTGTTCTCGTCGGCCTCTTCATCCTTTTCGCCCAGCTCACGGGCGGCAAGGCCGTTGCCGAGGTGACCGAGATCGAATACGGTGAGAATCCCGACGTGGTCGTTTCCGTGGGCGAGGACGCCACCGACGGCACCCCAATCGTCTGGATTGACGGCATTGTGACGGACGAGGTGAATTGACCATGCGCAGAGCCAGCCGGACCATCGCTTTGCTGGGACTTGTCGCGGCTTCGGCCGTGCTGCTCGTTGCCGGGCCTGCTCGGGGCCAGGATTCGGCCCAGTTCGAGGTCATAATCGTCAAAGCCACCAACGACGGCAATTCGATGGACACGGCCCTCAATAAGTATGCCCATCTCCTGAAGGGGAAGGGCTACACGAACCTCTCCAAGCTCGGAAGCACCGCCTTCGCCCTCGCCAAGGGCGCCGCCAGGACTGTCACCATTGTCGGCAACCTCAAGGCGGAGATCACGTACAAGTCCGAGATCAACAAGCGCGTTGCCTTCAAGTGCCAGATCACCAAGGGGGGCAAGGCGCAGGCCACGGTCAACTACAGCGTGCCCAGAGGCGGCAAGACCGTCGTCGTGGTTCCCATGGGCAGCGTCGGCTACATGCTGATCATACACGTCCGCTGACGGAGCGTGCCAGTCCCACCGTCCTCCCCGGCTCACGCTTACCTCGCAAGCTATTGAAGGCGAAACCACTACGGTTCGAAGACCTCCCGGCCACGCGGCACTCTTTCCACGAACAAATATTTAAGCGGCTTGAATATCTACCTGCTTTGGGCGTCCAACCCGGTGAGATTGAATGAGAGCCCTGACACAAAGCCCGAGCGCCGGGCGAACCGACCGCCGGGCAAGCAGAAAGGGGTGATTGAGATGTTGACCAAAGCAATCGCAACAACTCTCATCGCGGCCGTGGCGATCGTGGCCTTGCCCCAGGCTCCTGCCTATGCGGGCGACAAGGAATGGGCGACGGCCGGGAAGATCCTGGCCGGGGTCGTGGGCGCGGCCATCATCCACGAGGTGGCTACCTCGGATCGCAACAGGCGGGCCGACCAAACCTACGTGCGGTACCAGGGGCGGCAGTACGAAGGCCGGCGCGTGCGCTACGTGCGCTCGCCCCGGCGCGTCTGGATCGCCGGCTATTACGTAGCCCGCCAGGAGCGCGTGTGGGTGGACGGCTACTGGGAGAAGATCTGGGTGGCGCCGGAATACCGTCAGATCAAGGTGATCCGGTACGACCGGCGCGGTCGGCCAAGCACTCACTGGGAGCGTGTCCTGGTGTGCGAGGGCCACTACGAAAAGGTGTGGCGCGAAGGCTACTGGGAGACCCGGGAAGTTCGCGAGTGGGTCCCCGGCCATTGGGAATACAGATAGAAGAAGCGCACCCCCGGGGGGCGTAAACGGCTGACGCAGCCCGGACGGCTGACGCAGCGGAAACCGCAGCCCACCTTCTTCAGCCACGCGGGGCGGGTCGCATCCAACGCGGCCCGCCCCGTCGTCTCGAGGCGCCTGGCGCGCGATACCGCATCAGGAACACGCCAGCCCGCTATTCCGCCACGACCTTGTAGTAGCGGTGCCGGACGGACGGATCGAAGGGAGACGGTCGGCCTACATCTCCCCGATCGACGAACGTGTGGGGTGACCCGTCGCCGATCACGGGGAAGCTGCACACACGCCAGATCATGCCCGTCGAGTAGTCTTCGTCGCAGTAGTAGAGCAGATGCGACCTGCCCTCGACGGTGTTGCAGGTGACGTGCACACCGGAATCGGGGCCCGACGTGACCCACGCGACGGCCGCTACGCCGAAGAAGGAATTCGGGTCGGCCGGATTGGTTCCGGCGGCTCGCTCCTCGCTATTGGTGGCGCCGTCGCCGTCGGGATCGTCGTCCGGGCCGTAGCGGAGTGATCCGAAGTACGTCGTTTCCCACAGGTCGGGGAGGCCGTCGGCGTCGCAGTCTGCGTTCTCCACGAGGTGCCCGACGCTGATCCGGTAGCAGGCGTTCGTCCGTCCGCCGCCATTGCCGTCCATGAGGTACACGTAGCCGTCGAGATAGGCGGCGCCCTGGCTCGACCACGCCACAGGCAACACGACCGGGGAAACGCTCCAGGAATCTCCCGCAGGGTCGTAGATCTGGATGGCGTCGGTGTCGCCGCTGGAGCTGCTGCCGCCGAAGACGAAGATCCTGTCCTGGAGCACGAGGGCCGGCGCCTTGTTGACGCCCGTGGGAATGTCGGCGATCGAGTTCCAGCCCAGGGTGGCGGGATCGTATGCCCAGCAGTCGGTCGTTTTGGCGACGTCGTTCTGCTTGCCACTGATCAGGTAGAACTTCCCTGCGACGGCCGCGCCCGTGCCGTTGACCATCCTGACCGGGCCGGGCGGCATCTCGAGCCACTGCAGGCTGGCGAAGTCGTACGTCCAGAACGTGCTCTGGTCCGGCCCGTTATAGGAGCCCCCGTACTGGTAGTAGACGGATCCAATGAGCGCGTGCATGCCGTCCAAGCACGCCTTGTAGCCGCCGCCGGAATGGTCAGGCTTGTTCGGCGTCTTCGACCAGCTATCCGTATCCGGGTCGTAGATCATGCCGTTGCCGCCCCAGATGGGGTAGCCGCCGAAGGTGACGGGTTCGGGTATTGCGTCGCCGTCGCAATCGTAGGCAACGGCGGCCATGTGGCACGAGCCCGTGCCCTTGCCGCAGTCGGGTTTCACGGAGCCGCTGCCGTTGTTGTAGCCGATGGGATGGTCGGCGTCGTATCGCGCGGCGGACCAGGTTTTCGTGAGCGGGTCAAAGATGCTGAACGTGGCCTGGCGATTGCCCCAGTACGTGCTGGAGTCGGAATCCGTATAGTCGTCGCCGTTGCCGCCGATGACGTAGAGTTTCTCGCCGTCGGCGATGGCGGCGACGTTGGTCCGCAGGCGCGGTTCCTCGGGCGGTGTGACAACGTCGCCGTGGGGAAACAGGCACGGGTCGTCGAGCATGCGTTCCCACGCCGATTCCTGGATGGTGAAGTACTGCGGGCTCGTATCCGTGTAGGCCGGGTTCGAGATGCTCGTGATGCGTACGCGGTAATCGGTGCCCGGCGTCATGTCCGAGGGGACGTTCCAGTCGAATTCGTCGTCGTTCGGTGTGCTTGCGGCAATGAACCCGACAGCGCTTGCGCCCTTGAGGAGCTCGATGCTGATGTCCGGGCCCGCCACGTCCGTGTGCGTCCACTCGATCGTGTACACTTCGCCCTGATGCCATGTCTCGCCGCCCACGGGCGCGTAGAGCCGGAACGGCAGCGGCGGGTCCTCGACGGCGAAGGGGTCGCCCTGGATGTTCAGGCCGAATTGCCACGAGCGGTCCGAGCCGGTGTACGGGGCAAGGTATTCCATGTAGGAGCGGAATGATTCGCCGAAGGTCTCGCCCTCACCGAACGGCCCGTAGAAATGGTAGTAGTTCGTCATGCTCCCGCTTCGGCTGCACGCGATGCACGTGATGCCCTGGCCCGTGGTGTTGTAGACGTAGCCGCCCGCGACCCAGTTGTAGTTCGTAAACCGGCCGGCGCCGCAGGCGAAGAGATTGTAGAAGACGGCAATCGGCGGGGCGTTCTGGATTTCCGACGTGGTGACCCAGCCGCCGATGGAGTGCCCGCCGGAGCTCGAGTGGGCGCACAACTGGACGAACTCATAGAGCCCGTTGCTGATGCGGTCGAGGTAGTCGGGTTCCGACAGGTCCGGCGGCGTCATGTTGTCGAAATTGGGATAGGCCCGCGCGATGCCGTAATTGGCCTCCGGCCAGTTGGCCCAGTCGCTGCTGACGTACGTCAGGCCTTTCTCGGCGCACCGGATCACGCCGGTCCGGTAGTCGTGGTTCTTGTCGAAATAGTGGTCGAGCATCGCCACCTCGTCGCCGGACATGTTGTGCGCCGCGATGCGCCCGATGCAGATCTCCGGCGCCTCATCGCCCGAGCCGGCCTCGTGCTCGTCGTAGAGGCCGTCGCCGTCGAGGTCGTGCCACGTGCCGTCGAGATCCATGAAGAACACGTCGCAGGGGAAGCCGTTCTCATCGATTTCGAACCAGGCAGCCGGTTGCTCGCCGACGAGGGCGACGCCGACAAGATCGGTCTCGTGCGAGATGATCAGTGCCTTGAGGTCCTCCGGCGTGCCTCCCTCGGATTCCTCCACGACAACGTCGAAGCCCTGGGCCTGGAGATCGGTGATATAGCGTGTCAGGCGCGGCTCGATCTGCGGCCGCAGCGTGGTATTGACGATCACGAGCGCCTTGGGGCCGGCGGCCGACGCGGTGACCGGGAGCCTTCTCGCCTTGTCGAGGGGAATGAGCCGCCCGCCGCGCGGGATGAGACGGCGGTGAACCATCGGCCGGAACGGATGCTGCGCGATGTAGTCCTCGTATGTGCCGAGCTTCTCCGGCTCGAGGTTCTCGAGCCTCGTGATATGACCGTATCGCTGCTGGTCTCTCTGAAGGTGGTCAGCAGCGCCGGCATGGGCGCCAAGACACGGGAGGAAACACGCCAAAAGGGCAAGCCCAAACCAGGGAGTGTTACAGCGATGCATGATCTGGCCCTGCATTCTACGCTGTGTGTAGAGATACGGACACCTAACTCCCTATTATACCACCGGTTGGCGTTCTCGTCCAGGCTTACTTGGCCGCGACGATGTAGGCGATCCATCCGGGGCAGTTCTCGGCGCGTGTGGTCCGGCGGAAGACGCCGTCGCCCTCGCCGTCTTGGCCCTCGCCTTCCCAGTAGACGTCGGCGGTGCGGAAGCCGGTCTCGCGCAGCGCCTCGCACACTTCCGTGAGGCTCCAGAGCCGCCAGTGGTAGGTGAACGCCCGGGGCATGCGGCTGCCGTCGGGGAATTCGAAGTGGATATGGCAGGTAATTTCGTTCGTAATCGGGTTGAACTTCGCCTGGTCCCACACGTAGGTGAAGGCCTGCCCCGCGACCCGTCTCTTCTCCTCGAGCACGACCTGCGAGTCCGAGCCGCCGAACGCGTCGAGCACCATGACGCCGTCGGGTTTGAGGCCCCGGTACGCCGACCTGAGGTAGCGAACCAGCTCCGGCCGCGTCTTGAACACCCAGTACGAGAAGTTCATCGCCAGGGTCATGTCGGCCTTCGGCGCCTGCACGTCGAGCACGTTCGCCTCGACGAGGGTTACCCGCTCCGCCGCCTCGCCGAGCGGGGCGAGGTTGTGGCGCCGTCCCCACGCGAGGACGTTCGGGTCGAGGTCCACGCCCAGCGCGCGGTTGGCGCGCCGTCGCCGCACCCACTTGCACGACAGCGCCGCCGTCCCGCAAAAGTCCTCGCGCACGAGCCTCGGCGGCGTGCCCCGTCGCCGCCGGTACTGCCGCTCGGCGAAGTCCAGGTCGGCGCCCGGCTCCTGCACACTCAGCTCGTAGAGACGGTGCTTGTCTACCGTCCTCGCCGTCAACTTCCCCATGGCTCTCCTTGGAAACGCGTCTGAGTCCGCGGCGTGATAGCCTACGCGCACACCCCCGCGCAAGCGAAAACCACAAGACGGAAGCACGGCAGGGAAAAGGATCAGACGTCGCTTCGCGCAGCTACTTCCGCCGCACCTCGTCGCGGCCGCCGCGGACGTTGCCGCGGCCGCCACGGACGTTCGCTCGTCCGGACGTACGCTTGCCACGCGCCCGTGCACCTGAGGAACCTGCATCGGGTGCCGCGGCGGGGACGGTCGGCCAGTTCGATGTCACTTCCGCCAGATCCAGACCGTCGACGACGCTGTTGCCGTCGAGGTCGGCGTTTGGATTCCACAGCGGGTCGCCGGGGACGCACTCCCACGCCGAGATGACGGCGGTCAGATCGAGACCGTCCACGACCCCGTTGCCGTCGACGTCGCCCGGGACGGCCGCGGGGGTGTGGTAGCCCATATCGACGATGCCGGCGTCGGGCATGCCGTCCGTCCGCGTGGTAAACGCGTCGAGGCCGAGGTTGACGGCCGTGTCGCTGCCGGCGTCCACGCACGGGCTGTTCACCCCTTGGCCAGCCACAATCTGGCTCAGGTAATAGCCATGCAGCGGCCCGGACACGAACCACGGGTCCGCGGAAATGTTCCCCTCGCCCGCAACATCCCCCGGGGTGCCGATGTCGGAATAGGTCGCCGCGCAATCGACAAGATCATCCACGTTATCCCAGAGGATTGAATTGGTTATGACCGGCGTTGAGTAGTAGGCGAAGATTCCGCGATTTCCCCCAACGACAGTGCAGTTGGTGGCTGTCAAACCGGAGTCGTTCCATGCTTCAGCGCCGCTGACGGAGCTTCCCAAGATGAGGGTGTTGTGGAGTCCAGGGTAATCCGAATAGACGGCCAGCGCGCCGGCCTGCTCCGACGAGACGATCGCGCAGCGCTTCATCACGGCTGAGCTGTTGACTGTCGTAATGCCGTCGTATGCGTTCTCAATTGTGAAGCCCTCCAACGTTCCCACGCTGATCCCCACAAACAACGCCGCCTCGCCATCGCCAGCGTCGATAGTGCATTGTGCGGTCCTGCCTGTACGCACCGTGACGGCCTGCCTCATTATCGGATTTTCGGCATACGCTCCGGCTGCCACAAGCACCGCGTCCCCGGGCCACGCAGCGTCGATCGCAGCCTGGATCGTCGTGAACGGGTTTGCAGGGCTCCCATCTTCCACGCCCGTCGCGCTGGCGCCATCGACGTGAACGGTGCCCATCGGGCTCTGGGGATCCTGTGGATCAGTGCCGCGTAGGAACTCGTCAACGTTCGTCAATGCATCGCCGTCAAGGTTCCCCGGGCCGTCGCTGCCGTCGGAGGGTGTGAGACCGTTCTGCAATTCCCACGCGTTCTGCATTTCATCGCCGTCGGTGTCCAGATACTCGTCGAACCCGATGTCGGGCACGCTCCGCACGTCGCCGGCGAAGTCATCGCCCCCTCCGACCAGCGCGGTGCCCGCGTCAATGCAGGCCGATGATGCCGTGATCCGGTAGTTGCCGTAATCAGGCGCGGCGAATTGCGGATCGGCCGAGATATTCCCATCCCCTGCATCGCCATCCTCGACATTGCAGTAGCTTGCCGAGCACCCGTGCAGGTCGTCCTTGTTCCCCCACATGACGGAATTGGCGATCATGCCGTCGAAGTGAAAGGCATGTATGCCGTATTCGCTGTTGTCCGCGATCGTGCAATAGACGACCGCCGGGTCTGAATCGTACGAGTAAACGCCGTTGATGCCGCTTCGGGCGATGAGGCAGTTCGCGATCGTAGGCGCACAGTCACGAATGCACTCAACGCCGGTGCAGGCGTTGTGCGTGATTATCGAGGAGAGAATCGAAGGCGACGAACCCCAGTAGCAGCGAACCCCAAGATTGCGGTTGTACTCGACGCGGCAGTCGTAGATGACCGGCGATGAGCCTGTGCACTCGACACCATGTTCACCGTGGCGGATCAGGAGGTCCTTGAGGAGCGCAGTGGACACATTGGCGTACGTGATGACGGGCGACTCGGCCTCGCCGTTGATGGCCGCTTTGTGTAGTTCAACGCTCACGATCAGCCGCGGCTCCGTCACGACCAGGGACTCGTGGTAGGTGCCGGAAGACACGTAGATCACGTCCTGGGCGGTGGCATTGTTGATGGCGGTTTGGATGAGGGAGTACGGGTTCCCAGGCGAGCCATCCTCGATGCCCGTGTCGTTCCGCCAGTCAACGTGGATTGAGCCGGGGGCGCTGCCTGAAAGCTGTGGGTCGGTCCCCGCAACATACTCCACGAGATTGCAGTGCAAATCGCCGTCCGCGTCGCCGTTCGCATCGTTCTGAGCCGGGTTGAGGCCATTGAGCACTTCGTAGCCGTCAGGCATGCCATCGAAATCAGTGTCCACAAGGACGGGCGTCGCGCCATAGACACTGGCCTCGTCGCCATCTGACAGGCCGTCGCCGTCGATGCTTTCCACGGGCGGGCCCGTCCCATGGACGTTGCCCTTATTGCCATCGTCAGCGCGGCTCGTGGCCGCATGGACCGACCCGGCGAGCGTGAGAGCGGCCAGGGCGACTATGACCAGCATTGCAGATTTCATGGATCCGTTCCCCAACAGTGTGATCCGAATCTCCAGAAGGCAGAGAGCCCCTAATAGAAGTTGTTGAAGCTTTCGCCCGGCTGCTCGAAGAACACCTCGTTTGTGTCGGGCCCTGTCTGTGTGCTCCCGTCGAAGGTGGCCTGGAAGCTTCCAACGTGGCCGTCGAAGAAGCAGAAGTTGGCCGACCAGCCCTTGTGCCGGAACGCGACCATGTTCGCGTACCAATTGGGGTTGTTCCACGAGTACCCGAGCAGGTAGTAGGCGCTGAGGTTCTGCATCCAAGTGAAGTGCGCGTCGGCCGTGAGGACCTGATGCTCCTTTTCCGCATGATACAGCGGGTTGGAGGGGTAGGCTGCGGGAGCACCTATGCCGTAGCTGTACTCGAACGGGTTGAATCCCCAGGCGAGACTTCTATCCCGATTCACGTTGGATGGATGCGGGTTGTCCCCCGGACACAGGAAGATCTGCTCGTCCTGGGCGTAGCCGCCGTCCTTCAATCCGAAGTCAATGAACGTATCGAGGTCCGGATGCCCTCCTTGGTCCCACACCGGGTACTCGCCGGAGTCATCGAAATACCTGTTCAACGCCACGCCGGTTTTCTTCAAATTGTCCTGGCACACAACGCTCCGCTGCCGACTCGACAGACCCGCAACAACGGGAAGCGCAAGCGTCATCGCCACGAGGAGCACCAGGACCGTCGCGACAACGTCAACCAACCCGGAGCCTCGCTTTTCCATCTGCATTTGAGCCTCCTCTCAGTTCGGGCGCACGCCGGTTCTCGTCCTTGACGGCGACCACCTCGCCGCTGAAATCCAGGTCGTGCCGAGCTCCGCGTAAGTGCGGTCGCGGCAACGAGCAGCGGTCGCGTGTCTCGTCCCTCCCTCGGCGTGGATGCAGGCCTGGACTTACCTGAGCGTCACGCTTTAGCGGAACAGCAGACCAAGTCACATTTCCCCACGTGCTGAGATTAGCACAACCGACCATGCCGCGTCAAGGGCGATTTCGAGCCGCCGGATCATCGCGGTCCCGTCGCGGCGCCGCGTGGCTCACCTACGGCCCGGCCGTTTCTCCGGCGACCTTGTAGAAGCGTTGGCTGGAGGTGGGTGCGGAGGTGTCCGCCCAGGTCGTGGTGCATCCGCCGGTGGGGATACCGCCGGCGAGCACGCTCCACGACATCGCGGCGGACTGCGGATCGTCGGAATACCAGACGGCGTATGTGGTGCCGGCGAGGCCGTTGCTCAGCCACGTGAGCTCGATGTCGCCCGTGCCGGTCTCGCGGATGCTCGTAATGGTCAAGGGCGGTGAGTAATGATTGCAGAGGACGAGTTCGGCGGGCTTGTTGTGCGGCGTGAAGTCCCAGTTCAGCAGCCCCCCGGCGTCGGGGTCCGTCTCCCAGTTCCACCAGAACGCGCCCAGCCACCAGCTCCGCCCTTCGCACGCGGTCAACAGGGCCTCGTAGCAGTCGGCCTGTTCGGCCGGATCGAGATCGTTCGTTGCCGGGTCGCGCCACCACGGCGTCCTGTTCGTGCCGTCGAGGCTCTGGTACCCGACCTCGGTGAACATGACCTGCTTGGCGGGCCACGTCGCGGCGCGCCACGTCTCGATTGCGTCGGCCCGGGCGTTCCACGCCGCCTGCAACTCCGCCAGACTCGGATCATTCTTGCTCGTCAACGAGTAATACGCGTCAATGCCGATGAAGTCGAGGGCGTCCCACCACGTGACGTTCTGCTCGTTGCCGTGATTCGCCGCATAGACGAGCGGGCCGCTGTACTCGTTTCGCACGCCCTGAATCACGTTCCGCCACGACGCGGACCACGAAACCGTGTTGACGAACTCGCAGCCGACGCAGAACAATTCCACGTTATTGTCCTGGGCGATGATCGCCCACGAATTGATGAAGGCCTCGTACGCGGCGAACCATCCGCTCGAGGGCACGATCTGGCCTCGCCAGTGTGATGGGTCGTTGCTCAGGTCCACCA
>CAZJXV010000094.1:0-13985 GCA_964550015.1 uncultured Verrucomicrobiota bacterium
AGATGCTGGAAGAGCGCACGGGCTACAAGTTCGGAACCGTCAACCTGGTGGACGGCCCCGCGAATCAGGACACCTGGACGAGGACCGACGGCTACCCCGAACTCGTGGACGTCTGGGGCTCGCCCATTTACTACATCCACACCGTGGATCCGACCAACCCCAACGACCCGGACAACCCGCGCGTCAACAACGTCACCTTCGACCTCGTCTCACGCGGGCCCGACCGTGCCACCGGCAACGGCGACCCCGGCAAATACGAGGACCCGGACGAAACGGTCGTCGCGGGCGACCGGACCGCCTATCCCAACCGCGACAACATTATCGGACCCTAGCAGGCCAACCGTGCCAGGCAGAAGGAGAGGACTTATGAAACGCTCAGCACACGGCTTCACGCTGATCGAAATGCTCATCGTCGTCGCCGTTATCGGAATCCTCGCCGCGATGATCCACGCCGGCGTCAGCAAGGCCATCGAGCGCGCCAAGATCGCCAGCACCCGCGCCCTCGTCTCGGGCATAGACAGCGGCATGCAGCTCTTCAAAACCGACTTCGGCCACCTGCCCTACGACGCGCTCAGCGGCGGCAACAGGACCAACGACCGGCAATGGATCCGCCGCTGGCTCACCGGCCTCGACAACAACGGCGAGCCGGACACCTCCGGCGTGCGCGACGAGCAGTTGTGGACCGGCCCCTACGTCGAGATCCAGGTCATGAACCACCTCGACGAGGACGCCAACTACGTCTTCGCCGATAGCTGGGGCACCCCCATCTACTTCGAGACCGACCCCAACGACGTCGTCTTCTACCCGGACCGCTGGGACATCTGGTCCCTCGGCCCCGACGAGGCCGGCACCACCGACATGGGCACGATCTCCGGCAGCTCCTACGAGCAAAAGCGCGACAACTATAAGGACTACAAACAGAGCAACAAGGAAGTCAACCGCGACAACGTCGGCAACTGGAAGTAGCGAGGTGTCCCCATGAACGCATCAAGATACGGCCCGCGCAGGCCGGGGCCACATCGCTCGAAACGCGGAGCAGGACTTGGCCGCCGGAGCCCGAAGGGCGAAGCGGGCCTTGGCCTGCGTAGCTCGAAGAGCGAAGCAGGCTTCACCCTCGTCGAGCTGCTCACCGTCATCGCCGTCATGGGCATCATGCTCGGCATCGCCGTCGTCGGCTTCAACCACTTCGGCCGGGGCGCGCGCCTGCGCACCGCCGGGCGCCTGATCCAACAGCAGCTCGACCTCGCCCGCCAGCGCGCGCTCACCTCACGCAAGATGCACGCGGTGCAGTTCGAATCGCACGACGAGCCCGACCGCGACAGGATGCGCATCTACTACGAAGAACCGGCCGGAAACAAGATCACCGTCGGCAAGTGGATCGAGCTGCCGCCCGGCATCGAGTTCGGCGCGGCCTCCCCGGTCGGCGCCAACATGCCGCCGCAACCGGATGGCATCCAGTTCCGGCCCACCGGCCGGGCCGACAGTTCCGGCAGCTACTCATTCAAAATTCACGACACCGAGACCCAGAAGGAACGCGAGATCGAGGTCGTGCCCGTCACCGGCCACACCACGGTCAGCGTTCCGTCATCATAGCCACGAGGCACGCACAAGGGAGAGAGCCCATGAAAACGAAGCTGGACCGCCGGGGCGTCACCCTCATCGAAGTCGTCGCGGCCCTGGGCATCATCGCCGTCGGCCTGGTCGGCCTGCTGGCCCTCTTTCCCGTGGGCATTGACGCCAGCGCCCGCGCCGGCGACCGCTCCGCCGCCGCCGTGCTCGGCGAGTACGTCGTCGCCCAGCTCCACCTGCGCCACGACGACGTCGAACCCGGCGACGACACGGGCCAGGCGCTCGCCGGCCTCGACTGGGGCGACTACACCTACGCCGGCAAGACCCATACCTTCGACGCCGGCGCCTCCGGCAACTTCGGCAGCGGCGAGCAGATCGTCAAGCAGAACGTCAGCGACCTGACCGACGAGGAACAATACTCGCGCTACGAGGTGACGCTCAAGTTCGAGGACGCCCTCGGCTTCGCCACCGGCGCACTCAAACGCGTCACCGTCACCGTGCGGTGGCCCCGCGCCTTCAGCAACGACGAACGCGACCGGCAGGACACGATGACCTTCGTCACCTACATCCGCCCCAAATGGTAGGGCAACCGGTTGACGGCTGAGGGGCCAAGGGCAAGAGACGAACAAGACGAGAGGGTACCATGAGATACGCACACCGAAACACATCCGGCCCGGGCCCCAACCCGGCCGGCCCAACGAGCAAGAAACGGCTCGTGCGCCGTAGCTCGAAGAGCGAAGCAGGACCTGTCCTGCGTAGCCCCCGGGGCGAAGCAGGATTCACGCTCCTCGAGGTGCTCGTGGCCATGACCATCCTGGCCATCCTGGGCGCGGCGCTCTTCACCATGTTCAGCCAGTCCACCGGCACCTGGCTGCGGGCCGATGCGCGTGTCCAGCAGTTCATCGCTGCGCGCGAGGCCCTCGGCCTGATGGCCCTCGAGATGCGCCACGCCGTCGTGGCGCCCGAGGCCGCCGGAGGCGGCAACGGCGCACACTTCTACGGCATAGACGGCGGCACCGGCAGCGACGAGGTCTACTTCGTCGCACCTGCCGAGACCCGCGACGACCAGGCCGACCAGGACCTGTGCGTCATCGGCTACTGGGTCAACAACGACCGAGAGCTGATGCGCTACTGCCTCACCGACGAGAATGAAGCCGACTGGCGGAAGCTCTACCCCGTCAACCACCTCGCGCACAGCGAGCAGCTCGGCGTCAACGTCGTCAAGCTCGACCTCGAGTACCTCGACGAGAACACCACCGACTGGAGCAAGGCCGACGACGACTGGAACTCCACCAACACCGGCCCCCAGCACGGCACCGTCCCGCGCGCCGTGCGGATCACCCTCGTCGTGTGGGACCCCACGCTGGAGCCCGACGCGAACCCCAACAACCCGAAAGTCCAGAAACGGTTCAAGACCTTTACCACGGTGGTGTACATGAACAACTGGAGCCACTGGACCAAGTAGCCTCCGGCTGCAAAGGAGCAATCATAACAACGCATCATAGACCGCCTTCACCGTCGGCCCGACGGGAAGACGCATCATCCGGACCGGGCAGCACGCAAACCAGTCATTCAACCGGATGAGAAAGGCAAGAACAGCCATGACGCTCAAAGACATCGTTCGGCCGCCGCGCAACGAGCGCGGCGTCGCCCTGCTCATCGCGCTCGCGGTCCTCGTGCTGATGGCCATCCTCGCCGTCTCGTTCTACTCGAGCCAGGACCTCGAGGGCCAGGCGGCCTCGAACGCCTACTACGCCCGCGCGGCCCAGGCCGCCGCCCAGGGCGGCCTCGAATGGGCCATCGCCCTGATCGAGAGCGACGAGGATCTTGGCTGGGACACGGACTTCGACTTCTGGGGGCCGCGCGCCCATGAGCATGCTCCCAGCTACCCCAATGCCGACGACGTGCTCTTCAACACCGGCAGCGACAACAAAGTGGACCTGTCCGACCTCGTTACCGGCGACGACGCCCGCTGGATCCACTTCAGGCAGATCCTCCCCGGCGGCGGCGAAGGTCGCGTCGTCGGCCTCGTCGCCGGGATCATCGAGTGCGAGAACGGCAAGGCCAACGCCAACGTCCTCGGCAACAAGGACGACGCGCAGGCCGACGGCCTCAGCCCCGCCGAGGTCAGCCTCCACGCCATCCTCCGCGCGATCTCCGGCGCCAACCCCAACTGGGCCGACGACATCATCAGCGCACGCAACGGCTCCACCGGCCCGGTGGGCGGCGGCGACACCGACAACGATGGCCCCCTCGGCTACCCGCTCTGCGACGACGACCTCGACGGCACCGTGGATGACGCCAACGACGGCATGGGCGAGCCGGATCAGCGCGACATGGACGACATGCGCGGCGACGCCATCGCCTACCTCGACCTCTCGACGGCGCTCAAGGATATGCCGGTCGCAGGCACCCCGGAGCAACAACAGCAACAGAGGCGGGCGGCGCTCCAGAGTATCCGCGGCTACCTCACCGTCCACTCCCGCACACAGAACGTGTACAAGGTCAACCTGGAGGACAGCAACGATACCGAGTGGCGCGTGCAGGTCCCCATCAACACCGCCACCGCCGACGCCATCTACAACGAACTCCAGAGCCTAGCGTCAGCCGGCCGCCTGCCGGCGGGGCTGGACCTCGACCAGCTTGCCGCCAACATCGCCGACTTCATTGACGAGGACAACGAGCCCACGCACCGCGGCGTCAGGTACGGCATCGAGAAGACCCCGTACGTCAACGAGGTCGAGGCGAGCCCGCCGACCGTCACAGTGGGCACCAGAACGTACAGTGACTACGGCGAGTTCATCGAGCTCATCAACCCCTACGAGGGCGACGGCAGCCCGGTGACCGTCACGCTCTCGAACGTGCCCACGCTCGGCGGGGGCTCGCAGGACATCACCGTCGCCGTCCCCGCGGCGAGCGGCAACACGCCGGGCTATTTCCTCATCGGCGATACTAGCGGCACCTGGGTGGATTCGAGCACCGGCGCGTCCGGCCAGGAGACTGCCTTACCGAAACGGCCCGCCATCGCCGACGACGCCAAGGACCTGAACCTGCCAAGGGTCAGCGCCGCCCTGACCCTCGTCCTGGGTCCCGCCGGCGGCCCCACCATCGAACAGGTCGCCTACGCGCACGCCGACATGGACGGGCCCGAAACGACGCAGAAGGACGACCCACGCGTCAACGAGTGGGAACGGGGCGCCGGCACGCCCAAGGCCCAGAACTTCAACTGGGCGCCCGACGCCTCCGGCGACATGGACTCAGGCCTGAACCTCGCCGAGCGCTTCGTCGTGTACGACGGCAAGCTCGGCTCCGTCGGCCACCTCGGCCGCGTCCACGCCGGCAAGAAATGGGCCACCATAGACCTCACGGGCGACGACCTCGGCGGCAATTGGGACAACGTACACACCAGCGCAAGCTGGCTGAACGTCTACGACGTGTTCACGACCAAAGAAGGCAAACTCGCCGCCCAGCCCCGCCACGGCCTGATCAACATCAACACGGCACCGGAAGAAGTGCTGAGGGGTCTAAAGGGTGTGGACAACGCCGCCGCCGGCGATATCGCCGAGTACGTGACCGACTCGCAGCGCTTCGAGACCATCGGCGAGCTCGGGCAGTTCCTGCCGATCGAGGCCCAGGGCGCCGCACCGAGCTGGGCGCGCGAAAAGCACCTGGCCGACGTCGCCGGCCTGGTGACTGTGCGCTCGAACGTGTTCCGCGTCACGCTGCTCGCGCAGGCGGTGGACCGCCAGGGCAACATGGTCGGCGAGTGCAAGCTCCAGGCAAGCGTGCTTCGCACGATAGACACGAGCACCGGCGAACCCAGCGTCCGCGTGCTCTCCACACGCTGGATCTTTGAGGAGTAGCCCAGCGCGGCCCGGGCCCGGGCCCGGCGATGCCGGGACCGGGGCACTGAAAGAGCCGCCGGGCGCAGCGCCCGGGGCCGGACGCCCCATCGGGCCGGGGCGCCCGGAGACGAAAAAATTGATTTGACAAGGCCCCGCCTCGATGCTAAGTAACATTACTTAGCTTTACGGAGGGGGCACCCTGCCGCGGGGTCAGACCGCGGCGGATAGGAAAGGAGAGACCTGGTTCCGCTGTCTTGACGCCTGCCACGTCTTCATACATAACCGTCATATCGAATCATCAAACCAAGACGGACAAGGCGAGGCACGGAACCATGAACCCCACCCGCCAACGCGGGAGAGGCCGGACCAACCCCACTCCGTGGCCCGATCCCATACGCTGTGCACAACACAGCCTTCACGTTCCGTTGTGGCACAAGCAGTGTGCGTCACTCATATGGTTCCACCACAATGAACGAATCGCCCCAACCCCGAGGAGCTGACGAAACATGAGCAAGTCATTGGTGTGCTTCGACATCGGGTCGGATACCCTGAAAATGACCCAGTTCGATGCCGATAAGGACTCCCTCCAACTGGAGGACTACGCCGTCATCCAACTCGGCATCCCGCCCGACAGCTCGATCGAGGAACGCAACGCCGTGGTCGCCCAGACCATCCGCTTCACCCTCGACGAGCGCAAGCTCAAGCCCAAAAGCATCCACATCTCGCTCTCGGGCCAGTCGGTCTTCGTGCGCTTCGTCAAGCTGCCCGCCGTCGAAGAGACCAAGATCGCCCAGATCGTCCGCTACGAGGCCCAGCAGCAGGTGCCCTTCCCCATCGACGAGGTCGAATGGGACCACCAGGTCATCGGCGACACCTCCGGCGAGGAGATCGACATCGTGCTCGTGGCCATCAAGACCGAGATCGTCTCCGGCCTGATCGCCGCCATCCGCAAGCAGCACATCGAGGTGGAGACCGTGGACGTCTCCGCCCTCGCGCTCTACAACGCGACGATCTACAACGAGGGGCCCTTCGAAACCTCCACCGCCCTCATCGACCTGGGCGCCAAGACCACCGACCTGATCATCGCCGAAGGCATCAACCTCTGGTCGCGCAGCATCCCCATCGGCGGCGACAACTTCACCCAGGCCATCGCCAAGGAACTCGACGTCCCGCTCGACCAGGCCGACAAACTCAAGCGCCTCGTGACCATCGGCGGCGACGGGCACGCCGACGAAAACGTCCGCCGTGCCGCCGCCGCAGCCGGCACGGTGCTCAACCGGATGCTCGCCGAGGTCCGCCGCTCCATCGGCTATTACCGATCGCAGTCGCAGGCCGCGCCCGTGCAGCGCGTCCTGATCTCCGGCGGCGGTTCCTTTATCAAGGGCCTCCCCGAGTTCCTCGCCGACAAGCTCCGGGTCGAGGTCTCAACGCTCTCGCCGCTGGCCAGGGTCCCCGTCGCCCCGGGCGCAAACGCCGAGGGACTCAAAGCCCAGGGCCGCCTGCTGGGCGACGCCGTGGGGCTGGGCCTGCGTGCAGCCGGCCGCGGGATCATGAGCGTCAACCTCATCCCCAAAGCCGTCATCTACCAGCGCGAGCTCTCCAAAAAGAAGGTCTTCATCGTCAGCGCCGCCGCCTGCCTCATCGGCGCGGCCCTCCTGTGGGGCCTCCACGCGCAGGCCGGCGCCCACAAAGACAGGCAGACCCTCGACGACCTCACGAGGACCCAGGGCACGTGGCAGGAGTACGCAACCAGGATCGGCCGCGTCCGGCGCGACCTCAAGAAGATCGAGGCCAATGTCGCCGAGATCGAGCGGATGCGCGCGGCCCGCCTCTACTGGGTGGACTTCATCGAAACGATCAAGAGCGAAAAGCCCTCGTACGCCTGGTTCACGGGCATCATCCTCGAAGGCATCGAGGACCCGGGCAATCAACTCCAGCGCCAGTTCACCGTCCCCGGCTCCGGCCCCGGTCCCGGCGCCAGGCCCCCCGATCCGGGCGCCGGACTCGGCTCGTTGGGCGGCTCGAGGGGCGGCGCCATACCCCCGCCGTCCCACACGCGGATGCCCACGAGGGCGCCGACCGCCACCGGCACCACCAGGAAAGCCACCGGCGCCAAGCCCAGGGTCAAGCTCGAGGGCTACCTCAAAATCACCTCGAGAAGCGGCAGCCCCGAAAGCCGCCTCGCCCGCCAGGTCAACGACCTGCGCCAGGCGCTCGAGGAACGCAACCGCTACTTCAGCAACGTGACCGTGCTCGACTCCAAGCCCCTCGAGGGCAGCGAACGCTATAAAGAGAAGCTGGCCAAGTTCACCTTCGAGGCCGAACTGGACGTGCCCATCGAATTCTGAACCAGGGAGACACACCCATGGGATCGAAGAGCAATATCGCCTTTTACGTCGTCGTCGGCGCGCTCGTCGTCGTGTTCCTCGGCGCCCTCGTCTGGATGCACCTCCAGACCTCCGAGCGGGGCAAGCTCAAGAAGAAGATCGGCGTCGTCAGGGCCGAACTCGAACGCCTCAGCAAGGAGAACCCCACCCCGGAGCACCTCGACCAGATCAAGGCGCAGCACGACAAGGCCAAGACCGAGTACGCCGGCCTCATCGAACGGCTCCTGGCCTGGTGGGACAAGGACGTCTATGACGAGCAGAAGTCGCCCCGCGAGCCCGTCCTCTTCCTGGGCGACCTCCAGCGGTCCCGCACCCAGATACGCCGGTTCGCCACCAAGAAACACGTCGAGCTCGACCCGGACGTCGAAAACCTCGGCTTCCCCGAATTCCTGAGCGACGACAAGCCGCCCGCGGAAGTCACCTACGACATGCTCAAGGAGCGCTCGGCCGTCAAGGACATCCTGATGTTGCTCATCCACGACGGGGTCGAGTCCATTGACTCGATCACCCGGCTCGAGCCTGCGCCGGGCGGCAAGCTCTACGGCAAACACCTCTTCAGCGTCTCCTTCACCTGCAAGTACCCGTCGCTCGCCAAGTTCCAGGCCGACCTCGTCAACACGGCCAAGGTGCCCGTGGATCCATACGGCGACTTCCCGCGCAACTACCTGGTCATCGAGCGACTCTCCTATCTCGCCCAGGACCGAAAAATAGACAGGATCGAGCAAGAAGCCGCCGCAGCCCGCGCGGCCTCGGCCGCGGGCTCTGACGTCCCGCACGCCGAGCTCATCAGGCGACCCGACACCTACGATGGCAGAGGCAGCCTGGGCAGCATGGGGGGCCGGGGCTACGGAACGGTCCGGCGCCCCCCCTCCGTCGTCGGCGGCGCCGACGTCCGCGAGCAGCCCAGGACCACCACCGTCGGACGCATGCCGAACTACAACATCCTGAGCGTGACCATGACCATCTCGATGGTGGACTTCGACGAAGACATCACCGGCGAGATCCCGGCCCTCAAGGAGGCAACAACGCCGCGCACGGCAAGCACGGCCGGCACCACCAACTCCTTCGGGGGGGAGTAAACGGAAAGAACGAAAACGAGGAGCGCGCCCGAAACAAGGCGGTGAGCCCACATGCGGCGTCGACACACACAACAGTGGCTCTGGCACGCGGACAAGCTCTTCCTGGCAGCGGTGCTCGCGGTCTGCACGGTCGCCGTCGTCTCGTTCTGGCACGACGCCCCGCCCCAGGCTGAGGCGCCCGTGCCCGTCGTGCGCAGCGGCCTCGCCCCGGGCCCCGTTCTCCCTGGCCCACCCAACCCGGTGAGGCCCGACCCCTCCGTGGACATCGCCACCGACCCGGACGAGTATCTACCCCGGCCCGGCGAGCACGTCTGCGTCAGCCGCACCTGCACCTACATCGTCCCCGACCGGCTCGTCCGCTGCCCCCTCTGCGGCGCGCGCCAGGATGACCGCGACGGCGACGGCATGGACGACGACTTCGAGCAGGCGCACGCGGCCACCGACCCCGACGTCGCCGACGGCGACCTCGACTACGACGGCGACCGGTTCACCAACATCGAGGAGTACGACGGCGGCTCCAACCCCGACGACCCCGACTCGATCCCGGCGCCCATCAAGCTCGTCGGCGTCGGACACGAGATGGTGGACGTGCTCTTCCGCGGCTTCTACGAGCGGCCCGGCGGCGAGCGTGCCATCCAGCTCAACTGGGGCAGGGACACCCGCACCAGCATCCTGGAACTCGACGCCACCTTCCGAGGCTACACGCTCAAACGCGTCCGCGAGCGCCCAGTGACCCTGGGCGGGACGCACGGGATCCCCGCGTACACCAAGACGGAATACGACCTGATTCTCGAGCGGCCCGGCGGCGGCGAGCTCGTGCTCCCGCGCAACACGCCCGTGCGCGAGCCGGAACGCTACGGCATTTTCGCCTCGACCAGCGAACCGATACGAAAGATGCGCGCCTATGCGGGCATGACCCTCGAAGTCGAGGGGCACTCGTACATAGTTGTGCAGGTCTCCCCGCACAGCGCGCATCTCGTCGGAGACCGAGGCGAACACTACAACCTACAACTCAGACCCGAGTGACCAAGGTGACGGCACATGGCGGATGACCTGAAGAAAACGTTGGTACAGTACGGCGACAAGGTGCTCTTCGGCCTCTTCGTTGTCGTGCTCGTAGCCACAGCGGCGTTCACGGTGATGGGCACCAAAGCGGACTCGGACCCCAAGGTCCCCGCCCTCGACGGCGCACGCAAGACCGAAGAGGCGGTCGCCGACCGCATCTCCGAGCTCTCCTCGCAACTGGGCCGAGGCGGCATCCCGGACGACTTCATCAAGGGCGGCTTCGCCACGGACGAGAACGAGATCGCCCCGCGAAAAGGCGAAAAGCAGTGCGAATACTGCGGCTGGATCTGCCCCGAAAGACTCAAGCGCTGCCCCAACCCCGAGTGCCGCAAGTGGTTCGAAAACGACGACGACAAGGACGGCATGCCCAACGACTGGGAAGACCGCTACTCCATGGTGGACCGCTACACGCCGGACGCCGACAAAGACCCCGACGGCGACGGCTTCACCAGCCTCAAGGAGTACCTCGGCGGCTCCAACCCCGACGACCCCAAGTCCATCCCCAGCCCCTTCCGCATCACCAACATGGAGCGCAAGGTCATTGACGTGCTCTTCCAGGGCTACACCATCAAGGAAGGCGGCTCGGCCGACGTCATCGACCAGGACTACTGGGTCATGCAGATCAACTACGGCCGCAACACCGAAACCGAGTTCGTCCCGCTCGGCGGCTACTTCCGGGGCTACCGGCTCGTCCCGCTCGAGAAAACCAAGGCACTCCGCAAGGGCAAGGGCGGCATCCCCGACTGGTACGAGGACGTCTACGTCCTCACCATCCAGCGTCGAGGCCAGGACCCCATCGAGCTCGAAAAGGGCAAGTGGGGCAAGACCAACGAGACCTACGTCAACCTCCTCGTCACCCGGGGCAAGGACAGCGGCAAGGTTTACCAGGGCCGCACCGTGGGCGACATCATCGTCGCCAACGGCCAGCGCTTCGAGTTCCTCGAGATGCGCGGCAACAAAGTCATCCTGAAAGGAAGCGAAGGGGAGATCTACACGCTCTACTGAACGGGGACCCCGCAGAGAGCAAGGGAGACGAGTCATGAAAGCCACCATCCTCACCTTCGCAGTCATTGTGTGCATCGCCGCGCCCCTATGCGCCGCGGCGACCGCCACAGAACAGCGCGCCGCCCCGGACACGGCGGCCGTGTCCGAAAAGACCGTGTCCGAAGAAACCGTGTCCGAGCAAGACGTGAAAGAACTCGCCGAGAAATACTACGCGCAAGGCCTCCAGGCCCGAGCCGACGGCAAGTTGCAGTGGGCCCGCACCCTGCTCAGGGCCGCGCGAAGGCTCGACCCGGACAGCGCCAAAGCGCGGAATGCGCTCCTCACTGTGCAGCAACAGCTCAAGGCGAAAGCGGTGCGGGAAGGCCACCTCAGAATAACCTGGATAAACCCGCTGGACACCATCATCCCTGAAGTCCACTTCGAGAATGTCCCACTCAAAGAGGTCGTGGACTACCTCGCCCGGGAGGGCGACATCAACATCGTGTTCGACGGCACCGCCCTCCAGCTCCTCGCCGCCGAGGAACCGGCACCACCGGAGGTCATTGCCCTGGGACCGGATGAGCCGCTCGACACCGACACGGAGCCCGAGGCCCTCGAGGCCGACGACGAGCTGCCGCCCCTGGCGCCCCCGAAGGCCACCGTCCGCCCCGCCCCCGTGCGGCGGGACCTGATCACGATCCGGCTCAAGAACGTGCCGCTCAAAGAGGTGCTCAAGTACGTGCTCCGCTTCAAGGGGCTCAAGTACATCGTCGAGGACTACGCGATCCTCATCGTCCCCATCGGCACTGTGGTGGATTCCGAGCTCGTAACAGAAGTCTTCCACCTGACCACGAGCGGCGCCCGCCTGCAGGCAATCAGGGAGCGCCCCAGCAGCGAGACCAGCTCATGGGGCCCGGGAGGTTACTGAAGCGAACAGTGTAGGCCCGCCGGTTCCCCCTGCCGGCCAAAAGGACGAAACAGCCGAAAAGACGGAATCGCCGAAAAGACGGAATCCGGAGAAAAAGACTTGCACACCGGCGGCCTGCATAGTAGATTGACCTGATAATTGAGCGAGGGAATGCTGTCACAATTTGGGGTGAAAGGAGAACACGCAATCATGGGAAAGACGCTGCGATGGCTTGTTGTGCTCGCGTTCGTTGTGTCTCTGTCCTGCATCGTGTTCCCCGCCTACGGCCAAAACGGCGATGAACCGGAAGATGAGACCGTAGACGTGGAACCCGTCGAGGAGGAGGAAGGGACCGAGGCCGGCGAAGACGACGACACACTGATCGAGGACGAAGACCTCACCGCCGAGGACATCGCCGCCGAGGTCGAGACCGACAAGGAGCTCGAGGCCCAGATCGCCGCCGAAAACGCCGCGCGCGAGGCCGACAGCGCCGTGGCCAACGGCGACTACGAGCTGGCGGTCACCAAGCTCAAGGAGGCGGTCGAACTCGCGCCGGACGAGGAGAAGCACCTCACCCGCCTCAAAGGGGTGCAGAAAACCTATATCTACAACCTGCTCAAAGCCGAGGAATACCCGGAGGCCATCAGCCAGGCCGACGACTTCCTTGCTCGCTTCACCGACAAGGATGATCAGGACGTCCGCCAGGTCAAGAGCTTCCGCGACACGGCCGCCTCATTGCTCGAAGCAGGACCCACCGAACCCACCGTCGAGGTGCCCGTCAAGGAACTCGTTCCTGAGTTGCGCACCGACAGCGAGCTGCTCGCCGACGCGATCAGCGCCTACCGCAAGAAGGACTACGATCAGGCCAGGGACCTGCTGCTCGAGGCGCGGGCTATCAACAAGTGGAACACCGAAGTGGACCGCTGGCTCGACCGGGTCAACTACCAGGTCTACCGCCACGAGCTCTCGATCCGCGCAACGACCCGCACCGAGCTGGTGAACGACGTGATCGACGCGTGGAACCGCCGACCCCGGCGACCCACCGTCGAGGCCGGCCCGATCGAGGTGCCCGGCCCCGAGCCGATCTCCGAACCGCGCAAGGTCATCATGGAGAAGCTCGAGACCATTATCCCCAAGGTAGACTTCCAGGAGGCCGAGCTCGAGGAGGTCATCGCCTTCCTGGCCCGCGAGGCCGACGTCAACATCGTCATTGACCCGATCGTGTTCCAGACCTTGGCGCCCGCGGTCACGACGCCCCCGATCGGGACCGAGTTCCCGGGCGGCGGCGAGGACTTCCCCCCGATCGAAGGCGGAGAGGACACTGACTTCGACTTCCCCGAGCAACCGATCGGCCCGGAACAGCCGACGAACGAAGAATTCGCGCCACAGGGCTCGATGGGGCCCGGCGGCAGCATGGGTGGCCCCGTCGCGCCGCCCCCCGGCACCGGCTTTGGACCCGACACCGGCTTTGGCCCCGCACCGCCGAGCACGGGATTCGGCCCCGACCTGGGCACCGGCCCATCGGTCCCCGGCTACACAATGCCTGTGTCAACCAAGATCACCATCAAGCTGACGAACGTGCCCCTCAAAGAGGTGCTCAAGTACGTCCTGCGCTACAAGAGCCTCAAGTACAAGGTCGAGGACTACGCGATCCTCATCATCCCGATTAACTACGTGCTGCCTGAGGAACTCGTGACCGAGATCTTCCGCCTCTCCACCAGCGGCATCGGCACCACGCCGATGGGCGGCACGACCCCGTTCGGCGACACCAGCGACACCGGCGGCACGTTCGGAGGCGGCGGCGGATTCGACGAGTTCGGCGGCGGATTCGACGACACGACCACCACCACCACCGGCCAGCCGCAGAACATCGAAGAGTGGCTCAAGCGCGCCGGCGGCGTCGCCTGGCCGCAGGGCAGCGACGTGTTCTACCACCAGCCGACGGCCACCTTGATCGTCGTGAACACGCCGACCAACATGGTGCTGATCCGCGAACTGATCAAGATCTGGGACCGCCCACCGATGCAGGTCGAGGTCGAGGCACGCTTCGTCGAGCTGCAGTACGACCGCAACTTCGAAAACTCCTTCCGCATCGGCATGACCGACGCGCTGCGCTTCACCCGCAACGAGGGCCGGAACTTCGGCACCC
>CAZJXV010000095.1:0-13578 GCA_964550015.1 uncultured Verrucomicrobiota bacterium
CCATTCTCCACCGAGTGGGTGGCGTTCAGCGTTTTGCCATCGAGCGTCACGGTAACCCCGGGTGACGCCGCGTCCTCGGGCAGCGAGAAGGCCAGCGTCTTCAGCCGCAGCCGGCCCCAGCGCACCGTAATGCTATTGCGCTGCGCGGTGCCCTGACGTTTCTGCGTAAAGGTGCCCCAGCCTTCGGCGGCGGTGAAGGCGGCGCGGAAGTCTTCGGGCGTAATACGCGGCGAGAAGCCGATGTGGCCCTTGGGACCATGGTACTCGAAGCCGGAAAGGGCGGTGAACACGCCCCAACTAGACATTGCGCGGGCGTAATGACCGCCGCACTCGATTTCGTTGTAGGGATTCCGGTTTCGTCCCGGCTGGTAGCGCTCGTGGACGGCGCGGAGGATTGAGAGCGCCTCGTCGAGCAGGCCCTCCCAGACCATGTGGCCCGCGACCTGGTACTCGATGCCGGTCCAGACTTCGTTCCGGTACCGGACGGAGGCCCCTTCACGGTGGAGGCTTTTCGGCCAGGTGCAGATGAACAAGCCCGGCTCGCCGTTGCCGACGAACCAGCGCTCCGGCCGGTGGGCGGCATTGTGCGGTCCGATGTCGGGCGCCCAGTTGTAGCGCCAGACCGAAGCGAGCGCGCTGCGCACGGTGGCTTCGGGATAGATGTATCCGAGGCCGACCTGGTGGGCCCATCCCTGGCCGAATACCTGATCAGCGAGGCATCCGTCGGCATATTGCGCGCCCGGGTGCTTCTCGAGGTCCACGAGCTGGATGAAGTACTCGCCGTTGTAGAGACGTTCGACCGACAGCCGTTTGCCGCTCTCGAAGATTTTCTGCGCCCGCGCGGCGAATGCCGTGTCGTCCATTTCCCGCGCCATTTCCTCGCCGGCGCGAAGGGCGGCAAGATAGAGCGAACCCACGAACGTATTTGGCCCATAAAACTCGATGTCAAACGTATTATGCTGCGCGTTCTCGATCAGGCCGTCGTCGTTCCCGTCCTGCTCGATCAGGAACTCCAGCGCCTTCTTGATTCGCGGCCAATTGTTCTCTAAAAACTTCGCGTCGGCGGAGGTGAGGTGCTCGCGGTAGCACTTGAGAATCGTGCCGGCCTGGCCGTCGGCGGCGTAGCGGGCCCGGTCGCCGCGGAAACCGACCATGCCGTCGTCTCGGAAGCTCACGCCCAGGTCTTGCCTTTGCCGCACGTTGCGCTCGAGCTCGGGGAACAGCTGGGCCATGGCGTGTTCGTAGTTCCACACGTGGGTGCAGGTGCCGTGGCAGCAGACGACGCCTTCCCAGGCCCAGAACCGGCCGTTCTTCCACCACTCGCAGGTCTCGGTCGCCAGCGTGGACACGGGGGCGTGCAACCGGTCGAGGAGCCACACGGGCAGCGTGCTGTCGTAGTAGGTGTCGCGCCAGGTGCGGGTATCGCGGGCGAGGCGGTCGTGGTTATCGAGCACGTAGCCTGCGACGGCGGCGGCGTCCTCGAACCTGGCGGCGTACACGTGGCCGTTGGCGTGGTTGGGGAAGTACCACGCCAGGACGAAATGGGCTGATCGCTCCTCGCCCGGGGCCAAGGCGGTGGCGGGTGTTGCCAGGGCAGTTGCGCGGCGCTCAACCATGGGGCAGGCGATGTCTTCCTTGAGGTTAATGCTGCTAAGTTCTTCTGCTGACGCGAGCAGCTTCTGAACATTCTCCTGCGATTCCGCCGGCTGCGTCAGGCCGAGAGCCATGGAGCCGTAGCCGACGAGGTGGTCTATCTCTATGGCCCCGGGCAGGTCCGAGAGTTCGATGTGGTCCACGTTGATGTGGCCCCAGCCGCCGGAGAAGAGGTCGAGAATCTGGATGCGCGCCTTCTTGCCGACGAATTCCACCACGTCCCAGGTCTGCGGCACCAGTTGCTCGGTGTTCCGGCCGCAGACCGTGCGGGCCACCTTGCCGTCCACGAGCAGGTTCATGCACGTCTTGCCCTCGTGCGCGCCGCCGGAAACAAGGAAGTTCATGAACGGGCGCTCGATGACGAACTCGGGAGAGGTGAGCGTGCCCTGCGGCCCGTCCTGGGCGGGAATGTAGGTGTCAACGAGGCCTTTGCCTCGAAAACTCCCGGCCGTCGGAGAACGCCAGCCCACCGGTTTCGTCCCGAACGCCGTGCCCGTGGTCTTCCAGTCGCCGTAGTCCTCTCCCTCGAAGTCGGCCAGCAGGACGTTCTCGCGCGGCGTGAATCCGGCTTTCGCTTTCCATTCCTCTGCCGTGTGCACGATGAGCGTACGGTCTTTCTGCCTTAAAATCCGGCTGCGCCGCAAGGCGGTGACCCGGTCGGCGGAATGGCGGCACACGGCGTTCTCAAGCCAGCCCACGACGCTCGCGCGGACGGGCTGTTCGGAGACGTTGCGCACGGTAATGTGAAATACCGTTGCCGGCAGGCCGGAGTCCCCGGCATTGAGCGGAATAAACGGTGTAAAGGCCTCGAGCCGCACCTCGACCGGCACGCTTTCGTCACGGTAGCGCACAATCCCAATCGGGTAATTGCCCCGGAACTCGGCGGCCGGGAAGTCTTGGCGGTTGAGCTTTTTCACGAGGCGCTTGCCGTCCGCCTCCACGATGACGGCGAAGCCCTGGCCGACGTCGGTCGGCCCCATGCGGTTGTACACGCGCCAGCAGCCGAGCGTGCCGTCGCCGCGCAGGTAGAGCTGCCCGGCCCCGATTCCGCCGATCGGCATGCCGATCACGTCAAGGTCCTTGCCGCTGTACGTTTCCGGCTCGCCTTTCGCGTACAGGCCGCGGATCCACTCCGGCGTGAGGTTTTTCTCGGCGGGGACGAAGTGCTTCAGTTCCGGGTTCGTCCCGTCGGGCGCTTCGGCGGCGAGGACGCTCGCGGCCAGCAGGCACGCGGCGAGCGCGAAAAGGGCAACGCGAGTTCCAGACAACAGGCACCTCATCTTCCGATCGTTCATTTCGGTCTTCCCCCTCGTCAGACGTGTCGATGTATGGGTCGAAGCTCCCCTCGAACCGCCGTGGGGCGGCTTCGACCTGCGGCGCAGGCCGCCGTTGAGCGCAATCTCTGCGCGCTCGCGGCGACGCCTCACTCGTCGGCGACGGCGAGAGCGTTGGCGATGGCCCGGCCGAACTGCTTGGCGGCCTTGGGGCCGTTGGCGGTGATGATCTTGCCGTCCACCTCGACCGCGGCGCCCGTGTAGGTTGCGCCGGCGTCTTCGAGCTTCTGCTTCTCGGACTTCCAGACGGTCGCGTTCTTGTCCTTGAGCACGCCCGCCTTGGCGAGCGTGACCGGCGCGATGCAGATCGCGCCCAGGACTTTGTCTGCCTTGACGGTTTCCTTGGCGATGGCGTGGGCCGTCGCGTCGTCCCAGTACACGCTCGCGCCGCTGCCGCCGATGAAGATCACGGCGTCGTAGTCGGCCACCTTGACGTCCTTGACGAGGATGTCGGGCGTCACCGTGCCGCGCAGCATGCCGGTCGCCTCGTCCAGGCTCGTGCTCGCGACCTTGACCGTTGCGCCGGCGTCTTCGAGGACCTTCTTCGTGTCGAAGAGTTCCTCGTCGCGGAACTTTTGAGGCGCGATAATCATCACGACCGCCTTGTCGGCCGCCTTGCCGGCGGCGTCAGCAACGTCAGTGGCGTCAGCAGCGTCGGTGGTCTCGGTTGCGTCGCCGTTCTTGCCGCAGCCGCACAGGGCAAGCGTTGCCGTGAGCGTGAAGATGGTTACGAGCGATAACCAGTACCGTTTCATTGTCCCGCTCCTCCAAGAAGAGTTCCAGGCTATGCGCCCTGAGTCAGGTTATATCATGAACCGGCGCGCAGCAAGGATGCCGATGCCGCATCGAGGAAGAACCGGCAGTCGCGGTGCGTGCGGAGAATGGACGCCGGCACGTCGGGGCAGATGTCGCCCTCGAGCGTGTTCCGGACCGTCGCCGCCTTGCGTTCGCCCGGGCATGTGCACAGGATGACGCGCGCCCGGAGGATCTCGCGGACCGTCATGGAGATCGCCCGCGCCGGCACCTCGCTCACGCCGGAGAACCAGCCCTCGCCGACCTGCTGCCTCCGGCAGGCTTCGTCGAGTGTCACGATGATGTACGGCTCGTCGGTCTTGAAATCGGCCGGCGGGTCGTTGAACGCGAGGTGACCGTTCTCGCCGATGCCGACGAAGGCGACGTCAATCGTGTGTCGGCGAATCGCCTGGCCGAGAGACCGGCAGACGGCTTCGGGGTCGTGGCTTTCGCCGTCAATGTAATGAGTACGCCCCAACGGGACCTTTGAGGCGAACCGCTCCTTCAGATAGCGGCGGAAACTGGCAGGGTGCGATTCAGGGAGACCCACGTACTCGTCGAGGTGGAACATGGTCACCCTGGGCCAGTCCACGTGTTCGCCCACCAACGCGGCGAGGAACGCGAACTGGGACGCGCCCGTTGCCGCGACGAGCGATGCCCGCCCGCTGGTTTGAATCGCGGCGTTCAAGACTGCGGCGCCATCAGCGGCAGCGGCCCGGCCCATTTCTTCCTCGGTCTCGAAGATCCTGACCTGCGTGGTTCTTCTCTTTTCAGCCATCCGTTCGACGAAACCCTTTCTCGCTCACGGCGACAGTAATGGTCGGCAGGGCGGGCATGCCGAGCAGCGTCGCGGGATTCGTGGACGCCATCGCCCAGGCCTGCTCGAACGGCACGTTGCAGTGCTTACAAACGTTGATTACGGCCTGGTCCAGCGTCAAGGCGGAGCCGGCCAGGTTGGACGCGCCCGGTTTCGCCACGCGGCCGTCGGCGTCGGCCTCGACGATCTCGCCGCCCACCTCGTATTGCCCGGGCCCCATGTCGGCGGCCGCGATCGCATCGGTCACGAGCACGGCGCGGTGCGGGGTCTTGGCGCGGATGAAGTTCTTCAGCGTCGTCATCGGCATGTGGTGACCGTCGGCGATGAAGCTTGCCCAGAGGCGATCGTCGGCGAGCTGGGTCTGGATGTAGTTGTCCGCGGGGCCGAGCAACGCGTCGGCGCCGTTGCCCAGGTGGGTGGCCATCCGTGTCCCTGCCGCGACGGCGGTGTCGAGCTGGGTGGCTGTAGCGCGAGTATGGCCGATCGCGACGCAGATGTGCGTATCGCCGATGTGCGCATCAACGCATTCCCTTATCAGCTCGATGGCGCCCGGCAGCTCGGGCGCGAGGGTCACGATCCCGATGCGGTCGCCGCTTGCCTCGACAAGGCGCTGCACGAAGTCCGGCAGCTCGCGGGGCAGCCGGCAATAGCGCTTTGGGTGGGCGCCCCGCGGACCATCGTGGGGTGAGATGAAGGGGCCCTCGATGTGGAGCCGTGGGAAGCAGGATTCAAGTTCGAGGTCGCCGGACACCAACTCGGCATATCGTCCGGCGCGCGCGAGCATCGCCTTGGCCTCGCTGGTAATCAGCGTGGGCAATGCGGCCATGACGCCCCGTCGGCCAAGGGCAGACCTGACGTGATGCAGCTTTTCGCGCGTCCAGGAGGCCGGGTCGCCGTTGAAGTCGAAGCCCGCGTAGCCGTTGAGCTGCAGGTCCATTAGCGCCGGGCCGGTGTATTCAGGGGGCAGTTCCCTCATCAGAAGACCCACTCCGTTCCAGGCAGGATTTCTGGCCGAATATACCGGGGCATCTTACACCAGGGATCGCCCGGTGAGCCACGCATTTGCCGAGGGGGTGGTCGGAGTTGGTCTGGGGGGCGGCGCCGTAAGACAGTACCTGAGAAAAAACCGAAAAAAAGCGGTTTGCGGGAGCGTTTTGGCGATCTCCAGCGTTATAGGGGGCGAGAACGAGAATGCATTCCTCTGTGATTCCGGCGGGGCCCTCCGTGTGGGGGCGACCTAGTGGCTTATCGCTGAGAGGATTATGGCGGTTAGCGGGTGGAAGCGCTAACACAGGCACGGATAATGACATAGGGCACCCGGGTCCGATTCCCACCTCCCCCTCGTTCCCAGCCACGACCCGGGCCCGGGGCCCTGGACTTATACCGAGAAGACGACATCTTTAGAAGCAGGCAGCGCATGCGGGGACGGACCGGCGACGTCCCCGCCTTTTTTTGTCGCCAAAATTCGGGCGCCACGTGCACGCATCTGGCACCTTCCTTGTACGGATGTGAGGCAGAGGTGCGTGCTTGGAGAAGGAGCGGCGATGAAGGCCCTTGCGCCCGGCAGTCCTTCGCTTCATGCGGAAGCTCTTGCCGACTCGAAGCCGGTAGAAGCAGACACGGCGGTGGGAACCGCCGGCGCGTTACGACCTTCTCCACCAACGGGAAGGGGAGGGGCGACGGCCGGCGGCACGGTGGCGGAGTTGGAGCGGCTCGCGGACGATGTCCTCGCGATTTTCGAGGACTCACCAGAGCGTCTCGAGGCGCTCGTGGCATCGCTCAAGCGGCTCGAGGCCGGAGCGAAGACGTTGGCCTAGCTCTCGTCCGGTGCAGGCCGAGCGGCCTGCACTGCCAGCAACGCTTAGTGGAGCGTGTCGCGGGTGGATCCCACAGCCGTGCTTTCCCGGTCGCTGGTTACGGTTGCGAGGTGGCCGTAGAGGCCTGAGCGGCCGTCCACCGCGTGGTCCCGGATGATGTCGCGGCACTTCTCATTGACGCAGTTGGCCATCCGCCACCGGAAGTCGTTCAGCCGGGGCGCGTTCAGGAAGGTATAGTAGGCGCCGTCCAGGCCGGTTTCCGCTGACGTGACGCACGTCTCGTAGATGCGGTAGTAATCGTCCTGCCCTGCGGGCCGCTTGGCGTGGCCCGCATAGAGATAGCGCCACTGGCTCCAGTACGGATCGGCATCGTGCTTCGTTCTCGTGTTGTTCCACTGAACGGGGAACGTGTGCGCGGCGATTTCGTGGATGGCCGTGTGCCGTGCCGACACAACGAACGGAATCTGCGTTTTCTGTTTGGCGTTGACCGCGGCCGTTGACTCCGCGATGCTGCGGGCAAAGACATAGGCTATCTGGAACCGTTTGCCCTCGTGCTCGAGCAGGCAGACGACGCCCATCGTCCGGCTCATTGCGGAGCCTTTTCGTGCCCAGCGCTGCACGCCGATCATGTAGGCGGTGTCGGGCCTCGACGGATCGAGGTTGACGTAGCCGTTGTCGAGAAGCCAGCGGGAGATCACCGACGTCCCTTCGTTGAACGCCTTCGCGTCGCGCTCATCGCGGAACTTGCGGGGTACGAGGCTCGAGAGGTTCTCGCAGTTCAGGCGGCGCCGGCCGTCGAAGATGACGTCGGCGGCAATGGTGTTCTTCGTGTTGCCGGTCTCGGGGGAGTCGCACACGACGACCTCGAGGCCGCACTGGCCGAACGCATCAATGAACCGCTGGTCAATGACGGGCTTGTACGAAAGCGTCTCCGTCGGTCCGCGCTTGGTGACGCGCTTCCGGAACGACCCTTCGAGCCAGTCCACCTCCAGGTAGAACTTTTTCATTCCCACGCGTACGGGCACGATTGTGCAGGTGAGGGTGCCGTCGGCGCGGTGCCAGACCTTCACCTCGATGGTGCCGGTACCGATGGCGCCGAGCGGCGCGCCGCCCTCGCCGACGGGATCGAACTCGGCCCGTTTGTCCCGGAGGCTCATGCCGCCGACGAGCTTCCAGCGCCGTGTTTCGCCGTCGTTGTCGAAGTCCTCGGGGCGGCTCAGGTGGAACTGCTCGTGCCAGGTCTTGCTCGAATCGAAATAGGCGAAGCCCCTCGCCGGGCCGAGGGGGACGACCTCGACGCGGACGATGTCGCGTTCCTTGATGTCGCGGGCCACGGCGTTTTCTGATTGCGCCAGCACGTCCGCGACGAAAGTTGGTTTGGTCTTGATGACTACAGGCAGGTCCGTGCTACCGGACTGCTCCGCGGGGTCCGCCGGGGGACCGGCAAAGGCGCCCGCGCCGGGCGACGCGAGCAGTATTGCTGTAACCGCGCAAGCGGTGGCAAAGCGTGCTAGGTGGTGCCTCATGTGTCTACCCTGCGATGTGTGGCTGATGCCGATTTGCTGGAGGCACCGGACCCTGGACTCTCTCTGAAGGGGGCTGAGTACAAGTCATGTGCCACGCCCGGGGTCGTGCCGTGGGGTAGCGGGGAGCCGCGCGGACGGACGTGCTCCATGATGCTGCACAGAGGGGACATACGGAGCGAGGACGTGCGAGCGGTTGGCTGAAGAACCTCTTGGCCGCCTTCTGCCGACAGGTGCTATATTCTTATTGGTGAGAAAATGCGGGGGCCGGGACGAAAAACCACGAGAAAAAGTCCCGGCCTGGTGCCTCAAGAGGTAGGGGAGGTATGACTGAGAATATTCGAGTGCGGGAAGCGGGGCGGAAGGACTTCGACTTCGTTCTCCGGCTTTCGGTCGAAACGCTTGCGAGCGAGCTCACGCCTTACGAGCGGCAGCACACCTCGCAGCGGAAGCTTGTCAACATCATGGCTAAGAACCTGCGGCGTCTGATGAGCTCCTCGGGGATGCTCACGCTCGTGGCCGAGACCGAGGCGGGAGAGCCCGCCGGCTTCGTGATGGTCGGCAAGAGCGCCAGCGTTTTCACGGACCAGCAGCAGGCGTTCGTGTACGACATCGCCGTCGCGCCGCCGTTCCGGCGCCGTGGCATCGGGCGGATGCTCATGGAGCAGGCCGAGGCGTACGCACGGAAAAAGCGGATGGCGTTCATCACTTTGATGGTTGACTGCCGGAACGAAGCCGCGCGCAGCCTCTACGCTCGGCTCGGCTTCGAGGACGGCAAGGTCCTGATGCGGAAGCTGCTGGCCGGCAAGTGATAGCCCTGGAACGCTCCGGCAATCCTCACCGCACGTCCTGAAGCCTCGCGTCCACGGTCAGTTTTCCGGAACCATCCCTTGGAGTGAACGCATTGGGATATTCAGATGAGGACGCTGACTACGCGCCACGCAAGGACGTCGCGAGCAGGGAGGCGGAACGATGCGGATTCAAGTTATTTTCTACAGCATGTACGGACACGTACACCGGCTTGCAGAGGCCGTGGCCGAGGGCGCGAAGGAAGTCAGCGGGGCCGAGGTCGCCATCTACCAGGTCCCCGAGCTGGTGCCGGAGGAAGCATTGGAGCGGAGCGGTGCGAAGGCGGCCAGAGCGGCCTTTGCGGAGGTCCCTGTCGCCAAGCCTGAACAGATGACCGACGCCGATGCCATCATCTTCGGCACGCCGACGCGCTTCGGCAACATGACGGCGCAGATGCGCAACTTCCTCGACCAAACAGGCAAGCTCTGGATGACCGGTGCGCTTGTCGGAAAGGTGGGGAGCGTCTTTACCTCGACCGCCACACAGCACGGCGGCCAGGAGACGACGATCACCAGCTTCCACTCAACCTTGCTGCACCACGGGATGATCATCGTCGGTGTCCCGTACACGGAGGCCCGGCTGATGAACATGGACGAGATCACCGGCGGCACGCCGTACGGCGCCTCGACGCTGGCGGGCACCGACGGGTCACGTCTCCCGACGGAGAACGAGCTCGCCATCGCGCGCTTCCAGGGCCGGCACGTGGCCGAGATCACCGCTGCGCTGGTTCGTGGTCGGGCGGCCGCCTCGTCCTTGGGCTCATAGCAGCATACCCGATTACCGGCCCGTCCTTCCGAGCGCCGTCCGGGCGTGCGAGGCGTCGAGTGCGCGTGCCGCTGCCGCAAGACCCCACACAGACGTTGCGTTCGCGCGCTGTTGCGTGGTATACGCGACGATCACATGGACGGGGCAGGCACGGGCTCCTTTCCCGCGACCTGGCGCCGGGCTCCGGATGAATTGCGGCAGCCGGTATCTGTTCGGACGGAGGATTGCGAATGAGCAAACGCCTCAACGTGGTGATCGCCGCGAGCGAGTGTGTCCCGTACTCGAAGACGGGCGGGCTGGCCGACGTGCTGGGCGCGTTGCCGGGCGCGATCGCCGCCCTGGGCCACGACGTGCGCCTCTTCCTGCCGTACTATGCGGTGACGGCCCGCCAGGAGCTTCCCGTGAAGGATGCGGGGGTCCGCGTGACCGTCCCGATGCGCGGCGTGCAGGTCGAGGGCACGGTGCTCGAGATGGAAAACTCGGGGGGCGTCACGGTGCACTTCATCCGGCGGGACGCATATTACGGCCGCCCGGAGCTCTACACTGCCACCGACGGCGACTACCCGGACAATGCCGAGCGGTTCATGTTCTTCTCCAGGGCGGTTGCCGCGGCCATCGAGGCCCTCGGGCTGAAGCCCGACGTCATCCACTGCCACGACTGGCAGGTGGGCCTGGTTCCCGCGCTCGCCCGGTACGGTTTGGACAACGGCTTTCTGGGCCCGGCCGCCACTGTCTTCACCGTTCACAACCTCGCGTTCCAGGGCCAGTTCTGGCATTTCGACATGGAGATGACGGGCCTTCCGTGGTCCGTGTTCACGCCGGAAGGGGTTGAATTCTACGGCAAGATCAACCTCATGAAGGCCGGGATCACAAGCGCGGATGTGGTGAGCACCGTGAGCCGTAAGTACAGCAAAGAGATCCAGACGAAGGAGCTTGGCTGCGGCCTCGATGGTGTGCTGCGGGCGCGGCGCCGCGACGTGTTCGGCATCCTCAACGGCGCTGACTACGAGCACTGGGACCCCGCCACGGACACGTTGCTGGCGGCCACATACACGCCCGATGACCTGGCGGGTAAGACGCGGTGTCGGGCCGACCTGCTGGAAGCGTACGGCCTGAACGTGCCCGACGAGGTGCCGATCCTTGGCACGGTGGGGCGGCTGACCGATCAGAAGGGGGTTGACATCCTAACGGAGGTGCTCGAAGCGATCATCGGCCTGGGCACGTGCTTCGTCTTGCTCGGGACAGGAGAGAAGACATATCACGACCTGCTCACCGAGCTCGCGCGGAAGCACCCGGAGCGGGTGGGCATACGGCTTGGTTTCGACAACGCGCTGGCGCACAAGATCGAGGCCGGCTGCGACATGTTCCTGATGCCCTCCCGGTTTGAGCCCTGCGGCCTCAACCAGATGTATAGTCTCAAGTACGGCACGGTCCCCATCGTCCGGGCCACGGGCGGTCTCGACGACACGATCACGAGCTTCGACCCCGCCACGGGCCGGGGCAACGGCTTCAAGTTCGCCGCGTACTCGGGCCGGGCGTTGCTTGCGTGCGTGCGCAAGGCCGTGCGCCTGTTCGGGGAGCGCGAGGCGTGGTCGCGGCTCGTCGCCAACGGCCTGGCGTGCGATTTCTCGTGGGCCGTTTCGGCGCGCAAGTACGTCGAACTGTATGGAGAGGCCATTGAGCGGCACGCCGCGGCCCGCGGCGGAGGCCCCGTTGCCCGTGGGGCACGGCCGGCGCCGCAGGGCACTCAGTAGGCCGCTCGCAGTGCAGCCGGCGAGGACACCTCCCAGTGACAGATCAGCGTTGGCAGCCTCGGGTGCATCTGTGTGAGTCTGGGGCGGCTTCTGGGCCAAATACCGCTTGCCGGAGCGGCCCGGTTTTTGCTACGAGAGGTTCTGCTGGGAGAGCCCGGCAACGGATGCAGCACCTTGGAGAGACATATCTATGCCTGAGCTTCGCAAGGATCCCATCGTCAACCGGTGGGTGATTATAGCTACTGAGCGCGCCAAGCGCCCCACCGACTTCAAAGCCCCGGACAACGGCCAGGAGTCCCCGAAGGGGTGTCCATTCTGTCCCGGGAACGAGTCGAAGACGCCGCCGGAGATCTACGCCCTGCGCTCCGACTCGAGCCGCCCCGATTCCGAGGGTTGGACGGTCCGGGTCGTGCCGAACAAGTTCCCCGCGCTGCGTATCGAAGGGGACATGGAGAAGTTCGGCGTGGGCATTTATGACCGCATGAACGGCATCGGCGCGCACGAGGTGATCATCGAGACGACGGACCATTTCCAAGAGATCGAGATGCAGAGCGTGGAGTCGCTCCTGAGCGTGTACCAGACGTACAAGCAGCGGCTTAGGGACCTGAAGAAGGACGAGCGGTTCCGCTACATCTTGATCTTCAAGAACAAGGGGATCACGGCGGGCGCCTCGCTCTCGCACCCGCACTCGCAGTTGATTGCCACGCCGGTCACGCCCAAGCGCATCCGCGAGGAGCTGGTGGGTGCGCAGGCGTATTTCGAGTACAAGGACCGGTGTATTTTCTGCGATATCGTCCGGGAGGAGATGCGGCAGAAGGACCGGATCGTCTACGAGAACAATGGCTTTGTGACGTTCTGCCCGTTCGCGTCGCGGTTCCCGTTCGAGATCTGGGTCATGCCCAAGAGGCACCACCCGGACTTCGACTCGATGGGGCGCGACGAGATCTACGCCTTCGCTGACGCGATGAAGGTGACGCTCGCGAAGCTGGTCAAGGCGCTCGACGGCCCCCACTACAATTACATGCTGCACACGGGCCCGGTGCGGTGGCGCCGGCGCGGCTACTGGGCCACGATCGAGCACGACTTCCACTGGCACGTGGAGATCATCCCGAGGCTGACCAACACGGCCGGTTTCGAGTGGGGCACGGGCTTCTACATCAATCCCACCATCCCCGAAGAGGCGGCTCAGTTCCTCCAGGAGACGCAAGTGTGAAGCCGTTGTATGTGGCGTTTCTCTGGCACATGCACCAGCCGCTGTACAAGGACCCGCTCACCTCGGAGTACGCGATGCCGTGGGTTCGCCTGCACGCGTGCAAGAGCTACTTCGACATGGTGGACGTGCTCTCAGAGTTCCCCGACGTGCGGCTCACCTTCAACCTTGTGCCGTCGCTGCTCGCCCAGCTCGAAGACTGCGCAGCGGGCAATGCGAAAGACCCGTTCCTGACGCACTTTCTCAAGCCGGCCGACAGCCTGACCGAGCCGGAGCGGCGCTTCCTGCTGCAGAACTTTTTCATGGCGAACTGGAACGGCGTCATCCGCCGCCACGGGCGCTACTGGCAACTGCTGTACAAGCGCGGCACGAACTACACGGCGAGCTCGGACCTCGGGGAACTCAAGTTCACCACGCAGGACTACCGCGACCTGCAGGTCTGGCACAACCTCGCGTGGTTTGGGTTCCGCGCGCGGCGGGCATTTCCGCAAATCGGGGAGCTCATGGCGAAGGCGCAGCACTTCAAGGAGGAGGACAAGCAGACGATCCTCGACTTGCAGAGGGAGATCGCCGCTCGGGTCATCCCCCTGTACCGGGAAGCGCGTGAACGGGGACAGATCGAGATCACCACCTCGCCTTCGTACCATCCGATCATGCCGCTCGTGATGTCCACGGACAATGCGGCCCAGGCCTGCCCGGAATGTCCGGTGCCGGTTGAACGCTTCGAGCACCCGGAGGACGTCCGGACCCAGATCGAGAAGGCCCTGGGTGTGTACCGGTCGGTCTTCGGCGGGCCGCCCGATGGGCTGTGGCCCCCCGAAGGCGCCGTGTGCCCCGAGATGATCCCGCTTCTGAGCGAGGCAGGACTTCCGTGGATGGTCAGCGATGAGGAAGTGCTCGCGTGCTCCCTGCCGCCGGAGGCGGCGCGGCACCGCAGCCAGGTACTCTACAAGCCGTATCGCGTCGCTCATGGCGGCGGGGTTGTGGACATGCTGTTCCGCGACCGCGAACTTGCCGACGCCATCGGCTTTCACTACCTCGGGATGCAGCCAACGGACGCGGTC
>CAZJXV010000096.1:0-13530 GCA_964550015.1 uncultured Verrucomicrobiota bacterium
CGTCGAGACCGTCCTGGATGTTCTTATGGGCGAGGGAGGCAGCATACAGGGGAAAGTTGTGAAGGAGTCCGGCGAAGGCGTGCCCGGCGCCCTGGTACAAGCGTTGACTCACGCCGTGAAGCGAAGGGCGAAGCAGGACGACCCCGAAGCCGGATGGAGCACGAAAACGAGAACCGATGAGTTGGGAGCGTTCATGCTGCTGCACTTCCCCCCCGGGAGCATGAGGCTGAAACTGAGCCACCCGGACTACGACGGAACCCGGACGATGTCCGCCCAGGTCTCGGAAGGAGAGACGAAGGACGTCGGCGAGATCCTGTTCGAGGAAGGCGCCCTGGTCCACGGCTCTTTTGCAGACGCTAAGGGCACGTTGCGGGCCGGCGTGTACCTTCGGCTCAACGCCTGTGACGAGGTATACCAATGGCGGGCCGGAACGCAGACCGATGAAGCTGGGCGATTCAGCTTCGCCCACGTTCCGAATGGCTCCTACATCCTCACGACCGGGTACATGCAGACCACCGTGCCCGTCGCGATCAACGGCGAACCGGAGAAAGAGGTCAACCTCGATTTCTCTCAGGTCGGGAAGATCTCCGGCAAGCTGCAATTCCCGCCAGACCAGGACCCGGCGACGATCACCGTCTACCTGAGTGTCCGCAAAGAACCAGCTCTCTGGCCCCCGACATACGCGAGAATACGGAGCATGAAGCTCCAGGGCGACGAATCGTTTGAACTCGAAGGCCTGCTTCCCGGCAAGTACAGGCTCGTCCTGGCCGATTGTCTCAGGAACGACGGCAGCTCCCAACCGTACCTGAAGATCAGGACAGACCCCGCAAAGATCATCGTCGAGGTCTCGCCGAAGGAGCACGTCAGAAGAGACATCAAGGCCACCGTACTTTCCGCGCATTGGAGGTATATGCCGACGAAGGGAGAGGCATTGGGCCGGCCTGAACCACACCCTCCATCAGAATCCCCTTGATAACCTCCCCCGGTTGCCCCACTTTCTCTTCCCGCGGCCCGCAGAACGGGCCGTGCGGCCGGCTTAGTCCCTACACACTGAGGGGCGATCGAACTGTGTGCATTCGAACCCACTTGCCCGTTCTGCTTCTTGCGGCCTTCGCCCTGTCCCTGTCGTCGGCGGCCCCGCTCGCCGTCCAGGACGCCCGCGGCGCGACGGGCGTCTGGCAGCCGCGGCTTGACGTGCCCCCGAAAAGCGACGTCGCCCACGAGCCGCAGCGCGGCCCCCGCCTCCTGGTCGTCCGCCAGGACCACCTGAGCCTCGAGCGCGGCCGGAGCGTGATCCGCACGCCGATGACCATCGGCCCCAAGGCATTCAGCCACGGCCTCGGCACCCACTCCGTGAGCCACGTCCGGATCCAGTCCCCCGAGCCGATCGAGCGCTTCGCCGCCTGGGTCGGCGTGGACAACAACGACAGGACCAGCGGCGGCCGGGGCTCCGTCGTGTTCTCCGTCTCCGCCGGCGACCGGGAGCTCTATCGCTCCAAGACGCTTCGCAGCGGCCAGCCGCCCGAGAGAATCGAGGTGGACACACACGGCGCGCTCGTCATAGACCTGCACGTCGGCGACGCCGGCGACGGCCCCGGCTCCGATCATGCCGACTGGGCCGACGCGACAATCACAACGCAAGGAGGCACCACCGTGCTGCTCGACGAGATCAAGGCACCCGCTGACGCGGAGTCACGGTACCCGTTCTCGTTCATCTACGACGGCCGGCGAGGCGACGACGCCCTCGACACCTGGCCCCATGAACGCCGGACAGAAAAGCTCGACGCCGACCGCACCAAAACCACCACCACCTGGACCGACCCGAAAACCGGCCTGCGCGTCGAGTGGGTCGCCACTCGCTACGCCGACTTCCCCGCCACCGAGTGGCTCCTCTACTTCGAGAACACCGGCGCCGCCGACACGCCCATCGTCGAGGCCGTCCAGGCCCTCAACCTCGCGCTTCAAGACCCCTTGAGCGACACGGTTCCCTATCGCCTCCACAAGACCAACGGCGCCCCGTCCAATCCGTCCGACTTCGCCGCCTCCACCGTCGTCCTCGACGAGAAACACGGCGAGACCCTCACCAGCGGCGGCGGCCGGTCCTCCAACAGGCACTTCCCATTCTTCAAAATCGAGACCGGCCACGGCTCCCTCATCGTCGCCGTCGGATGGTCCGGCGAGTGGCAGGCCCGCTTCGAGTGCGCCCACGGCGGCCGTCTGCACGTCACCGCCGGTCTCGAGCGGACCCACTTCCGCCTCCATCCCGGCGAACGCGTCCGCTCGCCGCGCATCCTCGTCCTGTCGTGGGAGGGCCCCACCCTCGAGGCGAGCGTGCTCGAAAGCAACGCCCAGTTCCGCCAACTCATCTACAAGCATTACGCGGCCCTCCGAAACGGCGCGAAGCCGCTGCCGATCCTTTACTGCAACACCTGCTTCACCCGCGGCGGCGGGTGGCTCAACCAGTGCAATGCCGAAAACCAGATCTCGCTCATCGAGGCCTACGCCCGCCTCGGTCTCGAAGCGCTGTTGACCGACGCCGGATGGTTCGTGGGCGGCTGGCCCAGCGGCGCCGGCAACTGGACGCCCGACCCCGCGAAGTATCCCGGCGGCATGGGTCCCGTCGCCGCTGCCGCCGACGAGCACGGCATGATCTACGGCCTCTGGTTCGAGATCGAGCGCGTCGTGTCGGGCACGGCCTTCCACGAGGAGCACCCGGACTGGTGCCTCCGCCACAGCAACGAAGCCGACCGCACGCTCCTCGCCGACTTCGGCCGGCCCGAGGTTCGCGACTACTTCTTCGGCATCGTCAAGGGCTTCATGGACCTGCCCGGCTTCCGCGTCTATCGCCAGGACTTCAACATGGACCCGCTCCCGTACTGGCGCCACAACGACGCGCCCGATCGCCAGGGCATCACCGAGATGAAGTACATCGAAGGCCTCTACGCCTACTGGGACCGCATCGCCGAGGCCTGGCCCGACGGCCTCCGCATCGAGTGCGCGAGCGGCGGCCGGCGCATCGACCTCGAAACCGTCATGCGCATGCACGTCCACCAAAAAACCGACTACTGGTTCGACAACGAAGTGGACCAGGCAAGCCTCTGGGGCCTGAGCCAGTACCTCCCCAACAACGTCGTCGTCGCGCACCTCAACCGCATGGACGACTATTCGTTCCATTCCACCCTCGCCTCGTCGCTCTGCCTCGGCTGGATCGCCGACGCAGACGACTTCGACCTCGAACGCGGCAAGCGCTTCTTCGACCGCTACCTCGCCGTGCGCCACCTGCTCATCGGCGCCTGGTATCCGCTGCTCCCGTACTCGCTCGACCCCGCCGGCTGGATCGCCTCGCAGTACCACCGTCCCGACCTCGACGAGGGCATGATCCTCGTCTTCCGCCGCGCCGAGAGCCCCTACCGCACGGCCGAAGTCTCGCTCCGCGGCCTCGACCCCGACGCCACCTACGAGCTTGCCTCCGACACCACCGGCACCAAGACCCGCGTCAAAGGCGCCGAACTCATCGGACAATGGCACCTCACCGTCCCCGAAAAACACCAATCCGACCTGATCGTGTACCGCAGGGTGACCGAATGACGCCGCCGGCAGCCGAGACCCGATCCGCGAAACGCAAGGACCACGTATGGGCACTGTATATACGCTGAACGGTCCGGTTGACGCCGCAGACCTCGGGCCCGTCCTCCCTCACGAGCACCTGCCTCTTCACTACTTCGCGTGGGACACCGACGAGTTCGAGCCCGGCTCGAAATGCATTATCCGCAAATGGTACCCTGAGCTCCTCGACGACCTGCTCCAAACGCCGTTCAGGACCCTGGTCGACGTCTCGCCCATCGGCCACGGCCGCGACATCCAGTTCCGCAAAGACCTCGTCGGCGACCGCGACCTGAACGTCGTCATGGCCACCGGCTGCTACCTCGACGCCCACCAACCCGAATGGGTCAAGGAAAAGTCCGCGGAAGAGCTCGCCGAGATCTTCGTCACCGAGCTCGAACACGGCATCGCCGACACCGGCATCCGCGCCGGCATTATCAAGGTGGCCCCCGACGCCGCCTCCGGTCAGAGCCGCAAAGTGTGCCGCGCCGCCGCACTCGCGTCCCAACGCACACGTGCGCGCATCACCACCCATTCGTGCCATAAGAACCGTGAGACCTTCGACCTGCTGACCAGCTTCGGCGCCGCTCCGGAAAACATCTACATCGGCCACGCCGACTTCGCCGAGTTCGAAGAGAACGAGTACGTCTGCACCAACGGCGGCCACGTACTGTTCACCGTGTGGGACATCAACTATATGATCCCCGACAACCTCATGTACAAGCGCTTCGCCGAACTGGTGCAGCACGGCTACGTTGAGAACGTGCTGATGTCCGTTGACTTCGCCATCATGGTCCACAGGCCCGCGCAACCGCTCTTCCTCTCGTGGATGCTCTATGGCGTCGAGAATCGTACCTACAGCTATCTCGCCACGACCGTCATCCCGAAACTCAAAGGCACGTACGGACTGACCGACGAGCAGGTCCGCATCATCACGGAGGACAACCCTCGACGGATGCTCGATTTTCGCCAATAATTGCCGCCTGCATCCGCGCCCAGAAACACGGACGGCAATTGCAGGCTGTCAGGGTCACCGAACACCAAGGACACCGCAGGATGGGGCGAATGTGCGCGATGTTTGCACTCTCCTTGGCCGTCGGCCTCACGCGTCCGGCCGGCGGCGACAACACCTGGACCCTGTCCACCGCCGACACCCACATCACCGTCCGCATCCTGGACGACCGGCCCGTCGTGGAGCACCTCGCCGCCGCCGGCGCGACGCACAACTGGGCCGCCACACCCATGCCCGTCCCCTTGATGCAGCACGTGTGGATTGACGACCGTGAAATCCCAGCGCACTGGAAGTTCAAGCACGGCCTGCAGGACAAAGCCGCCGGCACGCTCGTTCTGACTTTCAACAGCGCCGAACCTGCCCTCGCCGTGCGCTCGATCTGGCGTGCGCGTCCCGGCCGCGGTCCCGTCGAGCACTGGGTCGAAATCGAAAACCTTTCCGCCCAGCGCGTCACACTCTCGCACCAGGACAGCCTCACGCTCTCCGCGCTCCGCTGCGGCGGCAAGGCAACAATCTGGTGGATCAACCGCGGCGGCAACAACGCGGTCGACCAGGGCGGTGTCTTCACCGCGCCCGTCGAGCCTAACCTCGATACCGTGATTACAAGCGTCCCCGAGAACGGGACTGCGCCCGTGCCGTGGATGGCCGTCCAGGTCGGCAAACAGCGCGGCCTGTACGTCGGCTGGGAGTTCTCGGGCACCGGCCGCATCCACGCGAAGGCGGCTGACACGCCCAACACGCTCGAGTTACACGTCGGCACTCTCCCCGGCTTCAAGACCGACATCGAACCCGGCGAGACGTTTCTCGTGCCGCCCGCGTTCGTCGGCTGCTACACCCGCGACATCGAGGCCGGAAGCTACCAGCTCCACCGCTTTGTGCTCGAAAAGCTCCGCCCGCCGCTGCCGAAAGACTGCCCCGATCCGCTGCTGGTCTATAATTGCTTTTTCGCCGCCGACGGCTCGTCATGCATCGACACCACCGAGGCCGGCGTCAGGCCGGCCGCCGAAGCCGCCGTCGAGCTCGGCTTCGAAACGTTCGTCTTCGACGCCATCTGGTACCGCGAAGTCGGCGACTGGCGCTGGGACCTCAAGCGCTTCCCGCACGGAATCAAGCCCTTTCAGCAGTACCTCCGCAAACACGGGCTTAAGATCGGCTACTGGTGCGCCTGGACCAACATGGGAATAAGCGAGGACCCCGGCGGGCTCAGCCTCCGCGGCCCTCACCCTCATCCCGACTGGCTCCGCGCCGACGTCCCCGACGACGCCAAGCCCGGCCAATTCTGGGGCGTCCAGCAAGTGTGTCTCGGCTCGCCCGACGCGAAGAACTGGGCCATCAACAAAACGCAGGAACTCGTCCGCCGCGACAACCTCGACTTCCTCAAGCACGACATCTTCATGGTCACAAACACCTGCAACAAGACCACGCACCGCCACGCGTATGGATCCGACGTCAGCTACTGGGCGGCCAAAGGCTATTATGAAATACAGGAGGCCCTGCGCGAGGCGTTCCCTGCGCTTATACTCGAGAATTGCTCGTCGGGCGGATGCATCAAGGATTTCGGCATTATACAGCGCAGCCACTACACCGTCACGACCGACACCCTCGCCAATCTTGCCAACCGCATGAGCATCTATGATTCAACCTACGCCTTTCCGCCCGTCGTGCTCCTCGCCTACACGGTGGACAGTTGGACCGCCGACCCGGGCGACGCACCCGGCCCCTTCCTGTGGCGGAGCGCCATGATGGGCGCATGGGTGCTCGACCCGAAGAACCTCGGCACCTGGACCAAGGAGCAGCGCGCATCCGTCAAACGGGCCACCGCCATCTACAAGCACTGGCTCCGCCCCGTCATGCAGGACTGCACAGTCCACCGCGTACTCCCCCGCCCCGACGGCAAGAACTGGGACGGCATGTTCTACTGGAACCCCGGCCTCAAGCGCGGCACGCTCTACGTCTTCCGGCCCAACGCCCCCGACGACCACAAGACGATCACGCTCGCCGGCCTCGACGAGAACACGAACTATTGGCTCTGGTCCGAGGACGGCGCGATCTCGCCAGGCCTACACACCGGCAAAGAGCTGATGGCTAACGGCCTCGACATCCTTCTGCCGCGCCCATACACGAGCGACCTCATTTTCATCCAGGACGAGGCCCGGGGTAGACCCGAGCGCTTCGATGAACCCGGCGACGCCACGCCCGCGAGCTCGAGCCCCAAAAGCGAAAACGCCGCTGCTCCCGATCAGTGAGTGCTTCCAGGCCCGGAGCTTTGGGAGATATGATAATGGCCAAATGGTATCAGCACTGCTACGCCCGCCTGCAGGTCGACAACCACATCACAGAACACGATCCCTCATTCATGATTAAGTTCGATCCTGCCCGATACGCGTCGCTCGCAGAAAAGGCAGGCGTTGACTCCGCCATGGTGTGCGCGTGCTGTCACAACGGCAATTGCTATTACCCCACGCGCGTCGGCCACATGCATAAGAACCTCGACGGCCGTGACGTCTTCGGAGAAACGGTCCGGCTCTTGAAAGCCAAAGGCATCGTTCCCATCGCGTACTACTCCGTGACCCACCACAATCACGCCGCCCGCACGCATCCTCCCTGGCGCGTCGTCCTGCCCAATGGCGAACATCACGTCGGCCGGTTCTGGTTTTGCTGCCCGAATAATCCCGACTACGTCGAATTCTCCAAAGAACACATAGCCGAGATTCTTGCCTACGAAGTCGAAGGCATCTTTATTGACATGACCTTCTGGCCCGGTGTCTGCCTTTGCGACATATGTCAGCGGCGCTTCCGCGACGACACGCGTAACCCGATCCCGAGCGTCATTGACTGGAACGATAAGGATTGGGTCCGCTTCCAGCGATGGCGCGAGGACTGCATATCACGGTTTGCCCACGACTTGACCGCCCACGCGAAGCGCCTACGTCCCGGCATAACCGTCGCCCACCAGTTCGCACAGGTCCTCTGCGGCTGGTATTTCGCCAATAACCCCGGGATCGCAGACGCCGGCGACTACGCCTCCGCCGACTTCTACGGCGGCACGCATCAGGAACGCTTCGCCGCAAAGATCCTCGCCGCATTCTCCAAGAACGCGCCGTTCGAATTCCTCACCTCCTGCTGCACGGGCCTCGGCGACCACACGTCAATGAAATCGGCGCCGGAAATGGTCTGTTCCGCCGCCACGGCCCTCGCCGCCGGCGGCGCCCATCTCTTCGTCGATGCCATAAACCCCGACGGCACGCTCCTTGACGCCCCCTACCAGCACCTCGCCACCGTTGGGAGCGACCTCCAGCCCTTCAAAGACATCCTCGTCGCTCTCAAACCGCAGCTTGTCGCCGACGTTGGCCTGTACTTCTCGACCGCCTCGCAAATCGACGAGCGCCACAATGGCCTGGCCCTTCGCGACGTCTTCCCCGGGTCCCCTGTCCTTGATCCGTACGCCGACACTCCTGGAATAGCCGAGCCGTTAGGTACATCCATCATCCTGTCCAGAGCCCACATTCCCTATCGCATTATCACCAGCGACACGCCGTCTCTCGCTGAGTTCAGAACGATTATAATCAATAATGCGATTGTTCTTTCTGACGACCTCGTCACAGAGCTCCGAGCATTTGTCACTAAAGGCGGTGTCCTGATCGCCACCGGCATGACGTCGTACTACAACCTCGCGGGCGAGACATCCGGCGACTTCGCCCTCGCCGACGTCTTCGGCGTCTCCTATGCCGGACGGAAATCAGCGCGCGTGACGTACCTCACCCTTTCGCAGGATGAGCTCATCTCGTGCGACCAGGCAGCCCCGCTCGTCCGCGCAACGTCTGCCAGGAGCCTCGCCAAGGTCGCCCAACCGCTGTTCCCGCCCGACGACGACATCAGGTACGCCTCTATTCATAGCAATCCGCCCGGGCCCCCGACCGAATACGACGGCCTGACCCTCAACCGCTTCGGCAAGGGCCTCTGCGTCTATCTCTATTCCCCGCTCATGGCCGCGCCGCACCACGCCCAGCAAGCCTTTGCCCAGGATCTTTTGAGGAAATACCTCGCATCAGATCTCGACGTGACTTGCACCGCTCCGTCTTGCGTCGAGCTCACCGTCCTCAAAGCCACAACGCCGAACTGCTACCTGCTCTGTTTCGTCAATTATCAGCATGAATTACCGAATATCCCCGTTTATCATCTAAAGATAACCGTCAGGGTTCCAGACGGCTTTGTCCCCACGTCCTGCCGGACCGTATCGAACGGCGAGACTATGCAGTACCACGTCGAAGGCGGAAGGTTGACGGTTGAACTCCCGAGCCTGAATACGATCGAGATGATCGAAGTGCGGTAGCCGGCAATTCGCCCTTAGTGCAGATCGCCGCGCCGCGCAGCGTTGCTCAGCACGTGCGCGAGCCGCGTCGGCTCCGGCAACCGATAGCGCACGGCCGTCTCCAGCACGAGCCTGACCGCCGATGACAAGCCAATCCGGTGGCCCACCGACACGAACACCGGCTTGACCGTCGACCGCGTCCGAAGGACCGTGCCGATCGTCCGCCCCGCGAGCCGCAGCGGCGCGCGTGCCCCTCTCTGCGCTCCCGGCTCCGCATGCTCACCCACGAGCCGCTTCTTCGCGCAGCCGATCGTCGGCACGTCGAGCAGCACGCCCAGGTGCGACGCGATCCCGAACCCCCGCGGGTGCGCCACCCCGTGCCCGTCGCAGATGATCACGTCGAGCTGTGATCGCAGCTTTCTGAAAGCTGCGATCACAGCCGGCAGCTCGCGGAAGCTCAGCAGCCCCGGAATGTACGGAAACGCCGCCCGCCGCTCCGCCGTCACTTCCTCGACGACGCTGAGCGACGGCCAGTCGAGCACCACCACCGCCGCGTACATCGTCGCCGCCCGCTTCGCATACGAGACGTCCGCCCCGGCAATCAGCCGCATGCCCTTCAGCGATCCCGTCCGCACCACCTCGCGGCGCAGCGCCTCCTGGATCGCCACCGCCTCGTGGTACCCCACGTCATACCGATGTGTCCGGCGAATCCTCGTGGTCGTTCCATCCCCGGCCGACACGCCCCTGCCCGAGGCCGTCGGCCGATCTCGTTGCGCGGAGCCAACCGCCCCTGAAGGCCCGCTACCTCTTTCTCCGCAACCACTTCTCCAGCATTGCGGCCTTGTCCATCCTGCCCAGTCTCCTGTAGGCGCCATACTCGTACTCCAAGGAGAGCACAGGCACGCTCATTCCCTCAACCTCCACGAGCCGCTTGTGACGGTTCAGATCCACTGGGGCCTCCCAGGACCCGTCGTCGCGCCTCTTCTGTATATCGCCCATGATCTCAACGGTGATCCCGTCAACGAGGAGCGCGCCGAAATGCGAGCGGATTCTCTCCGTAGAAGAGAAAGCCACCTTGCGCAGCACGAACTCCGAGAAGAGGCGTTCAACCTCGTAGGCACCCGCTTCATCAGTCTGGATATCCAGATCGCCCGGCGAGACGGGCACCCCCTGAAGCGCGAAACCCACACTGCCGGTAACAACCCAGTTCACGCCAGCCTGCTCGAGTCGCGCGTGTATCTTGCGAAGCACTTCAAGATGACCTGGACCGACCACGCCTCCGCTCTCCGAAGATGCCGCCTAACATCCGAGCGCGCGCGTCAACCGCACAAGCTCTCCGGCAGCAGAAAGCAGCCCCAACGTCCATACCCAAGGCCACATCACACTGCCGGACCCGTCCACGATTCATCCTCTCTGCGTCCTTTCCTTTTCTCCGCCAAAAGCTCCACGCGCCGGAAGATGCCGTGCAAGCTGCAGGCCTCGCCCGCGCGGAGGGCGGCGCGGCCGAGCACGCGTTTCAGCGTCCGCATCGCCGACGTGTGAAGGTTCCGGTTCGGCACGTCCCGGTAGCCGAGCACGCGCAGCGCGCTCTCGATCCGCGCGTAGAGCCGCTCCATCTCCTCGACCTCCGCCAGCTTCGGCTGCCGCCGTTTCCTTTTCGCAGCGATCGTCCCGAACAGCTCAACGCACGTGCAGACCACGGCCTGGCCGAGGTTCAGAGAGGGATAGCCCACCGCCTGGGGAATCGTCAGCGCGAAGTCGCACGCGTCGAGCTCATCGTTCGACAGCCCGAACTCCTCGGGCCCGAACACAAGCCCGATCCGCGTGCCGTCGGGCAGGTCGGCGGCCTCGGCCGCGTACTCGGCCAGCGTTTTGAGCACCTCGCGCCGCCGGCCCATCCGGCGCGTCGTCGCCACCCGCACGTTGCAGTCCGCCAGCGCCGCCGGAAGCTCGTCGAAGACGCGCGCCGCCTCGAGCACCTCCTCCGACGCGTACGCCAGCCACCGCGCCTCCTCGCCCGCGTGGTCCACCTGCGGCGCCACGAGCCTCAGCTCCCTCACGCCCATCGCCTTCATGCCGCGCGCCGCGCTGCCGATATTGCCCGCCACCTTGGGCCGCACGAGCACGACCACCACGTCCTCAATCCGCATCTCAGCCTCCAAGAGACGAGAATCAACTACAGATCAACACAGATTACACAGACACGCCCGCCGGGTCATCCTCGATGACGCGGCGGGCGGAATCAGTCAAGGTTTGGGGAAATCGGCGGTGAATTACCCTCCCGCCGTTCCGACGTAGCGCGCCTTCGCGTGCTCGGGCCGCACGAACCGGTGCGGCTTCACCGCCCGGCCCGTCCGCGCCGATTCCCGGATCGCCTCGCACACGCTCACGCAGTTCGCCCCCTCGTACACGTCCACCAGCAGCGGCGCCCCCGTGCGCACCGCGGCGATAAGATTGTCGTCCTCGAACCGGATCGCGTGCGAATCGATCGACGCAGTGATCGTGCTCACCTCGAAATCGTGCACGCCCTTCTCGACGTGCAGCGTCGCCTCCGGGTGCTCGTTGTCGCCCTCGAACGTGCCGTTGTCGCCGTAGAGCCGCAGGCTCAGCTCGTAGTCCCGCTTCACGCCGCCCGAGCCGATCACCCGCCCGATCGCCCCGCTGTCGAACTTCAGAAGCGCCACGATCGTGTCCGGGTCCGCCGCCTTGAGGGTCTTGCTCATGGCGATGCTGTACGCGTGCACCTCCGCCACGTCCCCGAAAAAGTACCGCAGCAGGTCCACCGGGTGGCACGCCCCCGACGTGAACATCCGGTACCGCGCGTCCCCGCGCCACGGCGTCCACTGCATGTGGTCCTCGAAATTGTGCAGGTAGCACGACTCGCCGTAGCACAACCGCCCCAGCGTCCCGTCGCGCACCAGCTCCATCGCCTTGACGTAGATCGGCGTCTGACGCACCTCGTGCCCCACGCCCAGATACAGCCCTGTGCGCTCGACCGTCTCCACCATCGCCTTCGCGTCCTCGAGGTCGTCGCACATCGGCTTCTCGACCAGCACGTGCGCGCCCGCCTCGAGCGCGGCGATCGAGTGCTCGGCGTGCAGCCAGTCGAACGACGCCACCACGACGATGTCGAGCCGCTCCGCCCGGATCATCTCCAGCCCGTCGTCGTAAACCTTCGGCGACGCCGGGATCTTCGGAAGCTGCTTCTCCCGGGCCGCCGCCCACGGGTCGGCCACAGCCGCAAGCTCTACCCCCTCGCGTGCGGCAAACTCCCGCGCGTGGTCCGCCCCGAAGCCGAGCCCGATGACCCCTGCGCGCAGCGTCTTGTCACTCCCCACGGCCATGCCTCCTCTTCTATTGTGGCAGCAAGCCACACATCATGCAGGTATCACTCAGAGACGGGCAAGGCCACCGCAAATGACCTTGCCCGAAAACCGGTCCCCATCTGTGAAGATCGGTCGTCAATTCCCCTTCATAAGATACTCGTGGATGGCGCGGGCCGACGTACGGCCGTCGCCCATGGCCAGAATCACCGTCGCCGCCCCGCGCACGATGTCGCCGCCGGCATACACGCCCGGGATGTTCGTCGCCCCCGTCGCCTCGTCCACCACGATGTAGCCCCAGCGATTCACGGCGAGATCGGGCGTGGTCTGGCTGATGAGCGGGTTGGCGCCGTTGCCGATCGCCATCACGAGCGTCTCGCACTCAATGGTGAACTCGCTCCCCTCGATCGGCACGGGACGCCGCCGGCCCGAATCGTCCGGCTCGCCGAGCTCCATCCGGATGCACTCGACGCCCGCGACCCGCCCCCGCTCGTCGCCGAGAATGCGCACCGGGTTCGTCAGCAGCTTGAAAATGATGCCCTCGTCCTCGGCGTTCTCGATCTCCTCGTCCCGCGCCGGCATCTCCACGCGCGAGCGCCGGTACACGTTATAGACCTCCGCCGCCCCGAGCCGCAGCGAGGTGCGCGCGGCGTCCATCGCCACGTTGCCGCCGCCCACCACCACGACGCGCCGGCCGACCCTGAGCGGCGTCGCGTGGTGCCTCTCGTAGTCGTACGCCTTCATGAGATTCGACCGCGTCAGGAACTCGTTGGCCGAATACACCCCCGCCAGGTTCTCGCCCGGGATGTTCATGAAATACGGCAGGCCCGCGCCCGTGCAGATGAACACCGCGTCGAACCCTTCCTCCTTCATCAGCTCCTCGATCGTGTAGATCCGCCCGATCACGTGGTCCACGCGGACCTCCACGCCCAGGCTCTTCACGTACTCCACCTCGCGCGCCACGATCGCCTTGGGCAGCCGGAACTCCGGGATGCCGTACACCAGCACCCCGCCCGGCTTGTGCAGCGCCTCGAAAATCACCACCCGGTGGCCGAGCTTCGCCAGATCGCCCGCGACGGTCAATCCTCCCGGCCCCGAGCCCACGACGGCCACGCTCTTGCCCGTCGGCGCCGCCGTCTTCGGCGCCTCGACGCCGTGCTCCAGCTCCCAGTCCGCGCAGAACCGCTCGAGCCGGCCGATGGCCACCGGCTCGTACTTCTTGCCCAGCACGCAGACGGCCTCGCACTGCTCCTCCTGCGGGCACACCCGGCCGCAGATCG
>CAZJXV010000097.1:0-13513 GCA_964550015.1 uncultured Verrucomicrobiota bacterium
AGCCTATCGCCTCGCCAACCGAGGTGCACTACGCATTCATGCTAGCTACTCACGTAGAGCCCCTACCGGGCGTCGCGGGCACAGGTTTTTCAACAGGCCTTCAGCCCGTGGCATCAGGAGGAGCCGATCTTGGGAATCGCCCCTTCTCCCGTTGGACCGTCAGAAGCAGAGCCGGAGAACCACACGCTCAGGGCTTTGGCCTAGAACTCGATCTTATAGATCAGGTCGTAACCGTCGTCGTTGAAGCCCCTACGCCTTTCAATGCCTCCGTTGTCGGTGAGGTCCTTCCCGACGGCGTAGACGACCTTCTTCTCTTTCGTGTACTTCATCGGCTTGCCGTCGAAGTCGTCCAATGGCACCGACTGCAGGTACTCAGGCACCAACTCGTCGAGCGTCTCCGGGAGCTTGCCGCGGTCGAGCTGGTAGCACCGCAGCGCGATCAGAATCCGCGTCGCGGCCACGGCGCAGTTCTCGCGGCACTTCAGGAGGTGCGTGGTGGGAACAGCCCCCATCAGCATGTCGTGCGTTATGATGCCGACCGCGTTCCCATTGAGGTAGTAGCGGAGACTCCACGGTGAGGAAAGCTCATGCGCAACGTCCGGCAGTTCGGCGTCGGCATAGGTTTCGGAGGCGCTCTCAATCATCAGCCGAACCGTCCGGGCGACAAGGCGCTTCGTCTTGTTCGGCTTGTACAAGAGGGTCTTGCCTCTGCGTTTCCCGGTCTTGGTCGATTCGCTCTCAGCGCGCGCGCCGAAGTTCGGATCGTCGAGGTTGGCAACAGCCCACCAATACTCGAGCTTGTACACGTTGGTGAGGGCCTCGACGCTGGCACCGCAATCGGCCAGGTCCTCGAGCATCCGGCGAAGGAAGAGACCGTCGAGACCGGGAGCCGCCAGGGCCCGCCTCAGTTCTCTCAGTGCCACCTGCTTATGCAATACACCAGAGACGTAGCAGATCATGGGGCCGCCGCTGGCTTGGATTCGGGAGCCGACACGCACAACCTGCAGAAGCTGAGCGACGGCTTCGCGACTCTCGCCCTGCTCGAGGAGCCAGCGGCCGCGCACAGTGCTCACGCGGGCAACCTCGCGAAACCCCTTCACGTCGCCAAAGATGGTATCGAAGTCAAACGGATTGGCGACCCGGCAACCTGGGCAAGCCAAGCCTCGCGCCAAGTGCACACGCGGGGCGTCGTTCTCCTCAACGACGCGCGCGGCAAACTCTGAATTCCAAGTGCTCTTGTCGCCTTCATCGAGCAGGTGTCGGTACGTGTACGATTCCTCCCTTCCCTCGGGAACGACCACACAATCGCCGGCAAGCTTGAAGAAGTACCAGGCGTTCTCGTCCTCTGCGGTCGCCTCAAAGGCTATTCGAAGGTCCGCATCTTCAGGGGGAGGCGCATCTGGACGCAACGTCAGCACGGTGAAGGCCGCCATGAAAACGACGAACACGGCGATGCCGATCCACTTGAGCAGTCGCAGGCAAAAGGCACAACAGACCAAGAGCATTTTCGCGAGTTTCCTCATGGCGCCTGCTCCCTTCCCTTCCCGAGGACAGGGCCCGGGAACACCGGATCTTCTTAGGTCCTGACTCGCCTAGACCGGCTTTGGGTAGTGCCTTGCGCGGCCGCCGACCCCATCATCTCAATGATAGCAGATGGCATAGGGGCATGCGAGCCGCGTGTCATGTGACGAACCCGGCCTGCCGGCACTGAGAGGCCCGCCCCTCATCCACCTGAGTCTCCAATCCCTCCCTGGGGCATGAGCTCTCTGGCGCCAGAAGAAAACGATTCCTGAAGCCAGCCCCGCTCACCGAGGTACCTCGACAAGAGCTAAGCGCCTATCGGGCAAGATTTCCCTTGGCCGGAATCGTCCTCGACCATTATGCTCGCAGCGCCGCGCAAGCGGCCTAACAGAGCCTGTCCGGTCCGGCGCGCGCCGGGACCTCACGATACGCCGGGGAAGGGCTGCGCGTGTTCGTCCATCTGCACAACCACAGCGAATACAGCCTGCTCGACGGCGCGTGCCGGCTCACCGAGCTTGCTGGACGCGCCGCCGCCGAGGGGATGCCCGCCGTGGCGCTCACCGACCACGGCAACCTCCACGGCGCCGTCGAGTTTCACCAGGCCTGCCGCAAGGCCAAGGTCACGCCCATCATCGGCCTGGAGGCCTACGTCGCGCCCGAGAGCCGCTTCGACAAGCGCGCCCGCCGCGTCAAGGACGCCGCCCACCACCTCGTGCTGCTCGCCCGCGACACCACCGGCTACCGCAACCTGCTCGCCCTCGCCACCATCGGCCACCTCGAGGGCTTCTACTACAAGCCGCGCATCGATAAGGAGTCCCTCGCCGAGCACGCCGAAGGCCTCATCGGCCTCACCAGTTGCCTCAAAGGCGAGGTGCCTTCCCTGGTGGCCGCAGAGCGCTACGACGAGGCCAAGGCCGCGCTCGAGTTCTACGCGCGGCTTTTCGGCGACGAGAACTTCTTCGTCGAGCTCCAGAACCACGGCATCGAGACCGAGGCGGCCGTCGTGCCCGTTCTGCGCCGGCTCGCCCGCCAGCTCGGCCTGCCCACCGTCGTCACCAACGACATCCACTACACCGCGCGCGACGACAGCCTCATGCACGACTGCCTGCTTTGCCTGCAGACCCAGTCGGTCCTGAGCGACGCGAACCGCATGAAGTTCCAGGGCCCCGAGTTCTACTTCAAGACGGAGGCCGAGATGCGCGCGCTCTTCCCCGAAGACGCCGACGCCCTCGATGCCACGGTCGCCATCGCCGAGCGCTGCCACGTCAAGCTCGACTTCAAGGCGCGCCACTACCCGGTGTTTACGCCCGACGAGTCCGCGCCGCTCGACGCCTACCTGCGGTCGCTTGCCGAGCGCGGCCTGCGCGAGCGCTTCGGCGACGACCCACCGCCCGAGTACGTCACGCAGATGGGCTACGAGCTCGACGTGATCGAGAAGCGCGGGCTGACGAGCTACATCCTCATCGTCTGGGACTTCATCCACTTCGCGCGCGAGCACGCCATCCCCGTCGGCCCCGGCCGCGGCTCCGCCGTGAGCAGCCTCGTCTGCTACCTCATCGGGATCACCGACATAGACCCCATCCGCTACAAGCTCGTCTTCGAGCGCTTCATCAGCCTCGAGCGCCCCACCTTCCCCGACATCGACGTGGACCTGTGCATGGAGCGGCGCGGCGAGGTCATTGACTACGTGCGCCACAAGTACGGCGAGGACCGCGTCGCCCAGATCATCACCTTCGGCACCCTGGGCGCCAAGGCCTCCATCCGCGACATCGGCCGCGTCCTCGGCTACGCCTATGGCGACGTCGACCGCATCGCCCGGCTCGTGCCCGGCGGTCCCGGCGTCACGCTCACCCGTGCGCTCAAAGAGGAACCCGATCTCCAGACCCTCTACGACTCCGACGAGATGACGCGCCGCATCATTGACATCGCCCGGCGTGCCGAGGGGCTCTCGCGCAACGCCTCGACCCACGCCGCCGGCATCGTCATCTCCTCCGAGCCCCTCACGGAGATCGTCCCGCTCTGCCACGGCGGCGGCGACGAAGTCGTCACCCAATTCGCCATGAAACCGGTCATGGAGATCGGCCTCCTCAAGATGGACTTCCTCGGCCTCAAGACCCTCACCGTCATCGAGCACGCCGTCGAGACCATCGAGACGACCCACGGCCAGCGCCTGGACATCCGCACCATCCCGCTCGACGACCCGAAAACGCTCGAACTCCTCAATCGCGCCGACACCAGCGGCCTCTTCCAGCTCGAGAGCAGCGGCATGACCGACCTGGCACGCAACATCGGCATCGACCGCTTCGAGGACATCGTGGCGATGATCGCCCTGTTCCGGCCCGGCCCGATGGAGCGCATCCCGGACTACATCGCGTGCAAGAAGGACCGTTCGAAGATCAAGTACGCCCACCCCCTGCTCGAGCCGATCCTCGAGGAGAGCTACGGCATCTTCGTCTACCAGGAGCAGGTGATGCAGGCCGCCAACGTGCTCGCCGGCTACTCGCTCGGCGACGCCGACGTGCTCCGCAGCGCCATGGGCAAGAAAAAACCTGCGGAGATGAAGGCCCAGCGCGAACGCTTCCTCGAGGGCGCCACGCGGAACAGCATCCACAAAAAGGTCGCTGAGAAGATCTTCGACGAGATGGAGCGCTTCGCCGGCTACGGCTTCAACAAGAGCCACTCGGCCGCGTACGCCATGATCGTGTACCGCACCGCCTTCCTCAAGGCCAACTACCCGCGCGCCTACATGGCCGCCCTGCTCTCGAGCGAGATGGGCAACACGGACAAGATCAGCCGCTACATCCAGGAGTGCGAGGGCCACGGCATCCCCATCCTGCCGCCCGACGTCAACGAGTCCTCCGTGGGCTTCACCGTCGTCGAGGGCGGCATCCGCTTCGGCCTCGCCGCCATCCGCAACGTCGGCACCGGCGCCGTCGAGCACATCCTCGAGCGGCGCCGCGCCCACGGACCCTACACCGACCTCGACGACTTCGCCGGCGACGTGGACCTGCGCATCGTCAACCGCAAGACCTTCGAAAGCCTCATCCACAGCGGCGCCTTCGACTCGCTCGGCTGGAACCGCGCGCAGCTCGCCCAGGCGCTTCCCTCGGTGCTCGATTCCGCCGCGCGCCGCCATGCCGATCGCCTCAGCGGCCAGACCGGCCTCTTCGACTCCCTCGCCACGGCCGAGGCGTTCGCCGGCCTCCGAGTCGAGCCGCCCGACGCCCAGGAGTTCCCCCTGCGTGAACGGCTCGCCCGCGAGAAGGAGCTGCTCGGCTTCTACGTCACCGGCCACCCGCTGAGCGATTACCGCGAGCTCATTGCCCGTATCAACTGCGCCGCCATCAACGAGCTGCAGGCCGCCCAGGACCGGTCCCGGGTCAAGGTCGCGGGCATTATCGCCGGGGTGCGCAACCGCCTCACCCGCAAGAGCAACGAGCGCATGGCCGTCCTCGAGCTCGACGACGGCCGCGAAACCATCGAGGCGCTCGTCTTCCCGCGCTCGTACCAGCAGTGCGGCCGCGTTATCGAAAAGGACCTGCCCGTGCTCGCCGTCGGCAGCGTGGACCGCCGCGACGAGCGGCCCAAGCTCATCGTGGACACCCTCGTGCCGCTCGACCACGCCGAGCGCGAGCAGATCGAGGAGATCAACCGTCTCTTCGGCAACGGGAAATTCGCCGCCGCCGGCGCCCCGAGACGCTACCGGCCGAACCACCCCGGGCAATCACGCCCGAGCACACAGCCCAACGCGGCCGGGCCCAAGGCCCTGCGCGTGACGATCAATCATGGCGCCGCGGCCGCAGAGGAGCTGGCGCAACTCGCCGCCCTCGTCGAAGCCGCGCCCGGCGACCTGCCCCTCGTGCTCGCCTTCAGCGAGGACGGCGGCGCCACCGTCTCCGCGTTCGTGCGCACCGCCGCACGCCTCGAGCCCGAGGACGCGCTGCTCCAGCAGATTAGCGCCATCCCGTGCGTCCTGACAGTCAAGAAGACCGCCTCGGAGTTCGCGCCGGCCTGATAGGACCCGTCGTGGGTCGTCCGGACGCCCCGCGTGCGTGCCCCGAGACCGGTCTAAATCTTCTGAACATTTCCCCTTGACGCTCACCACTGTGCGGCCTAGGATAGGCCTCACAGATTTCGGGACTTAACGACACTGCGCGCGGCAGCGGTGTCTCGCCGCGCACCTACGCACAACGGACCCAACACCATGAGGGACCTGAAGCTTGAGCAGGAACTCGCCCTTCTCGAGGCCCTCATGGGCGAGGCCAAGGCGTTCCGCGACATCGTGCAGGCCACGCTGAGCACGGAGGTTATTGTTCCAGAGCACGAGAGCCGCTTCGAGTCGCTGCGGGAAAGCCTGCCCGAACTCTCCAAGCGGTTCCAACAGGAAGTCGGGTTGCCGGAAGACGATGCCGCCGGGCGGCTCTTCGAGCACGTCAAGGACCTCCCGTCGGTGATACGCTTCACCGACCTCGAGAAGTCCAAGCTGTATGGCCGGTGGCACCGCTACTACATGGGCCTCTACGAGGTGCAGGGCCGGCTCAAACAGCGCAAAGAGGGGCTCGACGCGCTCAACCCGGCGGGCTTGGCGCTCAAGCGCTTCTTCCTCAACCCGTTCGTGCTGCTGATAATCATTGGCGCGCTGGTGCTGCTGGTGCTGGCGCTCAAATGAGGCAACGACAAGACCAAGGCACGCTCATCGCCATGAGCAAGGATGGTGGGCCATGACTGATACGGTCACCAAACGCGACATCGTGATCAGGGTCCAGAAGGACCTCGGGCCGCGGATGACCCAGCTCGAGGTCAAGGAAGTCGTGCAGCGCGTGCTCGATATGGTTATCGAGTCGCTCGCCGCCGGACACACCGTCGAGCTGCGCAACTTCGGCATCTTCAAACCGGTCAAACGCAAGGCACGCATCGGCCGCAACCCCAACAACCCCAGCGTCGAGGTCCGCATCCCCGCCAAGTGGGTCGCCGATTTCAAGCCGGGCCGGATCATGAAGATGCGCGTGGCCCAGCTCGAGAGCTGACCCCTCTAGCCCAACCAGGGGCCGCCGGGCCGGACCACGCCGGCCCGCACGCAACTCGACAACCCTGGGGCCGCCGGGCTCTACCCGGACGCCCTTTTGCCCGCAGCAGGAGTACGCCCGCTCTCACCGCGGCCGCAGGCGCAGGACGATCGGGCTGCCCTCGTACGGCTCGACCGCGCGAATCCGCTTCCGGAGGTACGCGAGGTAATCGGGCTTCGCCAGTCCCGGGTCGTTGACGAACAGCAGGAACGTCGGCGGGTTCGTCCCCGTCTGGGTCGTGTAGAAGACCTTGAGCCGCTTGTTGCGCACCACGGGCGGTTGGTGCCCGGCGAGTGCCTTCTCGATCAGCTCGTTCAGCCGGCCGGTGCCGATGCGCACCCCGCCCCCCTCGAACACCTTGCGCGCCCGCCCCAGCGCTCGGCCCACATTCGTCCCCCTCGTCGCCACCGTGTAGAGCACGGGGCAGTGAGCCAGGAACGGGAGCCGCTCGTAGACCCGCGGCGTGTACTCCTTCTGCTTGACGCCGCCGGCCAGGTCCCACTTGTTGACCGCGATCACGCACCCCCGTCGGTGCGCCTCGACCATGTGCGCGATCTTCGCGTCCGTCGTCGTCACTCCCGCCGAGGCGTCAATCGTCACGATCGCCACGTCCGAGCGGGCGATCGCCCCCTCGCTGCGCATCGCGCTGTACTTCTCGACGGCGACCCTCGTACTCCGCTTCCGCTTGATCCCCGCCGTGTCAATCAGCACGAACCGCTCGCCGTGCGGGCCGCGGTACGCCACGTCCACCGCGTCGCGCGTCGTGCCCGGCGCCGCGTCCACCACGAGCCGCTTCTCGCGCACGAGCGCATTGACGAAGCTCGACTTGCCCACGTTGGGCTTGCCGACGATGGCCACCCGCACCGCCGCGGCCGCGTCCTCGGCCGCCTCGCCCGCGTCCGGCAGCCGCCGCACGACCTCGTCGAGCAGCGCCCCGATGCGCAGCCCGTGGAGCGCGCTCACCCCGAAGACGTCCCCGAGCCCGAGCGCCGCGAACTCGTGCCGCTGCTCATCGAGCTGCGCGTTGTCGCACTTGTTGGCCACGCACACGACCCGGGCCGACGCCGGGCGCAGCAGCCCGGCCACCTCGTGGTCAAGCGGCGTCAGGCCGTCCATGACGTCGAGCACGAACACGAGCACGTCCGACTCCGCGATCGCCACCTCCGCCTGCAGGCGCACCTGCTCGACGAGCGGCTCGTCGGGGTCCACGACGATGCCCCCCGTGTCGGTCAGCGTGAACCTCACCCCCTGCCACTCGGCCTCCGCGCCGAGGCGGTCGCGCGTGATCCCCGCCGCCGAGTCCACGATCGCCAGCCGCCGCCCCACAAGCCGGTTGAACAGTGCCGACTTGCCCACGTTGGGCCGTCCCACGATCGCTACCTTGCCCGCCATCACACACGTCCTCGTCGAGATTCCGGGGGCACTATACCGGCGCGAACGCACCGGCGCAATGAAGCGCTGCCGCAGCAAGGTCTGGAGCGCCGGCATCGCCTGACCTGAGCCAGGCCGAAGGTTGCCGGCTGTCTCGGGGCAGCTCGCCCACCGAAGCTTCAGCGGAGGCGGGTCCCGCCCCCGGTCACCAAGCTGAGCCAGCGCACGAAGGAAGGCGGTTGCAGGACAAGGGCCGGCTACATCCCCGGTGGGCGCTTGTCGGGAAGGCCGTCAGGCAGGTACGCGCGCGGGTTCACCGGCGTGCCGTTGACGCGCACCTCGTAGTGCAGGTGCTCGCCGGTCACGACGCCCGTCTTGCCCGCGAGCGCGATCTTCTCGCCGCGCACGACCTGCTCGCCCACCCGCACGAGGAGCTTCGAGCAGTGTGCGTAGCGCGTCACCACGCCGTTCTCGTGGTCCACGAAGACGATGAGCCCGTAGCCGCCCTTCCTGCCGGCAAAGGTGACCACCCCCCTGGCGGTGGCCCGGATCGGGGTCCCCTCGTCCACGGCAAGGTCGATCCCGTAGTGCGGCCGGGGCTCACCCGTCACCGGATGCACCCGCCGCATCGAGAACTCCGACGAGACCCACCCGCGCTCGAGCGACACCGGCAGCCCCCACGGGATGCGCTCATGCCAGTCGAGCAGCTCCGGCACGCCCGAGACCACGACCGAGGGGAGTTCGTGCACCCACCGCGCGACCGTCGGGACCGGCTCGCCGAACAGCCGCAGCCGCCCGGCATTGGGCTCGATCACGAGCGGAGCGCCAAGCTCCTCCGCCGAGGCATCCAGCGGCCCCATGCGCGAGCCGGGCGCAACAACAGGCACGCCGCCCGCGGCAACCAACAACGCGACAAGCTCCACGGCGATCACCGCACTCAGCGCGCCAACCGCCCACCACTTGCGTCGCCTTGCGCGCAGCACAAGGCTCCGCCAGCGCCGGCCGCCGCCCGCCGGCGCCGCCGGCCGTGGGCCCACTCGCATCAAATGCGCATCCGAAAGCTCCAGCCGCATGCGAAGCTCAGAACGTTCCGCCATGTCCTCTCGGTCCTCTCTGCCAAACGTCTTCGTCAGACCTTTCCGTCAAACCTTTCCGTCAGACGTGCAGCGCCTCCACGGTCGGTCTATCGAGCGGCGCCACCTGCATCGGTCGCACCCGCGTCTCGTCGCCCTTCGTGTAGTACCGCACGCAGCCGAACGGGGCGTCGCCAAGCTTCGAGTACGTGACGCACAACGCCGCCGCCAGCGCCCCGTCGTTGGTGTCGCGCGCGTCGCACAGCAGCACGACCGGCCCCACCGTTTCGCTGCGTTCATACACCACGTCACCCTCGCGCGCGCACTTCCGCAAGCGCTCGTTCTCGCCCGCGTCCCGCCCGACGATCGCCTTGCCCCCGCCGGGCAGCCGGAAGTGCCGGCCCAGCTTGAGCAACTGGAAATCGCGCGCCTGCGCCTCCGGCATGTGCTCGATCAGGTCGCGCACCTTCCTCGCGAACCCCTCGTACGTGAGCAGGCACCCCCCGGCCGCGCAGGGGTAGTCCGTCATGCCGAACTGCTCCGCGAGCGCCATCTGCGGCTTGCGCGAGCGGCCGCTGATATCAAGCAGCGTGTCGCGGTCAACCCAGCCTTTCTCTTCCGGCCGCGTCGGGGGCAGGTGCCTGGCGCAGAGCGGGCGCAGGATAATTCCCCCGGTGCCCGCCTCGCGGTCGATCAGCCGCATCGCGTCGCGCCGCTGGCTCATCGGCCGTTGGCCGAGCACCTCGCCCGTCACCAGAAAGTGCGCGCCCACCTTGTCCATGTACTCGCGGGCCGCGCGGAACATCTGGATCCGGCAATCAATGCACGGGTTCATGTGCCGCCCGTAGCCGTGCGGCGGGTTCTTGACGATCTCAATGAACGCGCGGGTGTGGTTGACCACCTTCAGCGGCACGCCCAGCTCCCGGCTCGCCTTCGCCGCTTCCGAACCGCACCCATGCTTCGGCGTGCACGTACAGAAGCACGTCCGGTAGTTGAGCGCCACCACCCGCACCCCCTGCTCTAGCATGATTCGTGCCGCAAGCCGGCTGTCCAGCCCCCCGCTCATCAGCACGACCGCCGTCACAGGGCGCCCGTCCTCATCGAGGCGCTGCGGCGCACGTTCTCCGCTGTCCTGCGCTTGAAGCGTTTCCATCTGCTCGACCATCGCTCTCCCCTACGCCGGCGAGAGGGACATGCACGCAGGGTCACGCCGGCCCCCTCAACTGGCTGGGAGTCAGATCACGGCTGCTCGCACCGGCGAGCGCGCCGACGACCTCCTCAAGGACCCTCAGACAAGCCTCGGCCTCGTGCCGGCCGCTGGGCAACGTCGCGCCGAGTGCCGGTCGCCTCCGGGAGCACCTCATTCATGCTCCCCGTGCGGTATCCCCGGCAATCCAGCGTGACGTAATCATAGCCGATCTCGGTCAACCTGTGAACCACCTGCGCGCGCACGGCCGGGGACGCCAGCCGCTCGATCGCCTCGGGTGCTACTTCGATCCGCGCGATCGTCCCGTGGTGCCGCACCCGCACCTGCCGGAACCCGAGCTCCCTCAGAAAACTCTCCGCCGCCTCGACCATCGCCAGCTTCTCTCGCGTGATCGCCTCACCGTATGGAAAGCGCGAAGCCAGGCACGCCGACGCCGGCTTGTCCCAGGTCGGAAGCCCGAGCCGCTTCGAGAGCGTGCGAATGTCTTCCTTCGTCAGCCCCGCCTCATTGAGCGGGCTCACCACACCGAGCTCGCACGCCGCCTGCATCCCGGGGCGGTAGTCGTCCACGTCATCGGCGTTCGACCCGTCCGCCACGTAGGCAATGCCTTCGTCGCGCGCGATCGCCTGCAGCTCGCCGAACAGCTCGCTCTTGCAGAAGTAACAGCGCTCCGGTGGGTTGTCCGCAAACCCAGCGATATCCAGCTCGTCGGTCTCGACCGTCACCAGCCGCACGCCGAGGTCCTTCGCCAACGCCTCGGCCGCCGCCCGCTCTTGACCCGGGTACGTCGGCGAGAGCGCCGTCACCGCCAGCACCCGGTCGCCGAGCACGTCGTGCGACACTTTCAGCAGCAGCGAGCTGTCCAGCCCGCCCGAGTACGCCACCAGCAGCGACCCGTAGCCGGCCAGAGAATCCCGCAGCCTGTCGTACTTTGCCTCAAGGGTGTCGTTACCCACACATAAATCCTGACTTAGAAGGCCTTCTTTCCCGATTGCTGCACACCTCATAATAGCACGCGGACGTAAAAAGTTCCACGGGGAGGAAGGGGCCTGAGTCGGGCAATCGAAGCTCTTCGGAGACGGCCTGCCCGTGTCCGCCTTCGGGGAAAGGAGAAAGGGACGCTCGACGCCATCGGCGATGACCGGTGGCCGGCGAGGGAAGCCCCTGTCGGACCGGGGCCTAGTGCGTCTTTGAGCGGATGTACTTGAGGTCCTTGCGCATCAGGTCCTGATTCTCCTTCAGGACCTTCAGCTCCGCGAGGATCGCCTCCTGGTTCTCGATGACCTTGTCCAATGTCTTGGCGACGGCCTTCTCCTTGACCTCCGCCTTGTCGGTCTCCTTCGTCTCGGAACCGGTGTTCGGGGCGTAGGCCGCCGTGACCACCAGCACCAGGAGCGCAGCGATGATGCAAATGGCGATCCGCTTATCCATGACACTTTTCTCCCTATGCAATCGTCGCAGCCTGTTCGTAGCAAGACCCACGCCATTCCAGGCCCCCTGCCACCGTAACCTCAAAGAAGCTGGAATTCCCTGCCGGGACCTCGGCGGAGGTTGATCTAGCCGATCGCTCTGAACCTCTCAACGGCGCGATCCGTGCCGACAACGACAAGAATGTCGCCTTCGTTGATCACGGTCTCGGCGGGCGGCGCCACCACCGTCTCGCCTTCCCGGCCCTCCGGCGGCTTGATCGCGATCACGCTCACCCCGTAGGCGGCCCGAATCTGCGACTCCGCGAGACTCTTGCCCCAGAAGGCCTGCGCCGCCGCGATCTCCAGGATCGCGTACCCCGGCCCGACCTCCACGTGATCGAAAATCGTCGGCGACACCAGCACGCTTGCCAGCTTCATCCCCATGTCGCGCTCGGGATAGACGATCCGGTCCGCCCCGACGCGCGCAAGCACCTTGCCGTGCGATTCCGTCAGCGCCTTGGCCACCACCGTCGGCACGCCCGCCTCCTTGAGCGCCATCACGATAAGCAGGCTCGCCTGCACGTCGTCGCCGATGCTCACGATCGCCACGTCCACCGCGCCGCCCACGTCGGCAAGCGCGGCGGCAAGCGCCGCCTCGTCCGTCGCGTCGAGGTGCACCGTGCTCGAAACCGCACCAGCCAGCTCCGCGAGCTTCCCGGCGTCCCGGTCCAGCGCGATCACCTCGCACCCGCGCTTGCTGAGCGCTCGCGCCACGCCCTGGCCGAACTTGCCCGCGCCCACGATCAGAAACTTCTTCGCCATTTCCTCTCTGGCCCACCCATGAGAATCGGTGACGGTCCCCTCTATTCCACCGTGACGCTCTTGGCGAGGTTGCGCGGCTTGTCGATGTCGCACCCCCGGTTGGCCGCAATGTAGTAGGCGAGCAACTGCAGCGGCACCGCGTTGATGATCGGCGAGAGCTCCTCGCGCACCTCCGGCACGTAAATCACTTCGTCGCTGATCGTCTTGATGTACTCGTCGCCTTCCGTGGCGATCGTCACAACCCGCCCCCTGCGCGCGCCGACCTCCTTGATGTTCGACACCATCTTCTCGTACGTGTTGCCCTTCGTGCAGACGCAGAAGATCGGAAACGCCTCCTTGATGAGCGCGATCGGCCCGTGTTTCATCTCGCCTGCCGCGTACCCCTCGGCGTGCATGTACGAGATCTCCTTGTTCTTGAGCGCGCCCTCGAGCGCCGACGGGAAGTTGTAGCCCCGCCCAAGGTACAGGGCGCTCGGCGCGTCGGTCACCACGTCGGCGACGCGCTTGATCTCGCTCACGTCCTCGAGCACCGACGCCACGATGTCGGGCACCGCCTCGAGGTCGTTGACAAACGCCATGTACGCCTCGTCATCCATCTCGCCGCGCAGCCGCGCCAGGTACAGCGTGAACAGATACATGGTGACGATCTGCGCCGTGTACGCCTTCGTCGAGGCCACCCCGATCTCCGGACCCACCTGCGTGTAGAGCACGTGGTCGCTCTCGCGCGCGATCGTGCTCTCGCGCACGTTGATGATGCCGAGCACGGGCGCGCCCGCCTCCTTGGCCACGCGGATGCTGCCGAGCGTGTCGTACGTCTCGCCCGACTGCGAGATCGCCAGCACCATCCGGTGCGGGTTGAGCTTCGGGCGCCGGTAGCGGAACTCGCTCGCCCAGTCGGTGTGTACGTCGAGCCCGCAGAGCTCGAGCAGGTACTCCAGTTCGAATCGGTTGAAGGAGCGGGTCTGCCACGACGAGACGCGCTCGTCGACCAGGGCGGCCTGCAGATCGGTCGTGCGAAACCGGAGCGTCGTCGTGATCACCTGC
>CAZJXV010000098.1:0-13414 GCA_964550015.1 uncultured Verrucomicrobiota bacterium
GCCTGGCGGAAGCAGAGAAGAAGACCGCCGAAGACGCGGACGCACGGGACAGTGAATAGCCGCACACCGGGAGTTCACCGAACTACGTCACGAACGTGGCTTACCAGCCGCCTCGCCCCGGCCCGCGCCTAACGGTAGTAGTAGTACACCGACGGGCCCCAGTACGTGTAGTACGGGCCGTAATAGTAGTGGTGGGTCGCGCGCCTGTGGTGCCTGCGATGGTAGTACCGTCGGCCGTGGCGGTAGTAGGTGCGGCGCGGGTAGTAGTACGTGCCGTAGTAGTACGTCCTGTACGGCCGGTCGTAGTACCGCCCGCCTGACGTGTAGATGTAGATCCGACCGCCGGCGAACGCCGTGCCCGCCCAGCCCGAAAGCATCAGGGCCGCAGCCGCTATCAAGATCAACCGTTTCATCGTCCCGGTCCCCTTTCGATTGGGCCGATTCCATGCCTCATCTTCATTTCGACGCTCACCACGCCCGCTTATTCAACGCCGCTCACATCCCGCTCGCCGCCAAGAGCAACGGCTCTCCGGGCGCTGACTGACTCGAATCGTCTCACACGCCATATTCTCGAACAATCGGCCCGCCGCCCTCGGTTCCACCCGGGCGGGCGAAATCCCGTTGCGCCTCACCGGCTGGGCGCGTAACATCTTTTGCCTTGAACAGCCCGAACCCGGCACCGCACGACAGGATCGCGCATGTACCTGGACTTCTCGGCCTTCCTCAAAGACGACACCACGTTCGTCATCACCGTCGAGATTGTCCCCACCCGCGGGGCCATCAGGAAAGACGTCGGCGAGATCATCCACTTCGCCCAGGCCTGCATTGACGACGGCCGCGTCCACGCCCTGAGCCTCACCGACAACCCCGGCGGCAACCCCCGGCTCAGCCCCGACATCCTCGGCCTCGACATCAAGTACCGGGGCATGGACGTCATCATCCACCTCGCGTGCAAGGACTACAACCGCAACGGCATCGAAAGCCGCGCCTACCAGCTCTCCCGGCTCGGACTCGAGAACATCCTCACCCTCACCGGCGACTACCCCGTCGAGGGTTACGGCGGCCTCGCCAAACCCGCGTTCGACATTGATTCCGTCATGCTCCTCAAGATGCTCGCCGACATGAACGAGGGCATGAAGGTCCCGGGCCGCAAACCGGGCGAGTGGGAGGCGCTGGAGCGGACGCACTTCACCGCCGGCGCCTGTGTGAGCCCGTTCAAGAAGCTCGAGTCGGAGCTGATGAACCAGTACTACAAGCTCGCCAAGAAAATCCGAAACGGCGCCGACTTCATTATCACCCAGGTCGGCTACGACGCGCGCAAGTTCGACGAGCTCATGCGCGTCATGCGCCACAACGGCCTCCACGTCCCCGTGCTTGGCAACGTGTACGTGCTCACGCGCGTGGTGGGGCGCATCATGAACCGGGGCGAGCTGCCGGGCTGCGTGGTCACCGACGAGATGCTGGCGCAGCTCAACAGCAACGCCAAGCTGCCCGACAAGGGCAAGCAGGCCCGGCTCGACCTCGCCGCCAAGCAGATTGCCGTCCTCCGGGGCCTTGGCTACAAGGGCGCCCACATCGGCGGCTACGGCCTCAAGTACGAGCACCTCGCCTACATCCTCGACCGCGCCGACGAGTACACTCCGAACTGGCAGGAGCACGTCAGGGACGTCAGCTTCGCCATCCCCGGCGGCTGCTACCTCTACGAAAAGGACGAAGCGACCGGCCTCAACACCGACACGCCCGCCCCGGCCTGCGAACGCCCGAGCGCGCCGCTCGGCTACAGGATCATGCGCGCCATCCACAACGCCTATTTCGAACCGGGCCGCCTCGGCTTCCGATGGGCCCAGCGAATCTGCCGCTATGTGGACGAGCGCCCCTCGCTGGCCAAGTGGTTCTACCGCTTTGAAAAAATAATGAAATATCTGACGAACCGCTGCCGCGACTGCGGCGACTGCGCCCTGCCCGACATGGCCTTCCTCTGCCCGGAGTCGCAATGCGCCAAATATCTCCGCAACGGCGCCTGCGGCGGCAGCCGCGACGGCATGTGCGAGGTCTGGCCCGACGTCCGCTGCGCCTGGGTCCGCATCTACGAGCGCCTCAAGTCCCGCGGCCTCGAAAACGAGATCCGCGACCGCGACCCCGTCGCCCGCAACTGGACCCTCGACCGCACCAGCTCCTGGCTCAACTTCTACCTCGGCCGCGACCACGCCCACGTCCAGGTGCCGCCACAGCGCACGACGGACGCGCGCAACAACGGGCAATGACATATCCCCGCGAGAATCATCCCGCGTGACGGGACGCAGGCAGAGAGCTCATGGTGTCGCCATGATCACGACGCTGTGGAAGCGGTTGAAGCAGAAGGCAACGAAACTCAAGGCCATTCTCCGCCCTGTGCCCCCCAGGCGTGTGCCCCCCAACCCTCCTCGCTCGCAGCAGGACATCGTGGACGAGTTCCACAAGCTCTTCTACCAAACCGGCCTTCTCAGCGGCCATGGGACGTGGATGGACACCTACTGGCTGGGAGTCCCGCTAAAGAAGTGTCCGTTCGACCTCTGGATCTACCAGGAGCTCATGTCCGAGTTGCGGCCCGATGTCGTCGTGGAGTCCGGGACCGGCCACGGGGGCAGCGCCCTGTTCATGGCTTCGGTGTGCGACTTGCTCGGCCACGGACGGGTCATCACCATAGACGTCGAGCAATACGAAGACCGGCCAACTCATGAGCGGGTGACGTACCTGCTCGGCTCCTCGACCTCGCCGAACATCGTGGCGCAAGTGAGGACGCTGGTACGTGACGAGGACACCGTGCTGGTCCTTCTGGACTCAGATCACAGCAAGGAGCACGTCCTGAGGGAGCTCGAGATCTACGGTCAGTTCGTCACAATCGGAAGCTACATCATCGTCGAGGACACCAACATTCACGGCCACCCCGTACTCCCAGAGCATCCCCCCGGCCCAATGGAAGCAGTCGAGGAATTCCTCCAAGACAACAGCAGCTTCGTCGTTGACCGCACTCGCGAAAAGTTCTACCTCACGCACAACCCAAAGGGCTACCTGCGAAGAACAGCTTAGACCATACCCGTCTTTCAAATCACCATTTTAGTGTAAAAACCGGACGGCGATTTATATTGCAGAATAAAAGATGGCCCTTAATCCTCTACCAGAAACAGCCCGCAGTGGTGCGCCATGAGGTCGAGCTCGAACTCCCGACCCTGTTCCAGGAGAGTCGCTCCCGTCGTCAGCTCCGTTACGCGCGATTCGGTTGGGAGGCGGATTGCCCGCGTGCCGTCGCTGCCTGCAACGATACCGAGGAAATGCTTTCCTGCATAAACGATGTCGCCAAGCGGCGCGTACAGGTGGACGCCCGCTCGCCCGGCCGCGTTCCGGAGTAGGCGAGGAGGCGGCGCCGGAGCCACCGAGAGCAGGTCGAACCGCCCTTCCGATTCCTTCACCGCAAGTGCCGGTTCGCCACCGTCTTTGAGTACGGCCAGGGGACGGGCGTCACCATCGGCAAGGGCCACACGAGGGCCAATCCGCTGCGGGACAAACTCCCACTTCATCGCCACTTCCTGACGTTGAGCTAATCCGGTACTTGAGCCGTAGGCTGTTCCAGGCTCCAGGCCCTGCGTCAACCAGTGATCGTTCGAGAGAATCTCCGCATCCAGATGGCCGCAGCGGCCCTCCACCCGCACCGCGAGGCCCGTCAGATCGCGAACGTTCTCGGCACAAGGCCCGTTCTCGTCGAGCCATCCAGGAGCATGGAACCAGAAGGCCGAGGTACCCGTGCGATCAAGGTACTCTCTGAGCCTTGTGCGCTTATCCGCGCCGAGAAAGCCAAGTTGCGGAAAGAGGAGCAGCCGATACGGACCGCACCGCTCGGTGAGCAGATCGTCCAGAAGCACGACATCGAACGGCGCGCCGATTCGCGGCAGCTCCCACTGCACCAGAAACCCGATGAACGGTTCCTGGAGCGACGGACCCGGCGCCGCGGCGCAGTGCGCCTCGATATCGAGCACGACGGCGATCTCGGCGACCGGGCCGCGTGGCCGCTCCGCCATGCGCTGCTCTGCCTCGACCAGCGTGCGCAGCGTCCGGGTGCTCGCCTCGTCCGAGTACCATCCCTCGTTGATGAGGTCCATCCACCAGCGCGCCGCCCCCATCGCCGCCGAGTGCGCGTAATCGCGCCGCAGCACCTGCGCCCACTCGTCCGGCTTACACGGCCTGTGAATCCTGGTGAATTGGTGAACACGCCGGCCGTCGCGCAACGGTGGTGTGTCCACTTCGTCAACGTAGAGCTTCCCGTGCGCCGCGACCGCCATCGGAAGGCTCTGTGCGTGGTGGAATCCGCCCCAGCCCCGGTTCTCGTACAGGTACGGGCTGCAGATGAAGTCGACGTCGGGCGACTCAAGCACAGTCGCAAATCCAAGGTGCCCGTTGCGCTGGGGGCACAACACCTCATCAAACGTCATCAGGTAGCCCCCAAACACGCCGACGACCTTCCGGCCTGCGACGCTCTCCTTCGCGACGCGGCACAGGTAGATCGCGCTCGCCGCCGTCTCTTCTCCATAGCAGCGCTGGTAGTCAATGATGTCCCGGCTCGTCGAGGGATCATACAAGCCGCCAGCCTCCGGACTAGCCCGGCGCCGAGGCGAGGGGATCTCCGCCGTCTCGAGTGCAACGTCCTCGCGGTGCCATGCGCGGCGCAGCGCCTCGTCCGTGCGATACGTCTTGCGCAAGAATTCACGGAACGCTCGGCGCATCGGCTCGCTGTAGTCGTCAAGCGCGTCCGGGTTCACCACGTTCCACGTGAACCACTCCGCTGTGTGGCCGCCGCCGACGTGATAGCCCAGGATCCGCTCACCGAATTGCCGCTCACAATCCTGCACCAAAGCCGCCAGCGCCTTGCCGGCGAGCTCGCGCCACCGCTGCGAGGCCATCGAGTGCTGGAGTCGGCGCACGCCCCTGGGCTGGAATGAGGTGTCGGGCTGCCCGTCCTCGATCCGCAGCGCGACGGCACACTCCTCCGGAAAAAGATCCGGCCACCAGCTCATCTCCGCATACCCGAAGTGGATCCGCGGCACGAGCACCGCATCAGGCGCAACCGCGGCAAACCGCTCAAGCACCACGCGCGTCGTCGTGAAATCGTACTCCTCCGGCCCGAGCCACCAGCGTTGCCGCTCGATCGCGGGGGGCAGGCTGAACGTGAGGATGCCGATGCCCGCCGCCGTGAAATCCGCCGCGTGCTCGGCCGAACAGAAGGCCCAGTGCGTTGCCGCGGGCTCGCCGTTGACGAATAGCCACGGCGTCCCGCAGTGCGTGTCGATCCGGCTCTCCAAAGCGGTGCCTCCCACAGTTGCATTGGCCAAGGCCGCGCATTGTGTGTGCCGTTTGGCCCGGGGCGCAACAACAATCCCGGCGAATCGCGCCTGTGGCGCCGCATGGCCCTGGTCGAACACATGTCGCAACTTCTTCTTGATCGGCACCTCCGGCCCCGCTACAGTGAGCTTACAGGAGAGGATCATCATCTCTGGCCGTGCGACCTGTCATGTCCAAGGCGGACGCGCCCGAGGCGGAGGCCACGGCTCGCGTGCGGCCAAGCGGATCGGGAAGGGACGCGTGAGCACCATCGGCATCCGTCACCAGGTGGCCCACAGCATCGAGACCGCGCTGCGCAACCTCAGAACGGAGATTCTGGCCCACTGGACCGCCACCGTCCTCGAGAAGTCTTCTCGCCTGTGTTTTTCGAGCCCGCTTCCCGGCGCGCTCTACGCGAAGCTACTCGACAGGTTCGTGGACACGCTCTGCGGCTCCCTCGCCGAGGACAACCTGCGCGCCGCCGAGGAGTACTGGCCTGAACTCGCCCGCGTCGGCCGCCTGCGCGACCACACCCTCAACGAAGTGGAACACCTCTGCACCACCGCGTGCCGCAGCATCGCGGCCGTGATCGAGCGAACGACCGAAGGCACCGAGGACGGCCCCAGCGTCCGCATCGCCGTCGAGCGCGTTCTCGCCCACGTCAGCGACGGCCTCAAGGCCCCGACAAGGCCGCCGGCTGCACCCGCGACACGACGCGCTCCGGACATTGAGGGCCTCGTCGCCGCGGCCGAGAGCCTGCGACAGGGGCTTACCTGGTCCGATCTCTACCAGCGCGACGTGCAGCGCTCGCGCAGGCTCGAGTCGCTGCGGCTCATGTTGCTCGAGGTTCGGGGCCTGTCGCCCGCAAAGGCGGCAAGAGCGATCCTGCGCCGCGTGTACGACGAGCTGCCCTGCCGGGTGTGCCTGTTCGTGCGTTCCATGGGCCACGACCGCGGGCTGCGTCTCGAGGGCGTGTGGCCCGCAGAGGACCTGGGCCGCGAAGTGGGCGAGGAGATCGAGACCGACAACGACACGCTCGACCGGCTGCCCAAGGCCTTTCCGGGCAAAACGGTCACGGCCACGCCGGAGCCCGGCGGCCTCGAAGCGGAGGTCGCGAGCTTCGGCGCACGTGCCATGTTCGTCGTTCCCATCCCGCGTGGCAAGGACACCGCCGGCTGGCTGGTTATCGGTACGGACGATGACGAACCGCTCGTCCAGGACGACGTCGAATTCGCCGAGACCGCGGCCGTGGTCCTCGGCACGGTGCTGGACAACGCGACGCTTACGGTCCAGCTCGGCTCGACCGTGCGCCGGCTCCGAAGCCTTATTCGTGCTGCGCCCGGGCCCGTGCTCTTGCTCAATCCGGCCGGCGTCGTGCTCGACGTGAGCCGGGCCGCTGCCGAGGCATTCGGCGTCACCCGTTCGGAGCTTCTGCGTACCGACCTGTGCCGGAGAGGCGTCCTCGGCGGCCACGGCGAGCTCAAACCGCTTCTCGCAGGCCTGGACGAGGATTCGGGCGTCGTGAGCCGTATGCTTACGGCGCGGCGTGCCGACGGCTCGACCTTCCCCGCGGCGTGCTCCATGGCCGCCATCGAGGGTCACACCATCATGCTTGCCTTCCACGACGTCACCGAGGCCCAGCAGCTCGAGCAGGAACTCAAGCGCGGCCAAGTTCAGGCCCGCAAGGAACCCGTCAAGCCCGAGGAGATCGGCGCCGTCAACGCGCTCATGGCGAACCTCGCGCGCGACCTCAACAACCGCCTCGGGCCCGTCATCGGGCACGCGCAGATGCTCCAGCAGCGCAAGCTCGGCATTGGCGAAATGGCGCACGTCAACGCCATCGAGCGCTGCGCCCAGGCCGCCAGGCGCGTGGTCGAATCAGTTCTCGCCTTCTCGAAACCCGCCCCCCCTGCGCCCCGCGCGTGCGACGTCAACGCCGTCATCCGCGAGACCGTCGCCCTCGTCGAGCACCGCTACAAGGCGCGCGGCATTAGCCTCGTCCTCGCGCTCGACAGCGCCCTGCCGCCTACGCTCGCCGACGAGCGCCAGCTCGCCCAGGTGTTCCTCAGCCTGTTCAGCAACGCCCACCAGGCGATGCATGAGCACGGCGGGCGCTTGAGAGTCACCACGAAGGCAAGCGGCCAAACGATCGCGATCTCCTTCTCGGATACCGGCGAGGGAATTGCCGAGGACGATCTCGAACGGATCTTCAAGCCGTTCTACACGACCAAGCCGCAGGGGCTCGGCGCGGGCCTCGGCCTCACCGTCGCCCGCGCCATCGTCCACAACCACGGCGGCTCCATCTCCGTCGAGAGCGAGCGCGGCCGCGGCGCCACCTTCCGCATCGAGCTTCCCGCGCGCACGCCTGACGACCGGGCTCTACGCGCAATGCCGCGGCCCCTTGGCGCGCTGCGCCCGCTGAGCATCCTGCTCGTTGACGACGACGAGGAGATGCTCACAATGATGAAGAAGCTGCTGGCCGGCGCGGGACATCGCATCGTGGCCTGCGCGACGGCTTCGCAGGCGCTGCGCGCGCTCCGCGCCCCGTCGTTCGACGTCATCGTCGCCGAGCTCGCCATGCCCGGCCTCGCCGGCCCGGCCCTGCGCACGTGGCTCCGTGCCGAGCAGCCGGAGCTGGCCTCACGCATCGTCTTCACCGCCGCCGGCATCACCGACGCCGCCGCGGCCAAGGGCGCCCGCGCGCCCGGCTGCCGCCTCGTGAGCAAGCCCTTCAACCTGCGCGACCTGCTCGACGCCATTGCCGACGTCGCCCCACCCCAACCCAACGACCGAACTTGACCCGGCAGGCTGCCGAAGAACGAAGCGCGTCTTGGGCAACTCCCTCGGAGCAGAACAACCTGTGTAGCTCTGGGTGAGATCCACCGGGCCCGGCCGAGTTACGTATGGTGTCCCTCCAATTCGTGGCTGCAGTCTACCTCGACCTAGTTGACCCCGTTTCCCGCTACGGTGTAGCACTTGAGCTTGTCGAGCCGGTAGTCCGAATCGCAGATGCAGCTGACCTTGTCGGCGTTATCGCTGCCGCGAGAGGTATGCCTATGTCATGCGTCGGACACCCCCTATGTTTTCGGGCTCGACCCGCCCTGCGATCGGCCCGTTGTCACATCAACGCTGAACCCAACTTCCTTATTGGCGGGGGCATCCCAGGCAACGCCTGTAATGCGCTCTGCCGTTACCTCTGTGATTTTTAGGCCGTCCCATGAGAGCGTCTTTGTCATCCACGCGAAGCCCTTCGATCCATATGCTGACAACTCCGTGTAGTCGGCAAACACAATCAGCGACTTCTCCGGTATGGTGCGAACGTCCCGGATGGGGTAAGAACGAACGATTTCATATTCGGACGGCCTCCTTCCGCACACCAGGTAACCTTGGCCTCGCGCAACCACACAGATGAACTGATCAGAGGAGTAGACAAAGACGCCTGAGACATAGACGTCGCCGTCACCATATTGGAAGTTTCCGATCCACGGTTCTCCGTCCACGGGTTTCACGCGGACAACGAGTCCTTCAGAGTGAGTGCGCTGCCCCTCGCGCCTGAATTGGTGAGGCGCCGGGCCAGTTCCGGGCAGACCTGGCAACACTTCACAAGTGAACCACTCGGACACAGCCAAATTCTGCACCTCGGGAACCTCCTACTAATCAGTCACTTCTTGTCTTTGTTGAAAAATCTATGCACGATATAGGTGAATTTTCCAGAGGGAACGGGTCGCACGCCAATCTCACAAGTTCCATAAATCAAATCGGGGGACGCCGTACCTATTTCATCTCATGCATGGGCTCATGGCCGGGGTTTCGCGGGCTGGTGGGCGCATTGGAGCTGAGTCACGTGATGTGGGAGGCCCGGCGCCACGATCCATGCCGGCCTTCGCATGAGAAAATCGTAGTCTGGGCCGGGCCGTCCTGCAAGAAGAAACGTGCGCCTCGTCCAGGTCATGCCGCGAGAGGCTTATCGCGGCGCGAACACGTAAGGTGTCCCCCGAATTCATCTCCTCCGTTCGAGATTCTTCAGCATCCTCTTAGCGTCTTGAAGACTACAGTCGCTGGGAAGTCCGCGCGCGCGGTTCGCAATGTGGCGCTTCAGGTACCGTATCGCTGACGCGATACTTCCCAGCCGCGCATGACTCAGAGCCAGGCGGAATCTACACTGGTTGAGCAAGCAACTGGCATCCCGCATTCCGGCGATATGCTCCCCTCGCGCAATCCTGTTCCGTCCTTTCCTTAGCAGCTTCTTCCATATCTCGATTGCCTCCTTTTCCCTCCCCATAAGATCGAGAGTGCCCGCGTAATCTGAGAGGACTAAAGGAGAACTGGGCGCCAGGCGGTAGGCCTTTTCGTAATACCTCAATGCTAGCTTGTACTTGTTCTCTCCATAGTATGTTTCCGCCAGTTCCATCCAAAGCAGCGGGTCTTCAGGCTCTTTCCTCAGGGAGCTGCGGACCGCATCGCGCGCCGCTCGAAGTTGTCCTCGATCCAGGAGCCTGTCGAAACGCTCGTGGTCATAGCACGCCTGAGATTCCATCGCACAATCACCTCCGCAAAACACGGGCGCCATTACTATCCTGTGGATGCCGCCCGCAGTCGGTGATAGACCATGGCAAGAAGCGACACTCACGGCTCACCGCCGTGCCGGTCACACCGCCTTGTCTCCCGCTCCTGCCTTTCTGCTTCCGCGGTTCTGCCCTGAGCCTCAAGAAAATGAGCGTACCATCGGTACGCCTCGGCCACTTCCGGAAGAAGCCGTATGCTTGCCTTGTATTGCTCGTCTGCCTCGGCCACTCGCCTGGCTTGCCACAGTGCGTTCGCATAGTACGCCCGTGCCCATCCGTCCTCTGGATCCAGCCTAATCGCCTTCTGAAGACACTCCAACCCCTCGTTCAATGTCTCATGGGCGTGTATGAGTTCACGCCCAAGTGCCTGCCAGGCAAGTTGATACACTGGGTCAAGTTCTACTGCTCGCCTGTAGCACTCGATTGCCTCCGCCCGCCTTTCGTCGCGCAGCGCCTCTCCGAGCAAAAAGAAGGCTTCCTCGTACTCAGGATCAAGTTCGAGCGCGGCCCTGCAGGCCCTCTCGGCCTCCCACATCATCTCATTGTTAAGGTGCGCGTTCGCCAGAAAGCAGTATGCCTCCGGACGGGGGCTGGCTGTCGCCGTATCACGCATCAGAGATATCCCCTTCTCGAACTGCCCGACGTTTATGTACGCCTGGCCGAGCTGCAAGCGAAGGTCGTTGTGGGGCAACAGGTCGCGGGCCGTCTCGAGTGCTTGCAGCGCGAGATAGCTGTCTCCACCGTGGCATTGAAGGAAAACGCCGTAGTCAAACCACAGCTCGCCGTCTTGCGGCTGTTCCTCAAGGCGCTGTCTAAAGCCGCGGGCCTTGTCTTCCACATCTCTGTCCCACACACCGCTGCTCCTTCAGAGACACTCCCAGATTCATGGAAAATCGAAAATCCACGGACACCATACCTATTTCACATCCCATGCATGGGCTCATGGCCGGGGTCTCGAGGCGGTGGGCGCATTGGAGCTGAATCACGTGATGTGGGAGGCCCGGCGCCACGATCCATGCCGGCCTTCGCATGGCACAATTGTAGCCTGAGCCGGGCCGTCCTGCAAGAGAAAACGTGCGCCTCGTTCAGATCGCGCGGCAAGAAGCCTGTCGCGACGCCAACACGTATGCTGTCCCCCGAATTCTCTGAGCTACCGGCGCCAACGACGCCGCTTCGATGAGTCCCTTCGTTTTCGGCGCCGCTTCTTGTCGAGCGGAACTGTGAAGAAAATGCCAATCCCTCCGACAACCGCGCCGAGCAGCGCCAGACCAAGAGCGATGCCGGCTACCAGATAGTACTTCTCCGTGTACCCAAAAAGGTGATACCTCAACCGCCTGAAGCTGAAGAACGCGAACAAAAGGAGAAGGAAAGCGCCGAGACTGTAGCGGAACAGCCGCCGGAAAAAGAAGTAGGCCTTCGGCTCCCAGCTTCCGCGGCCCTGGTCGTCGAGACTATCCTCGATCTGCTTGAGCTCGTCTCGCCAACGCATACGTCACTCTGCGCTTCACCCGGCGGCCGGCTCCTTCATGAACTTCAGGCCGCGCACCGGCTTGCCTTCCGCGTCAACGAACCTGAGCCCCACCTTCCAGATCCCCTGCGGGTTCGCCGTCTTTACCAGCAGACTGTTCGCGCCCTTCTTCAGCCGGACTCTTGCCGAGTCCTGGTCGTCCTTGTAACGGCGCTGGGTGACTTTCTCGTAGACCTTCTCGCCATTGAGGAAAACCGCCAGGGGGCGACTGTGGCCCAGCTTGAGCGTGACCTCGCCCTCGATGGGTGACACCACGAACGTGTGCGCGTACGCCGTCGCGTCGTAAGAGTGGGGGATGCCCTGCCGGAACCTGATGGCCTGATAGTCGTCGTCGGCTACCATCGCGACCGGCATATCCTGCCACGCCACCTCGCCGAGCTTGCCCTCGTATTTCGCATCGAACTTCAGCTCCCGTTCCGGGGGCCACGATTGGGCAAACGACTCCGTCGTCGCCGTGCGGTCGAACGGAAACGGCCCGATTATCCGCCACGCCTCGGGCTGGATGAGGACGGGCAGCACCTTGTCGACGTACAGGCCGAACTTCATTCCGCCGGATTTCGCATTCCGCCCGACGACCTCGATTCGCACCGCCGCCCGTCCTTCCGGGATTTCGACCGGCCCGACCTCACGCGGCTCGACCTCCTCGGCGTACAGGTCAATAGTCTCCGTCACCGGCTTGCCGCCCGCGACAATTCTCACCTGCCCGAAGTCCGGCCCGCTCACGAGCCAGTACCGGCCGATGGACTTTCCGGAGATCTGCTCGTCCGTGGGGCGCGGCAGCTCCAGGTAATCGCCGGCCTTCTTGCCCTCACACACGATCACGTCGCCGCGGTACGGCTCTTTGAGGCGCGGGTCGTGACGCTCGTCCCGTACGAGGAAGGCCCGCGGCCACCAGCAGAACAACGAGAGGTTCGTCCCCTCGTACCCCTCTGAGATGTCCTTCCAGAACCTGAGCGTCTTCGGGCACGAGGCCTTGGCCTGGTCGAACACCTGCTCCGCAAACCGGCCGCCTCGCATCGCGACGACTCCCGCCTTCTCATCGCCGATGGCCCCGCGACCCGGCAGGTTTGGCCGCACCAACACCTTCCTCGGGAAGTTCATCTCTGACGCGGCGGGCGGCTCATACGCCTGCGCTGTCGGCGGCAATAGATAGAAGTACGTCAGCGTCGAGTAGTCGTCGTCAATATGGATATTGTTTGTGCCATGCTCGATCAACAGCTTGAACGCCGTCCGGAACGTGACCGCGTCCGGCACCTGCAACCGGTACTGCGACGTCCGGCCCACGAGCGTGTGCTGCTTTTCCGTCAGCCCGTGCAAGGGCCTGTCGAACACGCCCTGGTTGTAGTACCACCCGCCGTTGAAAAAGTCCTCGGTGCCCGTGCCGACCATCGAGGGCTTCTCCTCGCCGTCAACGAAATACTGTTCGTTCCCCTCGAGGTAGCTGATGTCCCCGATCCCCTGCACGCTCATGATGAGGCCGAGAAAGCGGCCCGCCCCCTTCACGTCGAGCAACTCGACCAGCTTGCCTTCCTTTCCGATCTCGTTGCGCCATTGCGTGCAGAACCGGCCCACGTTTGTACCGAGCCCCGTCGTGACGCGCCGCCGGATCTCGCAGCTCACCTCGACGGGCAGTCGGCTCCCATTCTCGATCTCGAGCCGTGCGCCCTTCGCGAAGGGCATGACCCAATACGAGTAACACACGTCGTCGCCGATCGGCCCCGGCCCTGTCTCCGGTTCGCCGGCCGGTGCAGGCGTCTTCACCGTGCGGCCGTTCACTGTGCCCTTCCCCATGCCGACCGGCAGCGAGTTGAACTCGACGTGACCGAAGCCGGACCCGAAGAAGTCGCCGTACGGCGCCCAGACCGACGCCTTCGCCTCACCGTCCCAGTACATCTTGATGATCGTGCGGCGGTATGCCCGCGTGTCACCGGACCTCAGCTTCATCCGCAGCGAGTAGATATAACCGGCG